>CAUQVK010000019.1:0-23667 GCA_963521495.1 uncultured Streptococcus sp.
CAGAGCGCATCCATGGTAAGGATGAGGTCGCCGGTTCAATCCCGGCAATTAGCATCATATATATATGAAAGCCCTTGATTTACAAGGGTTTTTGTTATATTGACTTAAAGAGTTATATTCGCAAACAGACAGTTAGAACCTTCTATGATATACTAGATATATGTTAGATTTGAATGAATACGGTATTAAGATGTGGCCAGAGGAGAAAATTCTTTCTTTCCGAGTAAAACTGCTAGACTGGTATGATGTAAATAAGCGTGATTTGCCTTGGAGAAGAAGTAGAAATCCTTATCATATCTGGGTATCAGAAATTATGCTCCAGCAAACCAGAGTAGATACAGTCATACCTTATTATGAACGATTCTTGGAATGGTTTCCGACTATTGAGAGTTTAGCTAAGGCTCCTGAGGAGCGCATATTGAAAGCTTGGGAAGGTTTGGGTTATTATTCTCGAGTGCGCAACATGCAGGCTGCAGCTCAGCAGATTATGACTGACTTTAAAGGACAATTTCCCAATTCTTATGAAGGGATTTCCAATTTAAAAGGGATTGGACCATACACTGCAGGAGCTATTTCTAGTATTGCTTTTAACTTGCCTGAGCCAGCTGTAGATGGTAATGTTATGCGGGTTTTAGCACGCTTGTTTGAGGTTGATCACGATATTGGAAATCCAAGTAATCGTAAGATATTCCAAGCTATGATGGAAATCCTAATTGATCCAAATCGACCGGGTGATTTTAATCAAGCTCTGATGGATTTAGGATCTGATATAGAGTCTCCAGTAAATCCACGTCCAGAAGAAAGTCCTGTCAAGGAATTTAGTGCAGCTTATCAAAATGGCACCATGGATAAGTATCCAATTAAGGCTCCCAAGAAAAAACCAGTTCCTATCTATCTTAGGGCCCTTGTGGTTCAAAATCAAGATGGGAAATTCTTGCTTGAAAAAAATGAAAGCGAGAAACTCTTGGCAGGTTTTTGGCACTTTCCCTTGATAGAAGTAGATGCTTTTTCACAAGAAGAGGAAATTGATCTTTTTCAACAGGTTTCTGAAGAAAGTGTCTATTTTGGTCCTAGTCCCAAAGAGAGTTTCCAACAGGACTATGATTTAAAAGTCGATTGGCTAGACCACAATTTTGAAGAAATCAAGCATGTCTTTAGTCATCGTAAATGGCATGTTCAAATTGTAGCAGGTAAGGTTAATGAGTCTCAGCAGTTCATAGAGAGAGAAGTAAGGTGGCTCTCTCCAGAAGAGTTTAGTTCCTATCCCTTTGCTAAACCGCAACAAAAGATATGGCAAGCCTATCAAAAGGCTGGTTTAGACAAATACTAGGATTGAGCATTATGTCTTATTTTATTTTTTTTGGTATAATAGTAGAGAAAAAGGTGAACAAATGAAAAAAATTTTAATTGTAGATGATGAAAAACCAATCTCAGATATTATCAAATTTAATATGACCAAGGAAGGTTATGAGGTTGTAACTGCTTTTAATGGTCGTGAAGCGTTAGAGCAATTTGAAGCTGAACAACCAGATATTATGATTTTAGATTTGATGCTTCCAGAAATAGATGGTTTAGAGGTTGCAAAAACGATTCGTAAAACAAGCAGTGTGCCAATTATTATGCTTTCGGCTAAAGATAGTGAATTTGATAAGGTTATTGGCTTAGAGCTTGGGGCGGATGATTACGTTACAAAACCCTTCTCAAACCGAGAATTACAGGCTCGTGTTAAAGCACTCTTACGTCGCACAGAACTTCTTTCAGTAGATCATCATGATGCAGAAGAAAAGAAATCTCAGTCAATACTAATTGGGGATTTAGAGATTGTACCTGATGCATATGTTGCTAAGAAATACGGTGAAGAACTAGAATTGACGCACCGAGAATTTGAACTCTTGTACCATTTGGCATCTCATATTGGTCAAGTTATCACTCGAGAGCACTTGCTTGAGACTGTTTGGGGATATGATTATTTTGGAGATGTTCGTACAGTAGATGTAACCATTAGACGTTTACGTGAAAAAATTGAAGATACCCCAAGTCGTCCAGAGTATATTTTAACACGTCGTGGTGTCGGTTATTATATGAGAAATAATGATTAAATTATTGAAAGAAATAGTTCTAACTAGGGATTTTATATTCATTCTGATTTTGATAGGCTTTATCATGGTTGTAACCTTGCTATTGCTTGAAAATCGTCGAGATAATATCCGATTGAAGCAGATTAATCAAAAGGTAAAGGATCTAATTGCAGGAGATTATTCTCGAGTATTGGATTTACAGGGAAGTTCTGAAATTACAAATATCACCAATAATCTCAATGATATGTCAGAAGTGATTCGACTGACTCAAGAAAATCTTGAACAAGAAACTAAGAGACTAAATAGTATTCTTTCTTACATGACTGACGGAGTCCTTGCAACCAATCGTCGTGGAAAAATAACCATGATAAACGATATGGCTAAGAAACAACTGGGAATACAAAAGGAAGATGCCCTAAACAAAAATATATTAGATTTGCTAAATATTAGTGAAGAATATGAGCTTCGAGATTTAATTACAAAAGTTCCTGAGCTAATGATTGATTCCCAAGATGATAATGGTGAATACTTAATACTTCGTGTTCGTTTTGCTTTGATTCGTCGTGAGTCTGGTTTTATATCAGGTTTGGTTGCCGTTTTACACGATACAACGGAGCAGGAAAAGGAAGAACGAGAGCGTAGACTCTTCGTTTCGAATGTTAGTCATGAGTTGCGAACTCCTTTAACAAGTGTTAAATCCTATCTGGAAGCATTGGATGAAGGTGCTCTTGCTGAGCCTGTTGCACCTGATTTTATCAAAGTATCTCTAGATGAAACCAACCGTATGATGCGAATGGTAACAGACCTCTTGCATTTATCAAGAATTGATAATACCACTAGTCACTTAGATGTGGAGTTGATTAATTTTACCGCTTTTATAACCTTTATCCTTAACCGCTTTGATACAATCAAATCCCAGGATGACCAACAAAAATATGAACTAGTACGTGATTACCCTATTACATCAGTTTGGATTGAAATTGATACAGATAAGATGACACAGGTTATTGATAATATTCTTAATAATGCCATTAAGTATTCACCAGATGGTGGAAAAATCACTGTTAGTATGAAAACAACAGATGAACAGATGATTTTATCTATTTCGGATCAAGGTTTGGGAATTCCTAAGCAGGATTTGCCTCGTATATTTGATCGCTTTTATCGCGTGGATCGTGCTCGAAGCCGTGCCCAAGGTGGAACTGGTTTGGGTCTATCTATTGCTAAAGAAATCATTAAACAACATAAAGGCTTTATTTGGGCCAAGAGTGAATACGGTAAGGGATCAACCTTTACCATTGTGCTCCCTTGTGATAAGGATGCAGTAAAAGAAGAAGTATGGGAGGATGAAGTAGAAGACTAGAATGAGTGAAATAGGCTTTAAATACAGTATTTTAGCATCAGGGTCCAGTGGAAATTCTTTTTATTTGGAAACACCGAAAAAGAAACTTTTAGTAGATGCAGGCTTGTCTGGGAAAAAAATCACTAGTCTCTTAGCTGAGATTAATCGAAAACCAGAAGATTTGGATGCCATTTTAATTACGCATGAACATTCTGACCACATTCATGGAGTTGGTGTTCTAGCTCGTAAGTACGGTATGGATCTTTATGCTAATGAAAAGACTTGGCAAGCTATGGAAAATAGTAAATATCTTGGTAAGATCGATTCTTCGCAAAAGCATATATTTGAAATGGGGAAAACCAAAACTTTTGGAGATATTGATATTGAGAGTTTTGGGGTTAGCCATGATGCTGTTGCACCACAGTTTTACCGTTTTATGAAGGATGATAAGAGCTTTGTCCTTTTGACTGATACGGGTTATGTTAGTGATCGTATGGCAGGAATTGTTGAAAATGCAGATGGTTATCTTATAGAGTCCAATCATGATGTCGAAATTCTAAGAGCGGGTTCCTATGCTTGGAAATTAAAACAGAGAATCTTATCAGATCTTGGTCACCTTTCTAACGAGGATGGTGCTGAAGCTATGATTCGGACCTTGGGAAACCGCACTAAGAAAATCTACCTTGGACATTTATCTAAGGAGAACAATATCAAGGAGCTGGCTCACATGACCATGGTCAATCAGTTGGCTCAAGCAGATTTGGGAGTAGGAGTGGACTTTAAGGTCTTTGATACCTCACCAGATACCGCAACACCATTGACAGATATATAAGATAGAGCACCAAAGGGTGTTCTTTTATTTGTAGCTAATTTTATGGGGAAATATGGTATAATAGGCCATACGGTATAGGAAATATAGATTTATATTTTTAAATATAAAGGAATTCCAGTTTTTATTGACTACTAACTTCTTTTAGCATTATTAAAATGCTAAAAAATCCATAAAGAACATTATTAGAGAGAAATGATGCCAAAAGAAATTGATATTGAGTACTACCACCAGCTAGCCTTGCAAAAGCAGAAGGAACACCGTAAAGTTTTAGCCAATCTAAAGAAAAAACCTCCTAAAAACCTAGACAAGATAGCCCAGCAGATTCACCAAGAAGTCTTTGAGGAAATTGATTGCACTGCCTGTGCCAACTGTTGCAAGACCTTGGGGCCTGACTTTAAAGAGGCAGATATAACGCGGATTGCCAAGTATTTTAAGATGAAATTACCGGCGTTTGAAGCGGAGTTCCTCCAGATTGATGAGGATGGAGACAAGGTTTTTAAATCTATGCCCTGCCCCTTTTTAGGAGGAGATAACCTCTGTTCTATTTATGATGTTCGTCCGAAGGCTTGTCGGGAATTTCCCCATACAGACCGTAAAAAGATTCATCAAATCAACCATTTAACGATTAAGAATACTTTGACCTGTCCAGCAGCCTATCTCTTTGTTGAGAAATTAAAGGATAAGTTGTAGAGAGAGTCTTATCTTAAGGATTAGAAAAGGAGTTGAGTCATGCCTAGACCAAAAACAAAAGAGGAGCTGGTGCTAGCCTCTAAGGAGAATTATGAAAATCTCAAGCTCTTCATCTCTAAACTAAGTGAAGAAGAGTTGCAAACTCCCTTTGATTTTTCAAAAGACCAAAAGAAAAAGGAAGTGCACTGGAAAAGAGATAAAAATCTACGAGATGTCCTGATTCATCTTTATGAATGGCAGCAGTTACTTTTGACTTGGGTACATTCTAATCAAGAATGTCACGAAAGACCTTTTCTTCCTGAACCTTATAATTGGAAAACTTATGGAGAAATGAATGTCGCTTTTTGGAAGAAGCACCAGAAAACCTCCTTAGAAGAAGCGACTAGACTCTTGGAACAATCACACAAAGAAGTGTTAGAGTTGATGGAAAGCTTTAGCGATGACGAACTCTTTACCAAAGGTGTTTATAAGTGGACAGGTGGGACAAGTCTAGGTTCCTACTTTGTCAGTAGCACCTCCAGTCACTATGATTGGGCTAGCAAAAAACTCAGAGCTCACCAGAAGAATTGTAAGGTATAGATGGACTGTTTGAAATCGAAAGAATAATTTTTTTATATATAAGATAAGATTAAAAGGGCTATCAAGTGAGGTAGCCCTTTTGGATTATACAAGCAAATTACCATGCAAAAGCTGTCGTTGGAGCATTGAGCGCTTCTAACCACTGTTTATTTTTTACGGGGCAAAGAGTTACGGATATACCTGCCATATCCAGACTGGTCATAAATGTTCCTGATTTTATAAAGGTAATAGTGACTCCTTCAATTTCTAAGAGTTGAAGGAGATCATTGATAAATATGCCCATTTCTAGGTTGCTGGTAGTGCCTAGATTATTTACAAGCAATATAAATTGATCACCCTTTTTCCAATGATAGTGCAATCTTAATTTACTTATAATTTCATTTGCAAGGATTTCCGATGATTGGAATGGGACGATACGATAGCCCTCTTCGCCATGTATCCCAATACCATAAGAAATATTTCCTTCTTCCAAGTTAAATAGTGGAAGGGTGGCTTGGGGGAGACTAGCAGATTTCGTTGCAAAGCCAATTGTTGCGATTTCGGGAGCAAGTTCATGACCTAAATCAGTTAGTTGCTCTATGTCGGCACCATTTTGAGCTGCATATCCTAGGACTTTATGAAGTAAAATTGTCCCTGCAAGCCCTCTTCCTCTAATTTGAAATCTATTGTGAGGTTCAATAGAAATATCGTCGTGTGCTAGACTATAGCCGACCTTAATTCCTTCTTGTCTAGCAGTATTAATGGCCCAGCTAAATTCTTTGATGTCTGCTTCGAAATTTTTTACAATGATGAAGACACCGTGACCATTGTTTAAAAAACGAATGGACTCTAAGATTTCAGTTCTTGTAGGAGGAGTAAATAATTGGCCATAGATAGCAGCGGTAAGCATTCCTTCTCCCACATATCCAATATGAGCAGGTTCGTGACCGGAACCTCCACCCGACAATATTGGAACCTGATGAGGATTGCGATTTTTTTGATAGACTAGTGGTAAAGTAGGGTGTTTTTCTAATTCAGGATGACTGCTGACAGTTGCTGAAATGTAACTTGAAATAATTTTCTGTTTATGATTTGAAATAAATGTCATTGTGGTCTCTTTCCAATAATTGTCATGATTAGAAAGTCTGGTTGTGGAACTGGACTTTTTTTATTGACGTAAGCCTTTACGATTTCTGCTAGAGCATGTGAATGATAGTCTAACAAAAAACAAGTATAAGCAGATGAATCGATATCAATCTGACCGTATTCTCTTAAAATTTTTGATACAAGCAAGCGACAGTAGCTGATAAAGTGGTCATAGAAGTTATTTTGCCCTTGAATATCAAAAAGTTGAATATAAAAGTCACGCTCTTGTTCGAAATAAAAAAATAATTCTTGTAATAGTTTTTGGCCTGAAATGAAGTCCAAGTTATTGGTGATATACTCGGTTAAGTCAGTTTCAAATATCCAGTCTAGCAGTTCATATTTGTCAAGAAAGTGATTATAAAAGGTCTGTCTACGAATGCCAGCTGATTCCATGATATCTACAATAGAGATTTTGTCAAATTCTCTAGTAGCTAATAGGTCTCTAAATGCCTTGGCAATCCGTTTTTTTGTAATAAGTGATGATGCCATAGGAAGCCTTTCTGTTACTTACTTCATTTTACCAAAAAAATGTTTTAAATGGGTTTAAAAGGGGACAAATAATAGAATCTGTCCCTTATCAGCCAGCAGTAAAAAATATATAATGAAAGCGAAAACAAAGGTAGATGCCGAAAGGAGTTTCTCATGAAAAAAATTATAAATGAACCGACACAAGTTGTTGATGAAATGTTGCAGGGATTGTCATTCATGCATGATGACTTGGTAGAACGCTTAGATGGTTTTGATGTCATCGTTAGAAAGGCAGAAAAGACAGGAAAAGTTGGACTCATTTCAGGTGGAGGTTCAGGACATGAACCAAGTCATGCTGGATTTGTAGGAGATGGAATGTTGTCTGCTGCCATTTGTGGAGCAGTCTTCACTTCACCTACTCCGGACCAAATTTTAGAAGCCATTAAGGCGGCTGATGAAGGTGCTGGAGTTTTCATGGTCATCAAGAACTATTCTGGTGACATCATGAACTTTGAAATTGCACAAGAACTTGCTGAAATGGAAGGTATTGATGTAGCAAGCGTTGTGGTTGATGATGATATCGCTGTTGAAAATAGTCTCTATACCCAAGGGCGTCGAGGTGTTGCAGGTACTATATTAGTCCATAAAATTTTGGGTGATGCGGCTCGTTCCGGTAAATCATTATCTGAAATGAAAGACTTGGCCGATAAACTTGTCTTAGAAATTAAAACAATTGGGCTGGCTCTGTCTGGAGCAACCGTTCCTGAGGTTGGGAAACCAGGTTTTGTTCTAGAAGATGATGAATTTGAATACGGAGTTGGTATCCACGGTGAACCGGGATATAAGAAAGAGAAAATGCAACCCTCAGCACAATTGGCCTCAGAATTGGTTGAAAAATTATCTGAAGGTTTCCAACTTAAAGCTGGTGAACGCTATGGCCTTCTCATCAATGGTTTAGGAAGCACTCCTCTTATGGAACAATATGTATTTGCAAATGATGTGGCTAAATTACTCCATGAAAAAGGTGTTGACTTGGCGTTTAAGAAAATTGGAAACTATATGACATCAATTGATATGGCTGGATTATCATTAACATTGATTCGATTGGCAGATGATGAATGGTTGGATGCTCTAAATGCACCTGTTACTACACCAGCTTGGTAAAACTCAAGGAGGAAATGTCGCATGAATGTTGAACAAGCTCTTGAATGGATGAAGCTTTTTAATGAAAAGATTCAAGAACAGAAAGATTACCTTAGTGAGCTAGACACCCCTATAGGAGATGGAGACCACGGTGGAAATATGGCGCGTGGAATGGCTGCAGTTATGGAAAACTTAGAAGGAAAGCAATTTGAGACCAGCAGTGATGTGTTTAAACTTGTCTCAATGCAACTACTGAGTAAGGTAGGCGGTGCTTCTGGTCCCTTGTATGGCTCTGCTTTTATGGGCATGGCCAAGGCTGATTCTAATTCGAAAATAGAGGAAATCTTACAAAGCGGTTTGGATATGATTGTCAAACGTGGGAAAGCAACAGTTGGAGAAAAGACAATGGTTGACGTTTGGACTCCAGTTATTGCTACCTTGTCTGCTGGTCAATTGACTCAAGAGGTTATTGATAAGGTAGTGAATGCTACCAAAGATTTACTTGCAACTAAAGGAAGGGCATCTTATGTAGGAGAACGTTCTCTTGGACATATTGATCCTGGATCATTCTCATCAGGATTACTCTTTACTGCTCTTTTAGAAACTGGGGTGGTTTAATGGGAAGTATTGGTCTTGTTATCGTTTCACATTCCAAAAACATTGCAGAGGGTGTTGTTGAACTGATTAGTGAAGTAGCTAAAGATGTTCCGATTACTTATGTAGGAGGAACCGAAGATGGAGGAATTGGAACAAGTTTTGATCAAGTAGATAGGGTTGTTTCCGAAAATCCAGCAGATACTTTATTAGCCTTTTTTGACCTGGGTTCTGCTAAAATGAACTTAGAAATGGTGGCTGATTTCAGTGATAAAAGTATCATGATCAACAGGGTTCCAATTGTAGAAGGCGCCTATACTGCAGCAGCTCTTCTTCAGGCTGGGGCAGAACTGTCAGTTATTCAAACACAGTTGTCGGAGCTTGAAATCAATAAATAAGGAATTTTACTATAACTCTTTTTATAGGTGGGCTATTGATTATCTTAACTATCAAATTTTAAGTAAATAATTTCAAAATCAGAAAGGGATTGCTTTGGGCAGTTCCTTTTTAATGTAAAAGGAGTGGAATCATAGCGTTTCTAAATTGTTAATACTCTTCGAAAATCAAATTCAAACCACGTCAACGTCGCCTTGCCGTACTCAAGTACAGCCTGCGGCTAGTTTCCTAGTTTGCTCTTTGATTTTCATTGAGTATAATAATTCAAAACTGATTGTGATGGGACTATTCTAGCTTTAGAATTCTTTAAAAATTAAAATTTAAGGCAATCAATGGCTTAGAATAGTGCGAAAACATTTAGTTTATAGGAATTCTAGGTCTAGAATTACATAGATATTTATGAAGTTAGGGTGTTCGATAGTTAGGATTGTTCTATTCTGAAAGATTTGAGCTGTCAATTGTATAGGATAGTGTTTTACCAATGAATTTTGTTGAAAGATTCCTTGTTTTATGGTAGTCTAAAGTAAAAGAAAGCCCTACCATTATATTTGTATCTTTAATCTGACTTGGTTTAGGTCTAGAAGAGGGATTGATATTTTGGGTTTCCAAATAATAATATTTTCACTTGCAAAAAATGTATTTCAACTTTACCTAATGTAAAAGAAGGAAATATCATGAAACGTTTATGACTTGTTGTAAAGAGAATGTGAGCTAAAAATAGCTTCTCTTTACATATTAGGAGTAGGTAGATGAGTAATCTAGAGTCAATTCGTAAAGCGCATATCATCGTGTGGGGTGCCTATCTATTTTTATCATTAAGAGCCCCAGTAATTAGCAACACTGAGTATTTCTTGCTTATTTTTTTAGCGTTTCTCTATTCGATAGTATCGCTACCTATATATTCAGTGAAGAATAAAATAGTATCTATCTGTCTAGCCATAAATTCGATTCTGTTAATCAGTTTTCCAATTTTAATCAATAAATTTTTCCCAGGAAAGGTTTCTACTTATATCGTATTAATCAGTATTTTTATCCTGGAGTTCTTAATCTTTAATATAATTGGTAAAGATTTTGATACTAGATTAGCTAGCGAGTATAGGAAAATCAGTCAGTTTAAAAGTGAGATGTCTCAATCTCCTTGGATAAAATATTTAGAGATTTCTAGTTTTATATTAACTATATTTCCATTTATTCTTCATGGTACAGTTGATAATCGTGTATTGACTCTTATCTTTTTGATAAAAATTTGTGTAGATACTACGATAAAGGTTCTATTAAACGGAATTTTTAAGACAAGTAAGGTAATGAAAAGGAGGATATTTTCTCTTTTTGTACTAGATTTGATTGTCTATATATTTTTAGGTTATGTTTTAGTGATACAAAAAGACGAATATCTGTTTTCAATTCTACTAATTTTTTCTAATTTCTCACTTCCCTTTATCAGAGAAAAAGAGTATGAGTTATTTAGAAATAAGAAGTGAGATAAATAGGCTTAAATCTTAGTTTTCTTTAAAATCAAATAGTGAAAAGATATCTTATCTAGGTAACAAAGTGCTTTAAACGCAGTCGACGATTACTGATTAGAGAATTATCCTATCCATGCCATGTTAAAGAGGAGAAATCTTATGAAACTAGTATCACCAAACAATTATGCTGCTATTGAGTAAGAAGAGATGAGGTGTCTTGATGGGGAATTATCTCTACATAAAGACGGGGAATATTACAGTAAACGTAGCCACTGCTTATTTTATGGGAATTAAATATGTTTAAACTAAGTGATAAAGTCAGAGTGGTCTTTGCTCTTTTAGGAGCAAGTTCCATATTGATTAGTATGTATCTTATACCTTTTATTAAAACTGAGAATAAATTTTGGGAAATACTTTTATTTATATTAGGTGTATTGCTAATTGGAATTGCGTTACTAAATCCCCCCAAAAATTAAATTTTGGAAATAGCGTTAGTGAGTAGGTAATCATTTCTTGATTGGATTTTTTAATGCTATTGATGAATGGGATGGAAAATGTAACAATAACTTAAGGATAGGATGATAGTATTATGATGGTTATTTTAATTTTGATGGTTGTGGTGTTTCTGTATTATGTAATTACAGAGTATTTTCAGAATAGTTATATTGACTGTATACTATTTCTATCATTGCTGATTTCTCATTTGATATGGGATTACTATTTTTTACCCATTGAAGTCTTAGTAGCATTAAGTGGAGTAAATTTGTTGTCAAGATTTTTCAAAAAAAAGAGAAGCCAATAGATTTGCTAGTGGATTATTAAGATGAAAGGTAAAATGGGGATATTTAAAATGAAACATTTTTTTGCAGGAATTGGTGAGATAAGATTTAGTAGTTATCTATTGTCTCTATGTGTAGGACTAGCCCCTCTTTTTCATACATATGTCATAGGTTCGGAAATGAGTTTTGTGAAAATAGTATTATCTATTTTGGGAGTCATATTTGTAGGTATTTTAACTATTGCTCGAATTTATAGGAGATTTTTCTATAATTCACTAGAATAGTATGGGTTAGTTAATCCATTAGAACTATTATTCTTTGTGGTACTATACTGCTTTTAAGTTTTTACATTAAACAACTGGCTGAAGTGAAAGTTGTTTATCTTAGAAAGGAAAACACCAAATTGTCCTACAAATTTCTACTTTTCGACCTTGACCACACTCTTCTTGATTTTGATGCTGCTGAGGATGTGGCTCTAACGCAACTCCTAAAAGAAGAAGGAGTTGCAGATATTCAGGCCTACAAAGACTTTTACGTTCCCATGAACAAGGCTCTCTGGAAGGACTTGGAACAAAAGAAAATTAGTAAACAGGAGCTGATTAACACGCGCTTTTCTCGTCTATTTGCTCACTTTGGACAGGAAAAAGACGGTAGTTTTCTAGCCCAGCGTTACCAATTTTACCTCGCTCAACAGGGGCAAACCTTTTCAGGCACTCATGAACTCTTAGACAGCCTCATTGAGCGAGATTATGAGCTGTATGCTGCGACAAATGGCATTACTGCCATTCAGACAGGGCGTTTGGCTCAATCTGGTCTAGCACCTTATTTCAATCAAGTCTTTATCTCTGAACAGTTGCAAACACAAAAGCCTGATGCACTTTTTTATGAAAAAATTGGTCAACAGATTGCAGGTTTTAGCAAAGAAAAGACGCTGATGATTGGAGATTCCCTAACCGCCGACATTCAAGGTGGCAATAATGCTGGGATTGACACGATTTGGTACAATCCTCATCACCTCGAAAATCACACACAAGCCCAGCCGACTTACGAAGTCCATTCTTACCAAGACTTGCTGGATTGTTTAGATAAACTGTAAAAAGTGGTTTAGATAGCCACTTTTTGCTATAATAGAGGCAGTAAAAATGAAGGAGTTGGCGATGCAACACTCATCATGGCATGCTTTGATTAAGGAGCAATTACCTGAAGGTTATTTTGGGAAAATCAATCAGTTTATGGAGCAGGTCTATGCTCAGGGGACTATTTATCCACCCAAGGAAAAGGTTTTTCAGGCTCTCTTGACAACACCGCTTGAAGAAGTTAAGGTGGTGATTCTAGGGCAAGACCCCTATCACGGGCCAGGTCAAGCGCAGGGCTTGAGTTTTTCTGTACCTGACTCTATCCCAGCTCCGCCATCCTTGCAAAATATCTTGAAAGAATTGTCAGATGATATCGGGGTTAAGAAATCTCATGATTTGACAGCTTGGGCTGAGCAAGGAGTCTTGCTTCTTAATGCTTGTTTGACGGTTCCTGCTGGACAGGCCAATGGTCATGCTGGTCAGATATGGGAGCCTTTTACGGATGCTGTGATTCAGGTGGTCAATCATCTAGATAGACCAGTCGTTTTTGTACTCTGGGGAGCTTATGCACGCAAGAAGAAGGCCTTGGTTACCAATCCTCATCACTTGATTATCGAATCAGCCCATCCCAGTCCTTTGTCGGTTTATAGAGGATTTTGGGGTTCCAAGCCTTTTTCCAAGGCCAATGCATTCTTAAAAGAAACAGGACAAGAGCCAATTGATTGGCTTAGATAAGGAGAGAATATGCCTCAGTTAGCGACGATTTGCTACATTGATAACGGGAAAGAACTGCTTATGCTCCATCGTAATAAGAAACCCAATGATGTCCATGAAGGGAAATGGATTGGTGTGGGTGGTAAGCTAGAGCGAGGAGAGACGCCTCAGGAATGCGCGGCGCGTGAAATCCTCGAAGAAACAGGGCTCAAAGCCAAGCCAGTTCTAAAAGGTGTCATCACTTTCCCTGAATTTACACCAGATTTAGACTGGTACACCTATGTTTTTAAGGTGACGGAATTTGAGGGTGAATTGATTGATTGCAACGAGGGAACGCTAGAATGGGTTCCCTATGACGAGGTTTTGAGCAAGCCTACTTGGGAAGGTGACCATACCTTTGTTGAGTGGCTTTTAGAGGACAAACCCTTCTTTTCAGCCAAGTTTGTTTATGATGGGGATAAATTGTTGGATACCCAAGTTGATTTCTATGAATAAAGGAGAAAGCAGATGCTACTAATCAAAAATGGTCGTGTAATGGATCCCAAGTCTGGTTTGGATCAAGTGTGTGATGTCTTAGTCCAAGATGGGAAAATTGTCAAAATTGCGCCTGAGATTAAAGAAGAAGGAACAGAGATAATTGATGCTACTGGTCTTGTGGTTGCTCCTGGTTTGGTCGATATTCATGTGCATTTCCGTGAACCTGGTCAAACACATAAAGAAGACATTCATACTGGTGCCCTAGCAGCCGCTGCAGGTGGTTTTACTACTGTCGTCATGATGGCTAATACCAGTCCAACCATTTCAGACGTGGAGACTTTGCAAGAAGTTCTTCAGTCAGCTGCCAAAGAGAAGATTAATGTTAAGACGGTTGCGACCATTACGAAGAATTTTAATGGCCAAGACTTGACTGACTTCAAGGCACTCTTAGAAGCTGGTGCGGTTGGTTTTTCTGATGACGGTATTCCGCTTGAAAGCAGTAAAGTTGTAAAGGAAGCCATGGAGGAAGCCAAAAAGCTTAATACCTTTATTAGTCTCCATGAGGAAGATCCAGGTTTGAATGGGATTCTTGGATTTAACGAAAATATTGCTAAAAAACATTTCCATATCTGCGGTGCTACTGGGGTAGCTGAGTATGCTATGATGGCGCGTGATGTCATGATTGCCTATGCAACTAAGGCCCATGTTCACATCCAGCATTTGTCTAAGGAAGAAAGTGTTAAAGTAGTGGAGTTTGCTCAGGGGCTAGGTGCGCAAGTCACAGCAGAAGTAGCGCCACAGCATTTCTCTAAGACAGAAGCACTTCTTTTGACTCAAGGTAGCAATGCTAAGATGAATCCGCCGCTTCGTTTGGAATCAGACCGTCGTGCTGTTATCGAAGGTCTTAAGTCAGGTGTCATCACAGTTATTGCGACAGACCATGCGCCTCACCATGCGGATGAAAAAAATGTCGAGGATATTACCAAAGCGCCATCTGGTATGACTGGCTTAGAAACATCCCTGTCTCTCGGCTTGACCTTTTTGGTAGAAGCTGGTGAGTTAAGCTTGATGGAATTACTTGAAAAAATGACATACAACCCATCCAAGCTTTACAACTTTGAAGCAGGTTACTTGGCTGAGAATGGTCCAGCGGACATCACTATTTTTGATGCTAAGGCTGACCGCCTTGTGGACTCCCATTTTGCTTCCAAAGCAGCTAATTCACCATTCATCGGTGAAACTTTAAAAGGGCAGGTTAAATATACCATCTGTAAGGGACAAATTGTCTATCAAAACTAGGTGAGAGTCTGCTCTGTAAACAAAAAGAATAGAGAGCTTATATGTACCAAACCCATCATTTTAAAGATAAGTTTATCTTATTTTTAAAGATATTTTTCCCTATCCTGATTTATCAATTTGCAAATTATTCCGCTTCCTTTGTAGATACCACTATGACTGGTCAGTACAATACCATGGATTTGGCTGGTGTCTCAACAGCAACTAGTTTATGGAACCCTTTTTTCACATTTTTAACAGGTATCGTCTATGCCATGATTCCCATTATTGGACACAATTTAGGGAGAGGAAAAAAGGAAGAAGTTGCTTCTGATTTTTATCAGTTTATTTACATAGCTTTAGGACTTTCTATCTTCTTATTAGGATTGGTAATTTTCCTAGCCCCACCGATTTTGAATCATATTGGCTTAGAACCAAAGGTGGCAGCAGTAGCTGTACACTACTTACAGTTTTTAGCGATTGGAATTATCCCTCTCCTACTTTTTAGTGTCATCCGTTCCTTGTTGGATTCCTTGGGCTTAACAAAACTTTCCATGTATCTGATGCTTTTGTTACTTCCTCTAAATAGTGGGTTTAACTATCTCTTGATTTATGGAGTTTTTGGCTTGCCTGAGTTAGGAGGAGTAGGAGCAGGTTTAGGAACATCTCTAGCTTATTGGTGCCTTCTAGCCATTTCCATTTTTATTTTGATGAAGAATAAGAGGCTGAAGGAATATCAGTTCTCAAACATCATTGCCCTTGATTTTGAAAGAATGAAGGAAGGTATCAGATTAGGTTTACCAATTGGAGGAACCGTTTTTGCTGAAGTGGCTGTTTTCTCTGTAGTCGGCTTGTTGATGGCTAAATTTTCATCGCTCATCATAGCCAGTCATCAATCGGCTATGAACTTTTCAACTCTCATGTATGCCTTTCCCATGAGTATTTCTTCTGCAATGGCAATTGTTGTATCTTATGAACTTGGAGCTAAACGATTCCAAGATGCCAAAAAATTTATACATATAGGAAGAAGTGTGTCCTTTCTTTTTGCAGCATTTACTCTAACTTTTCTTTATTTTTTTAGAGATGCTGTAGCAAGTTTATATGGAAATGATCCTCAATTTATTGAAACAACAGCAATATTCCTAACTTACAGTCTCTTCTTTCAACTAGGTGATACCTTTGCAGCTCCCTTACAAGGTATCTTAAGAGCTTATAAGGATACTGTAGTTCCTTTTTACCTAGGCTTAATCGGTTACTGGGGAGTTGCTATTCCTCTTGGATTTTTCCTAGATCATTGGACAGATCTGGGAGCTTATGGTTATTGGATTGGTTTGATTGTAAGTATAGTAGTAACAGGTCTATTTTATGAATGGCGCCTACAAATTGTGATGAAGAAAGTGAGTTCTTAAATTTAATAAAATCTATTTAATAGAAAGTATATAAAATCTTTTCATAACAAAACGCATAATATCAAGTTTTTCCAAGACCTGATGTTATGCGTTTTTATGATTTTAAAGACTAGTTATCCAGTCTCTTTTTGTAAAATATTTACATAATAAAATTTATGTCACTCTATAAACTATCTAAAGCATTTTTTTGCTCATCATTAACGATATGGGTATAGAGGTCAGTGACTTGTGTACTTGCGTGGCCAAGTTGATGACTGACCAATACTTGAGATTTGGTCGCATCATAAAGCCTAGTTGCTAATGTATGGCGTAATTTGTGGGGAGTTACTCGAACTTTGAAGTCTTCAGAGTATTTAGCAACCATCTTCTCAACACTAGAAGCATCAATTCGATTTGGGATCCCACGGTATAGAGTCAGAAAGAGTGCTGTATCTGTCTTTTCAGTCTTGTAGCGTTGATTTCGTATCGAGAGATAGGTTTCTAGATAAGGTTTAGCAAAGGCAGCAACATTGACAGAGTCTCGTTTCCCACCTTTTCGAGTGACATCTATAACCATCATCTTAAGATTCAGGTCTTTTAGATCTAGGTTAACCGCTTCTGACAAGCGTACACCAGACGCCAAGAGAAGGGCAATGATGGCCAAATCACGTTCTTTATTTTTATTAAAAGATGAGAGTGCGCGATTTGACAACACGTTAGGATACTCTTTGTCTATATAGGTTAGGAAACCTTCAGTTTCATCACCTAGAAAGAGTTTTTGCTTGATGTTTTCAGCTCTAGCAGCAAGGGTTTCTTTCTTTTTTTTAGTTGAAACTTTCTTCATTACATTACGATAAAAATAAGGCTCACCTTGATCATTTTCAACTTCCTCAGTTAGATACTTGTAGAGGCTTGAAAGTGCAGATAATGTACGATTGATGGTTGTTTGAGACACGCCTTGCTTTGTTGTATTAGCATTCAGCAAAGGACGTTCACGTAGATAAAGGATAAAGGCTTCCATGTCTTTTTTAGATAGATTTTCCAAGACTGATAAAGAAATATCAGACATTTTATCGGCGTTTGAAATGCCAGATTCCATAACCCAGTTGAAAAATCGATCGTATTCCTTGAGGTATTCGTACAAGGTTGTAAAACTGTAGGGCACAGCCAGCTTAGATTGGTAGTATTCCAGAACATACCAGGGCATGATTTGTTTTAGTTTGTCAATACGTTCTAATAAAATCTCACGTTTCATCAATTTTCTCCCTAAATCGGTCTACTAGTAGTATAGCATAGACTTATATATTTTTCAAGAAAATTATAGTTTTTCGGAAAGATGTTATAGGTAATGTACAAGTGTCTCCCTTTGTACTAGGATAACTAAAAAAAACTAAATAACTAAAAAATTTTTTTTGAACAAAAATAGCTAAAAATGTACTTTATCCTACCTTAAAATAAAGTACATTTCAATTATAAAGTACATTTTTTAGAGAGTGTACATTATGCCTTAAACTCAGTTGTATCAAGGGTTTATCTACTGTCTAGGGAAAAGTACAAAAATTTCCAGTTTTAAAATGTACTTTATTCCCCAAAAAAGTAAAAAATTCTTTTTCCGACTATTAATTTAAAATGTATTTTAAGAGTACCTATTGTTTCTTTCTAAAGTTTTTTAAATAAGCAATGATTAATGAAATAACTAATGTGTAAATTATTATTTCTTCTGATATAAAAACAGGTTTGATGTTAAAGAAAAATTGAAATGTAATAATAATGCTTATTAAGTATGAATATATTTTTAACGATTCATCTGTAATTTTTTTTATTTTTTCTTTCATGGTTTCTTTATTTCACCTTTCTATTTGTATTCACTTACATTATATCATATAATGTTATTGTGGTAAAAAGAGAAGATGAATCAGCTTCATCATATTACGGAAATATCGTAAAATTAGGCTATACTGTAGTTGACATGGAATCTATTATTTTGGGAATTTAAGTAATTATGGAGGTATATTTTGAATAAGAAATACAATTTAGTTTTATCTTTATTATTTATAGTCTATTTGTTTGGATATTTCTCAATTTCAAAAAATATAATTCCTATAATGTGTGTGATCCAAATATTTTTGTTAGATAATATATTTAAATCTCAAAGTAAGATTATCCAAATAGGTAAAATTATAATTATTCTTGCTTCTATAATATTATTCATGGATAGTATTATAAATTAACCCCCTCCTTTGAGAACAGGAAGTGAAAATGCCCCTCTTTCACTAAATCTATAAGCAAATCGAGGAAATAATTAATATCTATTTTATGGTATAAATGAAAAGAGTCTGGGACAAAAGTCTAACCTTAAATATAAAAAGCGAACAAAACGAGTTATCTGACACTCAGAATTCTGTCTTGTTCGCTTTTTTGTCTAATCTATCGATTTTAGAAATTTATAATAAAGAATTCCTAAAATCAAAATCTTTTTGTCCCAGCCTCTTGTGTGGTAGTACATTATCTTTGTAACTCAAAGTTACCAATTTTACATAAAATAAATTATGTAAATATCAATTTCTACAATAACAAATCTTTTACTTTACCTATTTCACTTTTTGGAATGACTAAATGAATCATATCACCCAGATACATTCTAGTTGATCCATTAACGGTTTGGCTTTTTCCATTATGAACTTGAGTGGTAATCAGAACATTGTGGGGCAGATTAAGTTCGTGAACTTGTTTTCCAGCTATTTTATCAGAAACTGGGATTTCAATCAATGTCACTTCTCCTTCATCTGTCACTTCTTCTGGTAGCATTTTTTCAAGCATGGCTTCATATACTGGCGCACCCTTGAGTAGATCCATGATGATGTAGGCGACAAGTGTCACCAGTCCAAGTGGCATGAGGTTACGAATATCACCAACCATCTCTGTTACAAGAATCATGGCAGTCAGGGGGGCTTTTGAAATAGCGCCAAAATACCCGCTCATACCTAAAATGACGAAGATAGGAAATTGTTCTTGACTGACGATTCCCAAATCGACACAAATAACACCAACCAAGGCTCCAAGTAAAGAACCTAGTGCCAAAATGGGTAAGAATATACCTCCAGGAAGACCGCTTCCATAACTAATCATACTCCAAATAAAGCGGATGATAAAGTATGCTAATAAGACTTGAAAACTAAAATTTTGACCAGTTAGGGAAAGGACTAGTTTATTTCCTCCCCCAAGGAGTTCTGGTAAATAGATACCAACAGGAATGATAAGGATAAAGGCTAAAATTGGATAATAGGCTTTATCAAGATGGATAAATTGACCAATCCAGTCATACACTTTGCTGACATTTAACACAGCTTTTTCATAAAGATAGCCGGATAGTCCGAGAAAAATTCCCATTAGAAGATAGATCCAATACTGGTCCAAGGTCATAAGAGGGATGTTATCGGGCATATCCAGTACAGGAGTCAGACCAAACATCAAAAGTGAAACAAAGTTTGCGACAAGGCTGGCTGCTAGCGTCGACACCCAGAAAAATCGTGAAAAATGGTGATAGACTTCTTCTACGACAAAAAGGAGACCAGCGATGGGAGCATTAAAGGCGGCAGCTAAGCCAGCAGCCGCTCCACTAGCAATCAAAGAACGCTCTTCAACTGGGCTTGATTTGAGCCATTTTGCAATTCCTTTTCCGCCAACTGCACCTAATTGAATACTGGGACCTTCACGCCCCAACATCAATCCGCTAGCAATTGCTAATGTACCAATAAGATACTTTTTCCAAAGAACACTCCACCAATTAAGAGACATAAGCCCTTTTAATTCAGCTTCAACTTGAGGGATTCCTGATCCCTTAATATCCTTTTCGGATGCTGTTAGTTTGGCACTGAGTAAGCAAATGATGAAATACAAAAATCCAAGTATAAATAGATTAGGGATTAGATGTGCTTGATCCTGGTATAGTCTTTGAATCAAGTGGAAGCCTTTTTCGATAAGTAAACGAAAAGATCCAACTATTATGCCGACAACAAGGCCGACAATAATTCCTCTCCCAACTTGGGCTAATATTGTGCTGGAGGCAAAGGCAAATTCTTTTTTAGAGCGGATTATTTCCGTCTGTTCTTCCATTGTTATTTCCTTAATTTAACTTTCTTGCTTTGATGAAACCATGGATTTTATCGGTTCAAAACTTAAACGATGAATGGGAGTGATCCCCTGTTTTTCAAGTCCTAGTAAATGTTTTGCAGTTCCATAGCCAGCATTTGCGCTAAAATCATAGCCAGGAAACTGCATATCGTAATCTTTCATCAGTTGATCTCGTGTCACCTTGGCTACTATAGACGCTGCTGCGATAGAGAGTGAATGGGCATCTCCCTTGATGATAGATGTCTGAGAAAGAGGCAAATCTAGTTTCATGGCATCAATCAAAAGGTGTTGAGGCTGTGGACTTAACTGAGCAATAGCTTCTTTCATAGCTAGTTTGGTCGCTTCATAGATATTAACTTGATCTATAATATGATTGTCAATAATTCCGATTCCGATTGACAGAGCCTGTTCTTGAACAGCTTGAAAAATCTCCATATGTTTCTTTTTTGGAATCTTTTTACTGTCGTTAAGTCCCTTAATTTTACAACCTTGAGGCAAAATAACTGCTGCAGCTACTACTGGACCAGCCAGAGGACCACGGCCAACCTCGTCAATACCTGCAATTAAGGTTAATCCTTGCTTAAAAAGTTCTTTTTCATAAGTAAGCATATTTTCCAAGCGAAGATTTTCATCTATCTCAGCTTGAATGGCCTGTTTACGTTTCTGTATTTCTTTAACAACTCCAGCCCTTGTATCAGTAGAAAATTCATCAAAAATAGGACTATCTAGTTGATCAGCTTGTGCAAGGAGTTTTTTTATTTCTTTAATTGTCGGCATCGAGGTCTTCCAATGTATCTAAGGTGTAGTTACCGAGTTTTCCATCACGGATTTCTTTGACAAAAAGACTATAAAAGCGGTCATAATCATCACGGAAACCAAGAGCACGTGTCATATCCATGATAATAACTGGAGCTTCCTCTTTAAGATCCAGTTGTTTGAAACGCTCAGCTAATTTGTCTGGATAGTGATCTTTAAAGTAGTTAAGACCGAAAATAGTCACTTCATCCATGGGAAGGAGCTGATCTTTAATAGCACCAGTCAAAGCTAACTTAAGTGCAACCGTCTCATCCTCAAACTTTGGCCAAAGAATCCCTGGAGTATCTAAGATTTCCAAGTCTTTATTGGTTTTGAGCCATTGTTGACCTTTGGTCACACCTGGTTTGTTTCCGACAACGGCAATTTTTTTACCAGCCAAACGGTTCATAAGAGTGGATTTACCAGCATTTGGAATCCCGATAATCATGGTACGCAAGGTTTCAATATGGATGCCACGTTCCTTTTGGCGAGTAATCTTATCGGCCATGAGTTTTTTAGCGGCATCTGTCACTACTTTTACAGTAACTTGTTCTTTTGAATTAATAGCTAGGGTTTGAATACCCTGTGACTCAAAGTATCGGCGCCATTCTTTAGTCATAACAGGGTCGGCTAGGTCTGCCTTGTTTAAGATCAGCAATTTTGGTTTGTCACCAACAATTTTGGTAAGCATGGGATTTTGACTTGATAGCGGCAAACGAGCATCTACTAAAATCGTAACAAAATCAACAAATTTTAAATTTTCCTGAACCTGTCTGCGAGCCTTGGACATGTGCCCAGGAAACCATTGAATAGTAGCCATATTTTCCCTTTCAAAATAAATTTACTATGAAGAATGTCTTTATTATAGTCTATTTTATCATAATTCAGCTATTTTTGCATGGGCTGGTGACTTTGATAAAAATACATAATTTTATTTATGTATTTAGAAACTTTTTAGTTTACTACTGGAAATAAGATATAAGAAATAATCCTACCCTGGTTATCCAAGGTAAGATTTGTTCATATAAGTAGTCGCTCTAAAAATGGTTTGATACAGTTGGTAAGAATTCCTTCTATCCAGCTTTCCTGAGCTGATGATAGATGTTCTATCTGAAGGCTTTCTTTTAAAAAATCTCGGACTTGTTCTGGTGCGATTTCAAACTCAAAGGCTTTCATTTTATAGAAAAAGTCGATGAGATGATCCGACAGATATTCGGTTGAAAAGGGAATTTCTCCACTTTTTCGATATTCTAATAAAAGCCTAGAAAATCGAGCTTTTTCTTCAGAAAAATCACGGAAATAGGAATTGAGGAGCCAGGTCTGCTTCTGCTTTCTTTCAATTGAATCCTGAACTGCAATTCGTTGGGCTTTTTCCAACTCTTTTTGGTATTGCTTGGCCTTGATAGCTCGTTCTGTTCTATTTTTTCCAAAAAGAATTTTTTCCCACTTGCGTTCTTCTTGAGTCAAGGTCTCCGTAAAGCCAAAGTAATCCTGATAAGCCCGCTCTGCCGGCCCCATGGCTAGGACCAGATTGTCTGCATATTGTTTGGCGATTTTTTCCCTCTTCTTGCGCTCTTTCTCTGCCTGGATTCGGAGTTCTTGCTCGTAGTCAATTTTCTCCTTGCCTAGCTTGACAAGGTAGAGTTGGTCATCTGGTTTTCCAAGTAAAAAGGGTTTGATACACTTTTCAAGGACTTCTTCCATCCGAGCCTTCTTCTTGGGCTCTGCCTTGGTCTAACTTCCTCCTTGAAAGACTTCGAGGAAGAGCTGGTAGTCACTCTCAGGCGAGAACTGATTGCCGCGATTAGGCTTGAAAACACCTTTTTCCCAGAGCCATTTTAGAAGTCGCTCGTCAAAGTCACTTTTATTGACCTTGATTTTCTCCTTTTTCTGGGCTTTTCTGGTCAGATTTTCAACCTTTCTGAGCAGTTTTTCTTCCTCTTCCAATTGCTGGTCAAGGGTCAATCGATGAAAATGACGAACACAGTCGCTACCAATCGGAAAGAGGCGTTGGCCTGTGACACCGTTAAAGAGTTCGTAGGCGTACTTGATGGCATTCCCACAGACACAATTGCTACGGCCGATACCGTTAAAAATCAAGGAAACTTCATTCCATTCCTTGGTAGCTTGTTCCCAAGTATTAGCTTTTGAAGCCTGAAAAACCGCATCGTGCAGGGATTTTCTAACTGGAAGTGTCATGAGGTCTCCTTTCTAATACTCAATGAAAATCAAAGATCAAACTAGGAAGCTAGCCGCAGGTTGCTCAAAACACAGTTTTGAGGTTGTGGATAGAACTGACGAAGTCAGCTCAAAACA
>CAUQVK010000020.1:0-23151 GCA_963521495.1 uncultured Streptococcus sp.
GGTTTATGGATAAAAAATATTTAAAAATTTCCCAAGATTTGGGTGTGACCTTAAAGCAAATTGATACCGTTCTAAGTTTGACAGCTGAAGGGGCGACTATTCCCTTTATCGCGCGTTATAGAAAGGACATGACTGGTAGTCTGGATGAGGTGGCGATTAAGGCTATTATCGACATGGATAAAAGTCTGACCAATCTCAACGACCGTAAAGAAGCTGTTTTAGCTAAGATTCAAGAACAAGGCAAGTTGACCAAGGAGTTGGAAGAAGCTATCTTAGCAGCCGAAAAATTAGCAGATGTTGAAGAGCTCTATCTTCCTTACAAGGAGAAACGTCGAACCAAGGCAACCATTGCCCGTGAAGCCGGACTCTTCCCTCTTGCTCGCTTAATCTTGCAGAATGTAGCGGACTTAGAGAAAGAGGCTGAAAAGTTTGTCTGTGAAGGATTTGCGACTGGTAAGGAAGCATTGTCTGGTGCAGTTGATATTTTGGTTGAAGCCTTATCGGAAGATGTGACCTTGCGTTCCATGACTTATCAGGAGGTGCTGAGACACTCTAAACTCACTTCTCAAGCCAAGGATGAAAGTTTTGATGAAAAGCAGGTTTTTCAGATTTATTATGATTTTTCAGAGACGGTTGGAAATATGCAAGGTTATCGTACCTTAGCCCTCAATCGTGGGGAGAAGCTAGGTGTCTTGAAGGTCGGTTTTGAACATGCGACGGACCGTATTCTAGCTTTCTTTGTTGCTCGTTTCAAGGTGAAAAATACCTATATTGATGAAGTCGTTCAACAGTCCGTTAAGAAAAAAGTTTTGCCTGCTATCGAGCGACGTATTCGTACAGAATTAACTGAAAAGGCAGAAGAGGGAGCTATTCAACTCTTTTCTGAAAATCTGCGCAATCTGCTCTTAGTTGCTCCGCTGAAAGGGCGCGTGGTTCTTGGATTTGACCCTGCCTTTCGTACAGGTGCCAAGCTAGCTGTCGTGGATGCAACTGGGAAAATGCTGACAACTCAGGTCATTTATCCTGTCAAACCAGCATCAGCTCGTCAAATCGAAGAATCCAAGAAAGATCTGGCAGACTTGATTGGTCAATACGGTGTAGAGATTATTGCTATCGGAAATGGGACGGCCAGTCGTGAAAGTGAAGCCTTTGTGGCGGAAGTTCTTAAAGATTTTCCAGAAGTCAGCTATGTTATCGTCAATGAAAGTGGTGCTTCTGTCTACTCTGCCAGTGAACTTGCTCGTCAGGAGTTTCCAGACTTGACCGTTGAAAAACGCTCTGCTATTTCTATCGCCCGTCGCTTGCAAGATCCCCTTGCTGAATTAGTTAAAATCGATCCTAAGTCAATCGGTGTCGGTCAGTACCAACACGATGTCAGTCAGAAGAAACTGTCTGAAAGTCTGGACTTTGTCGTAGATACCGTGGTGAACCAAGTTGGTGTCAATGTCAATACAGCCAGCCCAGCTCTTCTTTCACACGTAGCTGGACTCAACAAAACTATCTCTGAAAATATCGTCAAATACCGTGAGGAAGAAGGAAAAATCACTTCACGCGCCCAAATCAAGAAAGTTCCTCGTCTGGGAGCCAAGGCCTTTGAACAGGCTGCTGGTTTCCTTCGTATCCCTGAAAGTAGCAATATTCTTGATAATACAGGAGTTCACCCAGAAAATTATGCTGCTGTTAAGGAGCTATTCAAACTCTTGGATATCAAAGACTTGAATGAAGAAGCCCAAAGTAAACTCAAGTCGCTTTCAGTCAAGGAAATGGCGCAAGAGCTAGACCTTGGTCCAGAAACCCTTAAAGATATCATTGCTGACCTTCTCAAACCAGGTCGAGATTTCCGTGACTCCTTTGATGCACCTGTGCTTCGCCAAGATGTCCTAGATATCAAAGACTTAGTGGTTGGTCAGAAGCTAGAGGGTGTGGTGCGTAATGTCGTTGACTTTGGTGCCTTCGTTGATATCGGGATTCACGAGGACGGTCTGATTCATATTTCCCATATGAGCCGTAAATTTATCAAACACCCAAGCCAAGTGGTATCCGTTGGTGATTTGGTGACCGTTTGGGTCAAGAAAATTGATACTGAACGTGAAAAAGTCAATCTGTCGCTCCTCGCTCCAAATGAAACTGACTGATTACGTTAAGCAGGTTTCACTAAAAGACTTCGGCAGACCTTTTATCCATCAAGCCCAGTGGAATTCTCGTCTACGTTCGACAGGTGGGCGATTTTTCCCCAAAGATGGGCATTTGGATTTTAATCCCAAGGTTTATCAGGAACTTGGTTTAGATGTTTTTAGGAAAATTGTCCGACATGAACTCTGTCATTATCACCTCTATTTTCAAGGGAAGGGCTATCAACACAAGGATCGGGATTTTAAGGAACTTTTGAAAGCAGTGGATGGATTACGCTTTGTACCAACCTTGCCAAATAGCCACTCTAAACCACTCAAGCTTTATCGTTGCCAATCCTGCCAGCAAACTTATCAGCGCAAGCGTAGGATTGATACCAAACGCTATCGCTGTGGACTTTGTCGAGGTAAACTCGTCATCATAAATCGACCTACAGACTGATGATGATAGTTCTGATTCATGCTATACTACTTGTAAGAATACCGAAAGAGGAAACAATCATGAATACAAAATTTTATAAAATGAGACGAAATCGTATGGTGTCAGGAGTTTTAGCTGGGCTATCAGATAAGTGGAATTTTGATGTAACCCTAGTCCGCTTTCTCTTTGCTATTTTTACCGTGGCAAATTTTGGAATTGGTGTGATTATTTACATCATTCTTGCCTCTATCTTACCAACCAAGGAAGACATAGAAGCCGAAATGTACGGAACAGGACCACGCAAACGCAAGGAAGCCCAAGCCATTGAAGAAAATGATGGATGGTTTTGGTGAGGTAGAAACAGTTATTTTACTGTTAGTCTATGAATTCGACTAATCTATTTTAAAATTTTTGAACCCTTGTATCTGCAAGGGTTTTCTTCTTACTTTCTTTTTATGGTAAAATATTTTTAATAAAATATCTACATTTCCCCCAATCTTACAAAAATGTAAGATTAAAGTCTCTTTTGTAAGGTTAGGTTATGGCAAGCGGTCTTTTTTTGATGTAAACTAGACTCATAAAGAACAAAGGAGTAACATCATGAAACAAATCTTACAGAAGAAAACAAGAAAACCAAGCCATAAAGATATCGAGCGTGTTCAGCTGGGATGCGCTATGATGCAAGCAACATTTCATTTGATGGGATATTAAGAAAGGAGATTCTCATGACACTTTTAGATGTAAAACACGTTCAAAAAATTTATAAAACTCGTTTTCATGGAAACCAAGTAGAGGCCCTCAAGGATATTCACTTTACCGTGGAAAAGGGTGACTACGTTGCCATCATGGGTGAGTCTGGTTCTGGTAAATCAACTCTTCTCAATATCCTAGCTATGCTGGATAAACCAACTCGTGGTCAGGTTTACTTGAATGGAACTGACACCGCAACCATTAAAAATTCACAGGCTTCTAGCTTCCGTCGTGAAAAATTGGGCTTTGTCTTCCAAGACTTTAACTTGCTAGATACTCTGTCTGTTAAGGACAATATCTTGCTTCCTCTTGTCTTGTCAAGAAGACCTATTACGGAGATGATGAAGAAATTGGTTGTGACAGCTGAGAATCTAGGCATCAACCAATTGCAAGAGAAGTACCCTTACGAGATTTCTGGTGGTCAGAAACAGCGTGTAGCAGTAGCACGCGCCATCATCACAGAACCTGAAATTCTCCTTGCGGATGAGCCAACAGGTGCCCTTGATTCCAAGTCCTCTGCAGCCTTACTTGATGTCTTTGATGAAATCAATGAGCGCGGCCAAACCATTCTCATGGTAACCCACTCAACAGCAGCAGCTAGCAGAGCTAAACGTGTACTCTTTATCAAAGACGGCATTCTTTACAACCAAATCTACCGTGGAGAGAAGACAGAACGTCAGATGTTCCAAGAAATTTCTGATACCTTGACTGTCATGGCAAGCGAGGTGAATTAGTATGTTTCGATTAACCAATAAGTTAGCGGTATCGAACTTGATTAAAAACCGCAAACTCTACTATCCTTTTGCGCTGGCTGTTCTCTTGGCAGTTACTATCAGCTATCTATTTTATTCATTAACTTTTAATCCTAAAATGGCAGAGATGCGGGGTGGATCTTCTATTCAATTTACCCTACAACTAGGTCTCATCGTAGTGACACTTGCATCTGCCATTATCGTGCTTTATGCCAATAGTTTTGTCATGAAAAACCGTTCCAAAGAACTGGGTATATATGGCATGTTGGGCTTGGAGAAACGCCATCTGATCAGTATGACCTTTAAAGAGTTAGTGCTATTTGGAATTCTAACCGTTGGTGCAGGTATCGGTATTGGAGCCTTGTTTGATAAGTTGATTTTCGCTTTCCTACTCAAACTGATGAAATTGAAGGTAGAACTAGTCGCTACCTTCCAGATAAAAGTTGTCATTACAGTACTTCTTGTCTTTGGTTTGATTTTTCTAGGCCTCATGTTCCTGAATGCCCTTCGAATTGCCCGTATGAATGCTCTCCAGCTTTCTCGTGAAAAAGCAAGCGGAGAGAAAAAAGGCCGTTTCCTACCTTTCCAAACTATTCTTGGTTCCATTAGTTTAGGGATTGGCTATTATCTTGCCCTTACGGTAAAAGATCCTCTTACAGCCTTAGCAACCTTCTTCCTAGCTGTTTTGCTGGTTATCTTTGGGACCTATCTCTTGTTTAATGCAGGAATTACCGTTTTCCTTCAAATCCTAAAGAAAAACAAGAAATACTATTACCAGCCTAATAACCTCATCTCTGTTTCCAACTTGATTTTCCGTATGAAGAAAAATGCGGTTGGACTAGCAACCATCGCTATCTTGTCAACAATGGTTTTGGTAACCATGTCAGCAGCGACAAGCATTTTCAATTCCGCAGAATCCTTTAAAAAAGTTCTAAATCCTCATGATTTTGGGGTTTCAGGACAAAATGTTGAAAAAGAAGATTTGGACAAACTCTTGAGCCAGTTTGCAAGTGACAAAGGTTATAAGATTAAAGAGAAAGAAGTGCTTCGTTACACTTACTTTGCTGTTGCGAATCAAGAAGGAAATAAGTTAACACTTTTTGAAAAAGGACAAAATCGTGTCCAACCCACAACAGTTTTCATGGTATTTGACCAAAAAGATTATGAAAATATGACTGGTCAAAAACTGTCTCTATCAGGAAATGAGGTCGGACTCTTTGCAAAGAATGAGGGAGTTAAAGAACAGAAAGCTCTAACTCTGAATGATCATCAATTTTCTGTCAAAGAAGAATTTAATAAAGATTTCATTGTGAACCATGTCCCAAATCAGTTTAATATTTTGACTGCTGATTACAATTACCTTGTTGTACCTAATTTGCAAGCATTTTTAGACCAATTCCCAGATTCGGCTATCTATAATCAGTTTTACGGTGGTATGAATGTAAATATCAGTGAAGAAGAACAACTCAAAGTCGCTGAAGAATATGAAAAATACTTACAAAAGTTTAATGCTCAATTAAACACTGAAGGTAGCTATGTGTATGGTAGCAATCTAGCAGATGCTAGTGCTCAGATGAGTGCCCTCTTTGGTGGTGTCTTCTTTATCGGTATTTTCCTATCCATTATCTTTATGGTCGGAACTGTTCTGGTCATCTACTACAAACAAATTTCTGAAGGCTACGAAGACCGTGAACGCTTTATTATCTTGCAGAAAGTCGGTTTAGATCAAAAGCAAATCAAGCAAACCATCAACAAACAGGTTTTAACTGTTTTCTTCCTTCCTTTGCTTTTTGCCTTCATACATCTAGCCTTTGCCTACCATATGCTTAGTCTGATTTTAAAAGTGATTGGTGTAATAGATACGACTATGATGTTGATTGTGACCTTGTCTATCTGCGCTATCTTCCTCATCGCCTATGTGCTGATTTTCATGATTACTTCAAGAAGCTATCGCAAGATTGTCCAAATGTAAAAAAAAGATACCTCGACTTCAAAATCGAGGTATTTCTTATATACTAAATGCTGAAAAGTTGTCCGAGCAGAAAGGTAACTCCCATGGTTAAAAGACCGATAGCAAGGTTCCGAATCATAGCTGTTTTGGTTGGTGCTTTTCCAAGTCTGGCACTAGTATAACCAGTGAGAAGAAGAGCCACACCGACGATAAGGACAGTAGCAGGGATGCGGTATTCACTTGGGAAAATAGTTACTGACAGCATTGGTGGTAAGCTACCAAGGAAAAATGAAATAAAGCTAGAGATAGCAGCGTGCCAAGGATTGGTAAACTCTTCATACTCAATCCCATATTTTTCCTCTACCAAAGCCTTGAGTGGATTTTTAAGAAAGGCCTTGTTGGTCAAGAGTTGGGCAGAGGTTTCGCATTCTCCATTTTGGATATAGGCAGCATAGAGGGACTTTTTGGCTAGTTCCATATCTTGGTCTAGCAAGACTTGCTCACGCGCAACGGCCGCTTCCTCGGTATCTTTTTGAGTTGAAACGGATACATATTCTCCACCAGCCATTGAAAAGGCACCAGCTAAGATAGCTGCAAATCCAGATAAAAAGATTATCCAGATATTGCTTGTAGCACTGGCAACCCCGATAACCACACCAGCGATGGAAATAATTCCATCATTAGCACCAAGAACACCAGCACGCAGGATATTTAAACGACCTGCAAAATTTGAATCGATTTCGTGATTTGTTTCTGACATACTATTCTCCTTTTTATTCAGTATAAAAGAAAAGAATGAGGAAAGCAATCTTTAGAAAGATTCTAAAAAAAGTTGCACGATTCTAATTTTTTAATAGCTTTTAAACAAAATAGATAGAAAGAAATGCACTCTGTATAGGCTAGAGCCATTTAGACTATTCTATGGTATAATAGAAGGTAGATTTACTAATCGGAGTAAGAAAGATTTTATGATTAAACTAATAGCAACAGATATGGACGGAACCTTCCTAGATGGGAATGGACGCTTTGATATGCAGAGGCTCAAGTCTCTCTTAGCTACCTTTAAAGAAAAAGGAATCTACTTTGCCATTGCCTCTGGTCGAGGACTTTTGTCGCTGGAAAAATTATTTGCGGAAGTCAGTGAAGATGTAATTTTTATTGCGGAAAATGGTAGTTTGGTTGAATTTCAAGGTCAAGCTTTGTATGAAGCTACTATGCCAAGAAATTTTTATTTGACAACTTTTGAAACCTTGAAATCGTCACCCTATGTGAATATCAATAAACTCCTTTTGACAGGTAAGAAAGCTTGCTATGTTTTAGATACGGTTGATGAGACCTATTTGAAATTTAGTAGCCATTATAACGAAAATATTCAAAAAGTAGCGAGACTAGAAGATATTGACGATGACATTTTCAAATTTACCACTAACTTCACTATCGAAACGATAGAGGATGGTGAGGCCTGGGTTAATGAAAATGTCCCTGGTGTTAAGGCTATGACAACTGGATTTGAGTCTATTGATATCGTTCTGGACTATGTCGATAAGGGTGTGGCCATTGTTGAATTGGCTAAAAAACTTGGCATCACAATGGATCAGGTTATGGCTTTTGGAGACAATCTAAATGACTTGCATATGATGCAGGTTGTGGGACATCCTGTAGCTCCTGAAAATGCACGACCTGAAATTTTAGAATTAGCAGAGACTGTGATTGGTCACCATAAGGACCAGTCGGTTATAGCTTATATGGAGGGCTTATAATGGCAGATATAAAATTGATTGCATTGGACTTGGACGGGACCTTGCTGACTACTGATAAAAGACTAACAGATCGTACCCAGGCAACCCTACAAGCTGCGCGTGATCGTGGGATCAAGGTCGTATTAACAACTGGTCGCCCTTTAAAAGCCATGGATTTCTTTCTCCATGAGCTTGGAACTGACGGCCATGAAGATGAATACACCATTACCTTTAACGGTGGACTGGTTCAGAAAAATACTGGGGAAATTTTAGATAAGACGGTCTTTTCATATGATGATGTAGCACGCTTGTATGAGGAAACAGAGAAGTTATCATTGCCTCTTGATGCAATTTCAGAAGGAACTGTTTATCAAATCCAATCTGATCAAGAAAGTCTTTATGCAAAATTCAATCCAGCATTGACCTTTGTTCCAGTTGACTTTGAAGATCTATCTAGTCAAATGACCTACAATAAATGCGTGACAGCCTTCCCACAAGAACCATTGGACGCAGCTATAAAGAATATTTTACCAGAATTGTTTGACCAATATGAAATCTTTAAATCACGTGAAATGTTGCTAGAGTGGTCACCAAAGAATGTTCATAAAGCAACAGGTTTGGCAAAACTAATCAGCCATCTTGGAATCAACCAAAGTCAAGTCATGGCCTGTGGTGACGAAGCCAATGACCTCTCTATGATTGAGTGGGCGGGACTCGGTGTTGCCATGCAAAATGCTGTTCCTGAAGTTAAGGCAGTCGCAAATGTGGTAACTCCAATGACCAATGACGAGGAAGCAGTTGCTTGGGCTATCGAAGAATATGTGTTAAAGGAGAACTAAGATATGGGATTATTTGACCGTCTATTCGGAAAAAAAGAAGAACCTAAAATCGAAGAAGTTGTAAAAGAAGCTTTAGAAAATTTGGATTTGACAGAGGATCTAGATACCAACCAAGCTAGCCAAGAAGAAGTTAGTCAAGAAGTAGTAGATACTGTTGCTGAAGAAACTTTTGAAAAAGAAGATCTTGAAGAAGAAACGAGTTACGAGTCTAGTGCTGAAGAAAATCTTGATGAAATTAGTCAACTTGATTACCATGAATACTCAAACGATGAAGTTATTGTAGAGGAATTAGAAGTCGCAGAAGTAGAATCTGTTGAAACAAGGACTGAAGATGAAGAGGTTTCAGTTGACGAAATTCTCCCAGAACAAACAGAAGAGCCTGCCTCTGTAGCAACTGATCAGTCAGCAGCAATACAAGAAGAAACGGTTCAAGAAAAATATGATCGTAGTCTCAAGAAAACACGTACCGGCTTTGGTGCTCGCTTGAATGCCTTCTTTGCCAACTTCCGTTCTGTAGACGAGGAATTTTTCGAAGAATTAGAAGAACTGCTGATCATGAGTGACGTTGGTGTTCAGGTGGCTTCAAATTTAACAGAGGAACTTCGTTATGAAGCGAAACTTGAAAATGCCAAGAAACCAGATGCCCTTCGCCGAGTTATTATTGAAAAATTGGTTGAGCTCTATGAGAAAGACGGTAACTACGATGAACGTATCCACTTCCAAGATGGTTTGACAGTCATGCTCTTTGTTGGTGTTAACGGTGTTGGGAAAACGACTTCTATTGGGAAATTAGCGCATCGCTACAAGCAAGCTGGTAAAAAAGTGATGTTAGTTGCGGCGGATACCTTCCGTGCTGGTGCCGTTGCCCAATTAGCAGAATGGGGTCGTCGTGTGGACGTTCCGGTTGTGACTGGACCTGAAAAAGCTGATCCAGCCAGCGTGGTCTTTGATGGCATGGAACGTGCTGTGGCTGAAGGTATCGATATTCTTATGATTGATACTGCTGGTCGTCTACAAAATAAGGACAACCTCATGGCTGAGTTGGAGAAGATTGGACGCATCATCAAGCGTGTTGTACCAGAAGCACCGCATGAAACCTTCTTAGCACTTGATGCATCAACAGGTCAAAATGCCCTGGTACAGGCCAAAGAATTTTCAAAAATTACCCCTTTGACAGGAATTGTCTTGACTAAGATTGATGGAACTGCACGAGGTGGTGTAGTATTAGCCATCCGTGAAGAACTCAATATTCCAGTTAAGTTGATTGGTTTTGGTGAAAAGATTGATGATATCGGTGAGTTTAACTCAGAGAACTTTATGAAGGGTCTCTTGGAAGGCTTAATTTGATGATAAAGAAAATCCTGCAAGGTTATCTTGCAGGAAATTTTTTATTCTAGTCTACCATCTTGACGGTAGGCAATATCTGGTTGCCAAGTCCATTTGGCACCATATTTTTCAAGTAGGTCAAAGCTGGCTTGAGGGCCCATACTTCCAGCTTTATAGTCATGAAGTGGGACACCATTTTCAGCCCAGAGCTCTTCGATACGGTCAATCAATTTCCATGATGCACTCACTTCATCCCAGTGACTAAAGTTAGTTGAGTTGTTATTTAAGACATCATAGATTAATTTTTCGTATGGTTCTGGAGAAGCACCCGTTGCTGTCGCATCTGTACGGTAATCAAGCGAATTTGGAGCCAAGTTGAATTCTTCACCAACCTTTTTACCATTGAGGCTAAGAGAGAAGCCTTCAGTTGGTTGAATATAGATAGTCAAGACGTTTGGTGCAAGTTCTTGACCAAAAATAGAATCCATCTGTTTAAAAACGATATTGACGTGGGTGCCTTTTTCAGTCATGCGTTTTCCAGTTCGGAAGAAGAATGGTACACCACGGAAACGCTCACTATCAACAAAGAAAGCACCAGATGCAAAGGTTTCAGTTGTAGATTCTGGATTTACATTTGGCTCGCTACGATAAGAGATATATTTCATGCCATCAATCTTACCAGAACGGTATTGACCGCGGATAAAGTGTTCTTTAAGTTCTTCATCAGTTGGATGATAGAGGTTTTTAAAGACCTTAATCTTTTCAGCACGAATCTCGTCTTTTGTGAAGCTTGCTGGTTTGTCCATAGCAAGGAGAGAAAGCAGTTGTAGAGTGTGGTTCTGTACCATGTCACGGAGGGCACCAGATTGGTCATAGTAGCCACCACGTTCTTCTACGCCTAAGCGCTCAGCAAAGGTAATTTGTACATTATCAATATGCTCACGGTTCCAAACATTCTCAAAAATCATGTTGGCAAAACGAACCGCAAAGATACTTTGAATCATTTCTTTTCCAAGGTAATGATCGATACGATAGATTTGTTCTTCATCAAAGGTTGCAAGAAGTTCTTCATTTAGTTTACTTGCTGAAGGATAGTCTGTACCAAACGGTTTCTCAACAATTAAACGCTCAAAACCTTTTCCGTCAACAATATTTTCAGATTTGAGATGTTTTGCGATAGTACCAAAGAATTGAGGAGCCATAGACAAGAAGAAGAGCTTATTGTGTTCAGCCTGGTACTTATCATTTAGTTCAGCCTGTAATTGACGCAAAGCAATATAGTGTTCAGTATCATTGACATCATGGCTTTGATAGTAGAAGTGGCTAGCAAATTCTTGGGCCTGTTCGGTACTATCTGCTAAATCAAGGATGGATTCAACAACAACAGATTCAAAATATTCCTTGCTCCATGGACGACGAGCAGTTCCAATGACAGCAAAGTGTTCGGAAAGATTACCTGATTTGTAAAGTCTAAAAAGGGAAGGGTAGAGCTTGCGTTTAGCCAGGTCTCCACTTGCACCGAAAATTGTAACAATAACTTTTGATGACATCTAGCTACCTAATTTCTATTTTTATTCCTAGACGATCTAGGTATGAGGGAACCTCAGTTTCATAAATTTAATTTTATCATAATTTTCAAAAAAATCAAAAATCCAATACGAGATAGAAAAACTGCAAGGAAATCCTTACAGTTTACTCTTATACATTTAGAACCTTGTCTAAGAAATCTTTTAGACGTGGATGTTGAGGGTTATCAAAGATTTGATCAGGTGTTCCGTCTTCTAGGAACTCGCCATCTGCAGTAAAGATAACGCGGTCGGCAACTTGACGGGCAAATCCCATCTCATGGGTTACGATAATCATGGTCATGCCTTGTTTAGCCAAGTCTTTCATAACGTTTAGTACGTCTCCGACCATTTCAGGGTCAAGGGCAGAAGTTGGTTCATCAAAGAGCATGATGTCTGGATTCATTGCTAGTCCACGAGCGATGGCCACACGTTGTTTTTGACCACCTGATAGGCTATCTGGGTTGGCATTAGCTTTATCTACTAACCCAACCTTGTCAAGCAACTCCATCCCCAATTTCTCAGCTTCTTCCTTAGTCATCAACTTGTGCTCAATAGGAGCAAAGGTGATGTTGTCCAAAACAGACATATGTGGGAAGAGATTGAAATGTTGGAAAACCATTCCGATATTTTCACGAACGTGGTCTACGTTGGTAGATTTTTCAGTCAAATCATATCCATTTACTGTGATGTGGCCACTAGTGACTTCTTCTAAAAGATTAAGGTTACGAAGGAAGGTTGATTTACCAGAACCTGAAGGACCGATGATACAAACAACATCTCCTTCATAGAACTTAGTCGTAATTCCTTTTAGGACTTCATTTTTTCCGTAGCTTTTGTGTAAATCATTTACATCAATTTTTAATTTTGCCATTAACGAATCCTCTTTTCTAAGCGTTTCGCTAGTCTAGTCAAAAGTGTGATAATTACAAGATAGAAGATAGCAAGGATTGCATACATCTTGAAACTTTGGTAGTTACGGGCAATGATAATCTTACCAGTTTGGAAGAGTTCAACCAAACCGATAGCAGATACGATGGTTGTATCTTTAAGAGCGATAACGAATTGGTTAACAAAGTTTGGCAACATCAATTTAGTTGCTTGTGGCAAGATAATCTTACGCATGGTTTTTCCATAAGAGATACCCAAGCTTCGGCTGGCTTCCATTTGGCCAACTGGAACGGCCTGAATACCACCACGAACGATTTCAGCGATATAAGCGGCTGCATTGAGTGAGAGGGCAATAGTACCAGCTACGAAGTCGTTAATTGGACTTTGTTGGCCTGTGATAGACTCGATGAAGTTTGGAATTCCCCAGAAGATGAAGGCTGCAAGAATCATCAATGGGATACCACGAATGACATCAACGAAAATCTCAGCTAGAACACGAAGAGATTTATATGGACTCACGCTAAACATACCGAAGATAATCCCGATGACAATGGCAATTGCAAATGAGATAAGAGCAAGGGCAAGTGTGATACCAAGACCGTTTAGGAGTTGTTTGTAGTTGTTTTGAAGCAAGCCCCATATAGTTGTTTCATCAACAGTGTTTGTTGAAGCAGATGATGATTCGCTAGCTAGGTACTTATCAAGAATCTTTTGGAATTCCCCGTTTGCTTTAAGGTTTGCAAGTCCGTTATTGAACATTTCAATCAATTCAGGATTTGCTCCTTTTTTTACTGCAAAGGCTGTTTCACCAATTGGCGTACCAGCGATTGGTGTTTTCAATTTTTGACCTTGGCTGATAGAATATTTGAGAACAGGTTCATCATCCATAACAGCATCAATGGCACCAGTGTTTAAACTGTCATACATTGATGAACCATCAGCGAAGGTTTTAATTTGATAACCGTATTTGCTTTGATTGTCTGTTAGGAAGGTTTGAGAAGCAGTTCCGTTTTTAACACCGACCGTCTTCCCTTTCAAATCTTCATAAGAAGCAATGGTACTTGATTCTTTGACGCCGAGGATTGTGTTTGCAGTGTAGTATGAATCTGAGAAATCAAAAGTCGCCTTACGAGCATCTGTGACAGACATACCAGCAATGATACCATCTGCTTGACCAGCTTGGACAGCGTTAATAGCGGCATCGAAACCAGGGTTGATGATTTCAATTTCAAAACCTTGGTCTTTAGCGATTGCCTTAATCAATTCCATATCAATACCAGTGTATTGGTTGCTTGAATTTTGGAAAACAAAAGGTGCAAAAGAAGAATCGCTGGCAATGATGTATTTAGCTTTAACAGGAATAGCTTTTAAGCCCGCTAGAGTAGTTGTAGTTGGCACTGCTGAAGATGATGAAGCAGTCCATTTCTTGATGATTTTATCAAGACTACCATCTTTTTTCATTTGTGCCAATGCTTGGTTAAATTCAGTAACTAGGTGCTCGTATTTGCTTCCTTTTTTAACACCAAAAGCAAAACTCCCTACAGCTTCCCCATCCATTTCGATATGGAGGTCTTGACCTTGGTTAATGGCATACTCGATAACAGGCTTGTCATCCATCATAGCGTCAATAGAACCAGCACTTAAGCTGTTATTCATCAAGTCACCAGTATCAAACGTTTTAATGGTAAAACCGTATTTATCTTTAATGCTTTCAAGGAAACGTTGGGCCGCAGTTCCGTTTTTGACACCAACGGCTTTACCTTTAAGTTGTTCATAGTGACTAATCTTATGAGATTTTGTTGTTGCGATGACAACTTTTGTATCATAGTAAGTATCAGACATGGTGAAGACTTTTTCACGTTCTTTTGTCTTTGTCATACCTGCCATGATGGCGTCAGCTTGACCGGCTTGGACCGCATTTACTGCCGCATCAAAGCCAGGATAAGACATCTGGATAGTCCAACCTTTAATTTCAGCGACTTTATTGATAATATCTACATCAATTCCTTTATAAGTTTGATCTGAATCTTTAAACTCAAAAGGTGCATAAGCGGTATCAGACACAATCTTAATCGTCTCTGCTTTCGCAATACTTAATGAGAAAATTGGGAATAAAATTAGCAAAAATGCTAGAAATTTTTTCTTCATTTTTAGTCTCCTTTTCCGAATATTTTACCATTATAGCAAAAAAAATAAAAAAAGGCAAATTTTTACAAAAATTATGTAAGAAGATATAACATCTTTAATTCTGGTTTTGTCTTGAATCACACAACAGAAGTGCTATAATAAAGGTATATCATATAGTAAAAGAGGGTAAAGTTATGAAAGACAAAAGAATCTTAAAAGACTTTGAAAGTTCTAAAATGAGTTTAAACATTTACACAAGCCCCTTGTTAGCTCTAATTTTCGTCTATATATCTGAGTTCATATCTTCTTTATTTTTTGGCCTCAGTTTTTTAGCATTGATCGGGCTATTTAGCAATCTTGGTATGGGTGGTCAAAGAATTGCAGATTTCCTTCAAATGTTATTTCAGAATTTATCTGATAAATCAAGTGACATCCATTTAATATTTGAATTACTGTCCTTTGGTTTTATCATTTTAACTGTGTTTAGATGGACTAGAAAAGTAGAGAAAAGACCTATTCGAACCTTGGGATTCTATAAAGAAAATTTTTTAAGTGCCTTATTGAAAGGATACGGTCTTGGTCTATCCCTCTTTATACTTGCTTTGGCTGGACTAGTAGTGTTGGGGCAGTATCAATTTGACTCCATTCACTTGGATACTTATTCGCTAGCTTTTACTTTATTTACAATACCTTTTTGGATTTTACAAGGAACGGCAGAAGAATTGGTTACTCGTGCTTGGTTGATTCCACAATTGGCTAAGAGAACCAATCTTAAAGTCGCTATTGTCATATCTAGTAGTCTTTTTACCCTGCTTCATTTAGGAAATTCAGGCATAACTTTCTTATCTGCAATTGATCTCTTTTTATTCGGAGTTGCCATGTCACTATATCTTCTTAAAACAGATACTATATGGGGTATAGGTGGTATTCATGGAGCTTGGAATTTCGCACAGGGCAACCTCTTTGGAGTATTAGTTAGTGGTCAGTCTTCAGGAACCTCAATCATGAAATTTACTCCACAAGGCAATCAAGACTGGCTATCTGGGGGGTCTTTTGGTATTGAGGGTTCCATCATGTCCAGTATTATTTTGTTTCTGCTGATTCTTTATCTCGCTTATCAATTAAAGAAAGAAAATGAAAGGATGTGACTTCGGTCCGTCCTTTTCTTCGTGAAAATGCTACAAGTATGCTAAAATAGGAATAACACATGGAGAGAGGATTCTTATGATTAATCGCATTACAGATAATCAATTTAAACTAGTATCAAAGTACCAACCATCAGGAGATCAACCCCAAGCTATCGAGCAGTTGGTTGATAACATTGAGGGGGGAGAAAAAGCTCAGATTCTGATGGGGGCGACTGGAACAGGGAAGACCTATACCATGAGTCAGGTCATTTCCAAAGTCAATAAACCAACTCTGGTCATTGCCCATAATAAGACTCTTGCAGGCCAGCTCTATGGAGAGTTCAAGGAATTTTTCCCTGAAAATGCAGTTGAGTACTTCGTATCCTACTATGACTATTACCAGCCAGAAGCCTATGTACCTTCTAGTGATACCTATATTGAAAAGGATAGTTCTGTCAATGACGAGATTGACAAACTCCGCCACTCGGCGACTTCAGCCCTTTTGGAGCGTAATGATGTTATTGTAGTTGCCTCTGTCTCTTGTATCTATGGTCTGGGTTCGCCCAAGGAATACGCTGATAGTGTCGTGAGTCTACGTCCAGGTCTTGAAATTTCTCGTGATAAACTCTTGAATGACTTGGTGGATATCCAGTTTGAGCGAAATGATATTGATTTCCAACGGGGAAGATTTCGTGTTCGTGGGGATGTGGTAGAGATTTTCCCAGCCTCCCGTGATGAGCATGCCTTTCGAGTAGAATTTTTTGGAGACGAAATTGACCGCATTCGTGAGGTTGAGGCTTTGACAGGTCAGGTCTTGGGAGAAGTGGATCATTTGGCAATCTTCCCTGCAACACACTTTGTGACCAATGACGACCACATGGAAGTTGCTATAGCCAAGATTCAGGCGGAGTTGGAAGCGCAGTTAGAAGTCTTTGAGAAGGAAGGTAAATTACTGGAAGCACAGCGTTTGAAACAGCGGACAGAGTATGATATCGAAATGTTGCGGGAGATGGGCTATACCAACGGGGTTGAAAACTATTCACGCCACATGGATGGACGGAGTGAGGGAGAACCTCCATATACCCTTCTCGACTTCTTCCCAGATGATTTCTTGATTATGATTGACGAGAGTCACATGACCATGGGACAAATCAAAGGCATGTACAATGGAGACCGTTCGCGTAAAGAAATGCTGGTTAATTATGGTTTTCGTTTGCCGTCTGCTCTGGACAATCGTCCTCTCCGCCGTGAAGAGTTTGAAAGTCATGTACATCAGATTGTCTACGTTTCAGCGACACCTGGTGACTATGAAAATGAACAGACCGAGACAGTGATTGAGCAAATCATTCGACCGACAGGTCTTTTGGATCCTGAGGTGGAAGTCCGTCCGACAATGGGACAGATTGATGACCTCTTAGGTGAAATCAATGCCCGTGTTGAAAAGAACGAACGAACCTTTATCACAACTTTGACTAAGAAAATGGCAGAGGACTTGACCGACTACTTTAAGGAAATGGGCATCAAGGTCAAGTACATGCACTCAGATATTAAGACCTTGGAACGGACGGAGATTATCCGTGACCTGCGTTTGGGTGTCTTTGATGTCTTGGTCGGAATCAACCTGCTCCGTGAAGGGATTGACGTTCCTGAGGTTAGCTTGGTTGCCATTCTCGATGCTGACAAGGAAGGCTTCCTACGAAATGAGCGTGGCCTCATCCAGACCATTGGACGTGCTGCCCGTAACAGTGAAGGCCATGTCATCATGTATGCGGACACTGTAACTCAGTCTATGCAACGTGCTATCGATGAAACTGCCCGCCGTCGGAAAATCCAGATTTCCTATAATGAAGAACATGGTATCGTGCCACAAACTATTAAGAAAGAAATCCGCGACCTGATCGCTGTGACCAAGGCAGTTGCCAAGGAAGAGGACAAGGAAGTCGATATCAATAGCCTTAACAAACAAGAACGCAAAGAACTGGTCAAGAAACTTGAAAAACAAATGCAAGAAGCCGTTGAAGTGCTTGACTTTGAACTAGCAGCTCAGATACGTGATATGATGCTGGAAGTCAAGGCGTTGGATTAGGGTATGAAATATTAATAAAATAGGAGATTAGAAATGATTAGTCAAGTTAATAAACTAGCATCTTATGCTACGTATCGTCAGTTATACAATGATGGAAAAAAAGATACATATTTTGTAATATCAAGGTTCATCGAACACATTATATTGAGCAATGAATTGAATAGTTTTGATGTTGAAAAAATATCATCATTGTTAAACGAAAATTTCGGATTTAGTATTCCTAGCTATGTTATCCAATCGTCTATCAAAAGAATAGAATTTGTATCTAAAAAAGATGGGCAATTTTTAGTTAGCAGAGAGAATATCTCTTTGGATAGTGAAATTAAAGAAGAATTAGAAGAATATGATTTGAAAAGTCGAGCATTGATGTCAAGTCTTATAAAATATGTTAAGAATGAGAAGGATAAGGATCAAGAGATAAGTGAGGAAAAGTTAACAAGAGAATTCACTTCTTTTTTGTTAGATGATTCGTTTAATGGAGACTATTCAAGTATTATTAGTAAGTTTATTATTGAAAATGATACCGATGTAAATTTTCTTAAAAATATTAATCAAATAAAAGAAGGAGCTGTTCTGTTCTCAGGAATTAATTATACTAGTGATATTAGTAAATTAACATGGAAAAGCAACATTAATTTATATGTTGAAACGGAAATACTATTTCATTTAGCTGGGTACAATGGTATTTTCTTCCAGAAATTAGCTAATGATATGTTTCAATTAATTAATGAAATGAATCAAAAAAACAACAAACGAATTATTTCAATACGGTATTATAAAGAAGTTAGCGAAGATATAGACCATTTCTTCGGAACTGCAGAAGAAATAGTCAAAGGTAATAAAATTGTTGATATTGGAAATGTTGCAATGGATGAGATTGTAAGAGATTGTTCAACTCCAGCTGATGTGATAAACAAACGTTCAAGATTTACAAATATATTAAAGCAATATTCTATTTCAGAAGCCGATTCATTAAATTATTATTCTCCAGAGTATTATAATTTTAATATTGAGAGTCAAAAAATTGTAGAGAAGTATGGTTTAGCTACTGAGAATAAGGAAAAATACTTAAAACATTTAAACTATACAAATATTTTAAGAAAGAAGGATGATATTAATTCTGAAAATTTATCTTTGAAAGAATCAAAGCATCTAGTCATCACTGAAGTTGGAAAAATTTTACAAATGGCTAATGATTTTAATAAAGAGAATGAAGATTTTAATGCTCCTCTCGCAATCAGTATGTCATCATTAACTAATCGCTTATGGTTTGATTTGAATAAAGGATTTGGTTCGGAGTATTTGCCTTCGACGTTTAATATATTAGAAAAGTCTAGATTGGTATTATCTAATATTTTAACTCAAACAGTTGCTAAACAATATGATAAAGTAAAAGAAAGTTATAAAAAAGGAGAGTTGTCAGAAGAAGACTTAAATGAAAATATTATTGAACTGCGTAAAAAAATGATGAAACCGGAGGATATAGATCGGGAGCAATTAAATAACATTGACGATATTATTAATCCAAATGGATTAGAAATATATAAGTCCGGAAAGGAGAGATTAGAAAAGAAAGTAAAAAAATTGGAACATGATAATAAGATTAGAGAATTAGATAGACAAAAGATAATTGAAGAGAAAAAGCGTGCTGAGAAAGAAGTGGAGAACAGTAAGAAAGAAATTACTAGAATTTCTAATGAAAAAAGAATCCAGATTCAGAAAAGAATTAATGATATTGAGGCTAGAAAAGATAATGCTGATAAAAAGGTCGCAGGAAGGATTAAGTTCATAAGAAGATTAATAACAATAGTTTTGATTTTAATAGTTTTATTATTTATTTATATAGGCAATAAGTGCAATTTTGATATTTTAACTTATATAATAACTGTGTTCCCTCTCATCGGAATTACAATGACAATATATACTGGTAAAAAATTTGAATATCTTAATTTTATTAACAAAATACTTTTTAGAACAGAAGAATATTTCAAAAGTAAAGTTTATAAAGAATACAATATTAAATTAGAAGAGTTAGAAGAATTAAAAAAAGATTTAAATAGCTACTGATTAAAGAATTGAAGAAGCTAAAATTTGTATTTAAAATTGTGAGGAATACATTAATTTTCTGACTTACTTTTATTGTGAAATCCAAAATAAAATACTATAAATATATGTTTTAAAAGTTTAGAAAGCGAGTAAATTTATGTCCCGTTCACAATTAACGATTTTAACAAACATTTGTCTGATTGAAGACTTAGAAACTCAGCGCGTGGTGATGCAGTATCGCTCTCCTAAAACCAATCGCTGGTCTGGTTATGCCTTTCCTGGAGGCCATGTAGAAAATGGCGAGTCTTTCGCAGAGTCTGTCATTCGTGAAATCTATGAAGAAACAGGATTGACTATCCAAAATCCTCAACTTGTCGGCATTAAAAATTGGCCACTAGATACAGGTGGGCGCTATATTGTCATTTGTTATAAGGCGACTGAGTTTACTGGAACTCTTCGCTCTTCAGATGAAGGAGAAGTTTCTTGGGTGCAAAAAGACCAGATTCCAAACTTGGATCTGGCCTATGATATGTTACCCTTGATGGAGATGATGGAAGCTCCGGACAAATCTGAATTTTTCTACCCTCGCCGTACAGAAGACGATTGGGAAAAGAAAATCTTCTAGTCTTTTACTAAATAACCTAGCTGATCCAAGGCCTCCTCGATATAGTGGAGGTCTTGTTGTGTTTCGGCTTCGACTAGGTGGTAATGGATGCCATCTGTTAATTCAGATAGAGGTCTAAAGTCAGAATGCTCGACTTGTTCTAGAAAATGTTGCACATCTCGGCGACAAGACAGTTTCAGCAAGGTTTCAATTTCTCCATAAACGGGATGGTCAATCAAGGTATTTTGAACACGTCCACCATTATCAACGATAGCAAGGAGTTCTTGACCGATTTCTTCAACTTCATGTTTCACTTTGAAAAGTTTGTGAACATAAGGATTGGTTTCAATTTGCTTATAGATGTAGCCACGATTGGTGGATAGGATAGGAGCGCCATCGGCTCTTAAAATTGCAATGTCCTGTACAATGACCTGACGTGTGACATGAAAATGTTCCGCCAAACTTTGGCCATTAAGGGCTTTGGGAGCTTCTTTCAAGAGTTGGAGCAGGGCTTGTTTGCGATCTTTTGTCATAGTTCTTCCTTTTAACGGCGTTTTCGAAGCACTTTATAGACAGCTAGTGCTAATGTATAGTCTACCATACTATGGATAATTGTGCCAAATCCAACTAGTACAAATAGAACATAAAACATATTTTCTACATTGGTACCGGAAGTTGCGTAAAAAACGACACAGGCTAATACTTCAGCAAGAGCATGGATAAGTGCTAAAACAAAGTTAAAAATCCAAGAAGATTTTGGTTTATCAAGGGTTTCGGGGAATTTTTGTAGGTAAAGAGCTCCTAGAGTCCCAAAAAAGATATGGGAAAAAGCTCGAAATACGATAACCATGGGATAGCCAGCCATCAAAAATCCAAAACTAGAGGCTAGGATGACAAAAACAGCCATCAAGGGCGATAAGAACATGGCAATAAAAATAGCGATGTGGCTTCCTAAAGTATAGGAAGCAGGTGGAATGACAATCTTAAAAGGCATAACAATTGGAATCAAAATCGCAATAGCCGTTAAGAGGGCAGTCATTGTCATAAATTGTGTCTTTTTCCGTGTATTCATAAGAATCTCCTTTTTAACTGTATATACACTAGTATAGTACAATAAACAAGACAATAAATCAAGGATTTACTTAGGTTTATAGGTCATTTTTAAGTTAATACTCTTCGAAAATCTCTTCAAACCACGTCAGCTTCCATCTGCAACCTCAAAACAGTATTTTGAGTTGCCTTCGTCAGTTCTATCCACAACCTCAAAACTGTGTTTTGACCAACCTGCAGCTTGCTTCCTAGTTTGCTCTTTGATTTTCATTGAGTATAAATATTGGTAAAGATTTCACTAATAATAGTAACGATATAGAGCAAAATCTCCACCTTCAAGTATGAAAGCGGAGATTGTTTTTATTTCTTCAAAGTTTGTAGTCTTGGAACAATAGCTAGGGTTAGAACTGCGGAAATGACTAATTCGGCAATGGAATTTGTTGAGATAACAGTTGCTAGGAGTTTTTGGATATTACCATCAAAAACATTTCCAAAAAGGTAGAAAATTCCACCAAGTACAAAGACTGTGTTGGTAAGTGAACCAAGGGCACCAGCTAAAATCAGACCAGTTTTATTTTTCATCAGTTTATAGACCAGATAAGGAGTTAAACCAATCAAAATACGTGGGACGATGGCAATGATAGCTGAGTAGATGTTTCCGTTTGGTACAAATGGGGAGAAGAGGTAGCTTGTCGGTAGAATTGTAATCGTGTTAACAGTTAAGCTAAGTAGTCCCATCAAAAATCCAAGTGTAACCCCAACTCGTGGACCGTAAATAATGCTGGCAATAATGACAGGAATATGAACGATGGTCGGTTTGATTGGAAATGGAAAAAGGTTAAAGATAAGTGAGCTCAGAAAGTGTATCACGAGCATGGTTGCAAAAAAGATAGCAATAGGTGCAATATTAGAGCGTTTTTTCATCGAGAGTTTCCTTTATTCTTTCTAAAATAATTGTGAGGTCGGCTAAAGCTCCTCGTCCGTGGTCTCCACAAGCTAGTAGGGATTCCTTAGGAGCAATCAGCTGATAGCCGTAGGTTTCTAATGTTTTCAGATTAGCCTGAGTTGCTGGATGGTCATACATTTTTGTATTCATAGCAGGTGCGATGAGTTTGGGAATATGACTTGGCAAGGCTAGAGCAATACAAGTTACCATGTTGTCCGCAAAGCCGTAGGCTAGTTTTGCAATAGTGTTAGCTGTTGCAGGGGACACGATAAATAAATCTGCTTTTTTTCCAAGTTCGATATGATTGACTTGATCAGGATAGGGTTCCTTCATGACGTCCAAGTGGACGGAATTCTGTGAGAGTACCTGTAGTGTCAAAGGTTGGATAAACTCTGTAGCAGCCTGGGTCATTAAGACAGTGACTTGATGACCTTGTTTTTTAAGCGAACTAACTAAATCTGCCGACTTGTAAGAGGCGATTGAGCCCGTTACAGCCAAGAGAATGTTTGCCATAGCTTTCCTTTCTATGAATGATAGGCTTGAATTTTTTCAAGGAGGAGTTTTGCAATTTCTTCTTTAGTCTGGACTGTTTGAAGCTGATTTTTTTCAACAAAGATAGCACGATGCTGGTTCGCTGAGATTTGAGTCAGGTCATTTGCTATGATCAAGTCTGCTTGGTTTTTGATAAGACTTTTTCTGGCAATCTCGATGAGATAATCCTCAGAGACATCAACCAGCAGTTTGAAACCAATCAGATGAATAGCAGGATTCCACTCCTTGACTAGAGAGATGATTTTGGGTG
>CAUQVK010000021.1:0-23068 GCA_963521495.1 uncultured Streptococcus sp.
CAATACGCTTCTTTTTACATGATACGTTTTGTCCTCGGTAGGATATTTATGAGTCGAGCTCCCCTACTGTCTTAGGCAGTTTTTTCAAACCGTATATAAGTATAGCATAGTTTAAAAAAGAATGCAAGATTTTTGCAAACTTTTTTAAAAAATATTTCTCTTTAAACCTCTACTGTCAGGACTTTCCCCTCTCTAACTACCTGTTCTCCAGCGATATAAACATCTGACACATCACTTGACTTAACTGCATAAACCAAGTGAGAAAGCATATTTTCTTGGGGTTGGAGATGGATTTTCCCCTGTGGTTGAATGACGAGAAAATCTGCCTGCTTGCCAACTTCTAGACTTCCTATCTGATTTTCCATCCCTAGGACCTTAGCCCCTTCAATTGTCAGAGCCTTTAGAGCTGTTTCATTTGGAAACTGACTAGCATCACCGCTTTTCATTTTTTGTAGTAATGCAGCAGTGCGGCCTTCTTCAAACATATCTAAGTTATTATTTGAGGCAACTGAATCTGTAGCAATTCCAACTGCTACTCCTGCTTTTTGTAATTGAATAACTGGAGCAATTCCTGAGGCCAGTTTGAGGTTACTGATAGGATTGTGGGCAATAGCCACTTGAGACTTTGCCAAGCGCTCAATTTCTCGCTCGTTTAATTCGACCCCGTGAGCAAAGACGGACGGATGATCTAAGTAACCCAGTTCTTCGAGAAAAGCAAGAGGACGTTTACCGTAGCGTTTCAGGAGAATGCCTAACTCCTCCTTGGTCTCCGCAACATGGATATGGATTGGAATATCAAACTCTTTTGCCATATCTAAGCTAGCTACTAGCAAATTACGGCTACAACTATAAGGAGAATGTGGGGCAACCATTACCTTAAATTTTTGATCTTGGTAGGCAAGAATTTCTTCTATAATTACTCGTGTTCGGTCTATAGTTTCTTCAGTGGTTTCTATCTCTGATGAAAACAAGGTCGGAGAGAAATAGCAACGAATTTTGGAGGGCTTCACTGTCTGATAAATCTGCTTTATATCCACACCATTGGGATTATACATATCATTGAAGGTCGTAGTCCCAGACTGGAGCATCTCGATTAAGGCATGTTTTACAGCCCTTGTAGTCATCTCAGTTGTAAATTTCGCTTCTGCTGGCAAAATATAATTATGGAGCCATTCATGAAGATTACTATCATCACGAATTCCTCTCAATTCTGTCATAGCTGAATGAGTATGGCAATTGATCAAGCCAGGCATAATCCAAGCACCTTGATAATCGATCACTTGGTCAGCTTGATCTAAAATCACTTGATTCTCCTGACCGACATAAACTATTTGATAGTCATTAACAGCCAAGATACCATCATGATAAACATGGAAATCTTGGTCACAGGTGACAATATTTACATGCTGATAAACTTTCATTCCAAGGCACCTTTTCTAAAAGACAATTTATACTCTTCTAAAATCTCTTCAAACCACATCAGCTTCACCTTGCCGTAGATATATGGTTACTGACTTCGTCAGTCTTATCTACAACCTCAAAGCAGTGCTTTGAGCAACCTGCGGCTAACTTCCTAGTTTGCTCTTTAATTTTCATTGAGTATTACAGTGAATAATTTTTCTAGCTATTGTAACAAAAAAGTCACCCTAAGGCAACTTTTCTTATATTGCTATTTAGTGAATTAGTCTGAGGAAAAGGCAGACGCCTGTTGCATTTGATAATATTTCCCTTTTTTTGCCATGAGATCATGATGATTACCTTGCTCAACAATATCTCCATCTACCAAAACAAGAATCAAATCCGCATCTTTAATGGTAGACAAACGGTGGGCAATAATAAAACTAGTCCTTCCCTTCATTAGTTTAGAAAAGGCATCTTGAACCAGCATTTCCGTACGCGTGTCAATGGAAGAAGTCGCCTCATCCAAGATTAAAATCTTGGGAATAGATAGAAATACTCGGGCAATTGTCAAAAGTTGAGCTTGGCCAACTGATAGAGATTCACCAGCGTTTTCCAAAAGTGTATCATATCCTTGAGGCAACTGCTGAATAAAAAAATCAGCATTGGCAGCTTTGGCAGCAGCTATGACCTCTTCACGACTAGCATTTGGACTACTAAAAGCAATATTGTCATGAATAGTCCCTTGCTTAAGCCAGGTTTCTTGAAGGACCATACCAAATTTCTGTCTAAGAGAAGCTCGGCTTACATCATAAATGGATTTACCATCAAGCAGAATGTCTCCACTATTAATAGGATAAAAACGCATGAGAAGATTGATAAGAGTTGATTTACCAGCACCTGTTGGACCAACGATAGCAACCTTACTTCCAGCTGGAATATCAATAGACAAATCCTTGATTAAAGTCTTTTCGGGATGATAACCAAAAGACACTTTCTTGAAGGAAATAGCCCCCTTAACCTGATCACTTAACAATTCATCCATACCTGTTTCAGTAACTTCAGGACACTCTAAAACTGCATAGATACGATCTGCACAAGCTATGGCGCTTTGTAATTCTGCAAGGACTGCTGAAATATCATTAAAAGGCTTGGTATACTGTTGAATATAGTTCAAAAAAGTAACTAAACGTCCGATAGTTAGGGTTGATCCAATCATGATACGATAAGCACCTACTCCAGCCAATAAGGCATATATAAGAGCATTCACAAATCGAGTTGTGGGATTAACAGTCGAAGAATAAAAGATAGCTGATTGGGAATAGCCTGCATAGTTTGTATTAGCCTCACGCAGCCTTTGGATAAACTCTTCCTGGGCATTGAAAGACTGAATCAGACTCTGCTGACTGAGAGATTCTTCAATCAACTGAGTTAGAATCCCTCTAGTCTCTGTTTGATTCTGAAAAAGATGGTAAGATCTTTTTGCAATATAGCGAGAAATCAGTATAGACAAGGGAGTTAAAATCAAAACTAAAAGAGTCATGAGGAGATGAATTTGGAGCATGGCTAGAATACTGACCAAAATCATCAAGACGCCAATGAAAAATTGGTTAAAAATCATGGCCAAGCCAGCCGTCAACTGCTCGATATCAGTTGTCACCCGACTGACCATCTCACCACTTCCTTGTCTATCCACAAAAGCAATTGGCAAACGATGTAATTTCTGTATCATCCTCTCTCGTAAATCTCTAGTGTAGGAATAAATGAGACGATTATAAAGTAAAGGATTGGCCCACTGTACCAGCGTATTTGCTCCTACAACAAAAACCATTTGTAGGAAAATTTGCCAGAAAGTTTGAGTTGAGTCCGTCACTAGAACTTGGTCGATAACTTGCCCAATCAGAATGGGGAGGTAAATCGATAAACCAACCTGTGCAAGAGTTCCCACAAAAGCTAAGAAAAGAAGGAAGGGATGGCTTACTAAATCTTTAGCTAAACATTTGAAAGTTTGATTGGATTTTTGTCGTCGCATACTAGTCCTCCTTTCCACCTTGAGAAGCATTGATTTCTCTATAAATCTGACTGGTCTCCATCAACTCTTCATGACTTCCAATAGCAAGTTGCTCCCCTTTTTCCAAGAGGAGAATTTGGTCGGCCATCTGTAGTGTCGAAGTTCGTTGAGAAATCAAGATTAAACTTGTATTTGGCAAGTTCTCTCGGATTGCTTTCAAGAGCTTGGACTCGGTAATTGTGTCCAATGCCGAGGTAGCATCATCTAGGATAAGAAATGGAGCTTGGCGCAAGATTGCTCGAGCGATGGACAAGCGTTGTCTTTGTCCACCAGAGAAATTGCGACCACTTGCCTCAACTACTGCATCTAAGAGCCCTTCTTTGTCATTTACAAAATCCTTAGCTTGCGCAATTTCCAATGCCTCCCAGAGTTCATGATCCGAAACTTCTTTATCTAAACCTAGAGTCAAGTTAGAGCGAATACTTCCCTTAAAAAGGACGACCTTCTGGGGAACATAGGCAATCCAAGACCGTAAGTCCTCAAGATTACGAGGACTAGTTCCGTCTCGATAAAGAGAAAAGCTTCCCCTATCTGCTGGATAAAGACCAAGCAAGACTTGGATCAGGCTTGATTTACCCGAGCCAGTTCCTCCGATGATACCGAGAATCTGCCCTTGAGTCATATCAAAGGAAATATCTCTCAGAGAAGGCTGGGCCGCATTAGGATAGGTAAAGGTCAGTTCTTGAACTTGTAAAACCTGATTGCTGGTAACTTGCTTTTGTTCTAATTCTGAATGAATATCTTCTAATTCTCGATTAAAGACTTCCTCAATCCGTTTGGCAGAGATATAGGTCTGGTTAAGAGAATTGATCAGCATGGCTAGCTTGATTAATTCCACCAAAATCTGCAAAAGATAATTGATTAGAGCAATCAAAGCACCTTGACTGAACAACCCTCCTTGTATGGAAATATAACCTTGCCAGATAATGACTAAGAGAGTGGCATTTACAACCAGAAAGGTTAAGGGAGTCAGTAAACTAGACCAAAATCCTGTCTTTTCTTGAAGACTTGAGTAGGCCTGATTAAGGTTCTGAAAACCTTCCATTTCTCCTTTTTCTTGACCAAAGGCGCGAATAACCCGCATCCCTTGTAATTGCTGGCGCGTTTCTTGAACTACTTGATCAGTCTTCTTTCTTAAAATGCTATAGAGAGGATTAACCAGTCGTGAGAGCCCTACAATGACGATGGTCAAAATGACAACCATGACCAAGAACCAGAGAGTCAGCTCAGCTGAGATTCGATAGGCCATAAAAATAGCACCAAAAACGATAATGGGCGCTCGCAAAAAGAGACGCAAGAATTGATTGATACCAGTCTGAATCTGGTAGGTATCCGAAGTCAAGCGAGTGACCAAGCTAGAAGTTGTCAAACGGTCTCTACTGTCCTTTGGTAAAGAAAGAATATGCCGATAGAGATCGTCTGTCAGTCCTTTGGCAAAACCTACCGCCGCCTTAGCAGAATAAAATTGAGCTACCAAGGCCACCAACACACCTATGACTGCAAAAATCAGAAGTAATCCTATCTGCATCCATAAATGCCCCGTATCCTTCCAAGGCAAAGACTGGTCCACAATCCCTGCGATGATCATAGGAACTAACAACTCAAATACGGCTTCTAATAACTTGAATAAGGGAGCCAAAATCGATTCCTTGATGTAGGGTTTGAAGTAAGCTAATAAATGTTTCATAAGTCCCTTCTAGTTTTCTAATGAAGAAAGTGGAAAGCCCCAACCTCTCTGTTTTATTGGTTTAAGTAAGGCAATAGATAGCCATATCCTGCTTCTTCCATCTCTTCCTTAGCCACAAAGCGCAAGGAAGCAGAATTGATACAGTAACGAAGCCCACCTAACTCCCGAGGTCCATCTGTGAAAACATGACCCAAGTGAGCATTGCCTGACCGAGAACGAACTTCAATTCTCTCCATTCCATGACTCAAATCTTGATAATAGTGAACCAGTTCATTAGAAATTGGCCTACTAAAACTTGGCCAACCACATCCTGAAGCAAATTTATCCTTTGCAAAAAACAGAGGCTCCCCTGTCGTGATATCAACATAGATCCCCTCTTCAAAGGTTTGATCAAAGGCATTAGTAAAGGGAGCCTCTGTAGCTGCTTCTTGAGTGACACGATAGGATTCTTCTGATAGATTTTCCCTCAAAAATGCCTGGCTCGGTTTTTCATAGTTGGTAGCATCAATAAGTGGTTTCTCGGCATCATTTACATCAATATGACAATAACCAGATGGGTTTTTCTTAAGATAGTCTTGATGGTAGTCTTCAGCCTGGATATAATGACGAAGTTTTTCTACTTCCACTGCAATTTTTCGACCAAGCATGCGCTCCTGCTCCTGCACTACTGTGTATATAACTGGCAAGTCTGTTTCATCTTGGTAATAAATTCCTGTGCGATATTGACGACCACGATCATTCCCTTGTTGATTGATGGATAAAGGGTCGATGACTCGGAAATAATAAAGTAAAATCTCTCTTAGAGATACTGCCTTCTCATCATAAATTACTTGAACCGTTTCTGCATGATCTGTTTTTTTAAGCAACTGATAGTTGGTTGTTTCAACAGTTCCATTAGCATAACCAACACTGGTTTCAAGCACACCAGAAACACGTGAAAAGTACTCCTCTAGTCCCCAAAAACAACCACCTGCTAGATAAATTTCTCCCATCTTAGTTTCTCCTTTATGAAATCGTATTCTTCTAATCGTCTCATTTTCAAAAAAAGGATAGGAAGCCCTCTGGTCGAGAGTTTCCCCATCCTAATCTTTATTCATTATGTTGTTTCCACACGAACACCTTGTGTATCCACCTTCAAGTCATGAAGTAAGCCTTTAAAAGCTTGCTTTTCAAGCTCAGCCTTAATGATTGGCATTTTATCATGGGAGGCTAGAACCATAACAGTTGGGCCAGCTCCAGATAGATAGGTTGCGTAAGCACCATTCTCTTTTGCAACTTCCTTAATAGTCGCAAACTCTCTAACCAAGTCTTGACGGTAGCGTTCATGGAAAAGATCACCCTCGATAGCTTGACCAGCTATTTCCATATCCCCTGCCAACAAGGCCGCGACAGCCACATTGGCAATAGAACTTGCTGCAACAGCTTCCTTATATGATAGCTTCTTAGGCAATACCCCACGACTATCTCGAGTACGCAATTCATAGTTAGGAATGTAGGCTAGGAAATCACAGTCTGGAAAATCTGCTACAATCACAGAGACTTGGCTTTTAACTGAACTAGCCACTACGAGATTTCCATAAATAGCAGGAGCTACATTGTCAGGATGTCCTTCAATCTTGGTTGCTAATTGTAACTTTTCATGGTTAGATAAGTTGAGATTACCCAATTGATTAGCTAATTCAATCCCAGCAACAATAACAGAGCTAGAAGAACCTAATCCACGCGCTAAAGGAATATCACTAGTCATTTTTAAGCGTCTTGGTTGCATTTCTGGTGCAATTTGAAGAGCAATCTTGAGCAAAAGATTCCGCTCATCATGTGGAATCCATTTACCAATTTGATGTTCAATCAACCATTCATCTCGTTCTTCACAGACTTCAATTTGAAGATACTTAGTTAAAGCTACACCAACAGAATCAAAACCTGGCCCAATATTGGCACTGGTTGCCGGTACAATAATCTTCATCTTAAACTCCTAACACTTTGAAGGTATTTAAGAGGTCAAATTCTGAAACCTTCTTCAATTCATTTGATACATTTTCGAGCTGTTTCTTATTGATTTTATGTGTGATAATCACAACACGCGCCTTATCCCCCTCTGTACCATCTTGAAGAATTTGCTTGAAGGAAATATCTTGTGCGTTGAAGATTTCTGCAAGCTTCAATACTTGACCTTTCGAATCAGGTGCTAAGATTGAGAAGTAATAGTTTGCTTTAATATCTTCTGGATTTGCAAGAACCAATTCACGGCTAAACTCATTAAAGTCTTTACCAATGGTTCCATCATTTAAACGACGAACGATACGTACAATATCTGCTACAACACTGGTTGCAGTAGGTTTTTGACCTGCACCTGGTCCATAGTACATTGATTCACCAATACCAATAGACTCTACAAAAACTGCATTCATAACACCATTTACACTAGCTAGTGGATGAGATTTAGGAAGGAAAGTTGGCGTTACTTCTGCCGCAATACCTGAAGCAGTTTCTTCAATGGAACCAACTAATTTCACCACATAACCAAGTTCTTGGGCTACAGCCACATCTTCTGGTGTGATGTTCCGGATTCCTTTGTGGACTACATCATCAAAAGCAACTTTCATCCCAAAGGCAAATTGGCTCAAAATAACCATCTTATAAGCTGCATCAATTCCATCTACGTCATTTGTAGGATTGCTTTCTGCAAAGCCTAGGCGTTGTGCTTCGGCCAAAGCATCCTTGTAAGACCAGCCTTCTTCAACCATTTTAGTCATCATGAAGTTGGAAGTTCCATTAACGACACCGAGAACGCGCGTGATTTTATCGGAAGCAAATGAATTGGCCAAAGTACGAAGGATTGGAATTCCTCCAGCTACTGCAGCTTCGTAGTAAAGAGCAACATTGTTGGCTTTGGCAATTTCTAACAATTCTGCACCATGTACCGCCAAAAGGTCTTTGTTGGCCGTAACGATATGTTTACCCACTTCTAAGGCACGTGTAATGAAGGTCTTAGCAGGTTCTATACGACCCATCAATTCTACTACAATAGTGATTTCTTTATCTAATAAAATATCTTCAACATTGGTTACAAAATTAAAATCATGACCTGCTGCAAGCAAGCGATTTTTTTCATCTTCATCCTTGACCAAAACCTTAGCCACTTCAATCTCTGAGTGAGCTGATTGAACGATTTTTTCTCCATTTTCCTTTAGGAGGAAAGGTACACCACTTGCAACGGTACCAAATCCTAGTAAAGCAATTTTAACTGTCATCTTTGTCTCCTCGAAAATTTCTGATATAGCCATTATAACAGAATTTTGCAAAAATTCCTATCTAAGAAAACCGAGATTTATAGATAAAAAATAAAAACGAATCGAATGATTCGCCTTCTTTAGCTAATTTTTTGTAATTCAAGAACTGCATTATGGTTTATCAAGATATGACCATATTCTTGTAAAACTGAACGACTAATGTCACTATCATCTGCAAATTCACGCATACGGGCCAAGAGCCACGCTGGATATGGATTTGGATGATTTTCAATATCCACTAAAATAGTTAGATAGTAATCATCATTCATCTTGAAAAGTTCCGAGGTTTCCATATCAAAAGTTACTGTCTTTGCAAAAGCTACCAAATCTGCCAATTTTGTAAAATGCAAAATATAGTAGATATAAGGTTCTTTCTTACTATCAGACTCTTGGTTAGCCTCTTCTTCCTCTTCCTTTGCTTCAACTTGTTCTAGTGACTTGATAGCTTCAATATCGTCTTTTGTTTTATCTGCAATACTCTTTTCAAGAGTTTTTAGAAATTCATCTGGCGACATTTGGGCCAATTCTTCCATATCGGGTAGGTCAGCCAAATCCTCAAAATCTAAATTTTGATCAATCTTAGACTTGGTCACAAAGACATCCACCTTATCTGGCTTTGGAGTGACACGAAAACTCAACATTCCTGTATCTAAAAAGCTCTCAGGCATCTCTAATTCATCCAAGATAGCGTAAAAGAATTCTTCTGTTTTTTCTTGAGGAACGAGAAAGTCAGCAATCTCCATTCCTCTATCCATCAAATCTTCTAAAGACATCGTAATTTTTAACGTCGTATCACTGATTTGTTTCATTTTCATAGCTAGTAACCTCATACTTTCAGTTCTATCTATTATACTAAAGTTTTAAGATTTTATCAAAAGAAGAACGTGGGAATGTGATATAATACTAGAGACGATTTTACAAATAAGAAAGAAAGTACAATGAAAAATATAAAAGTAAACGCATTGGCTAGTTTACTAGTCAATATTCTCAATATCGTTTTTCCTCTGATAACCAACCCTTATCTGACACGTATACTGAGTAAATCAAGTTACGGTTACTTTAATACCGCAAATACTTGGGCTAGTTTTGTCATACCACTGGCTGCCTTCGGGATTTACAATTACGGAATTCGAGCTATCAGTAAAGTAAAGGACGATAAGGATAAGATTAATTATGTCTTCTCCAAGTTATTCTATATATCTGTAATTACTTCTGTCCTTACAACAAGTATCTACTTTTTGTTCATTTACATGGATAATAGTATTGAAAACTTTAAAGAGCTCTACTATATATTAGGTGTGCAGGCTCTCTTTCAATTTCTCTATATCGAGTGGATGAACGAAGCTTATGAAAATTATGCATTTATATTATACAAGACTTTGATTATACGAATTGCCATGTTGGTTGCAATCTTTACCTTTGTAAAAACTGCTGATGACATCGTACCATACGCTATTGTTATGAGTGCTACTACCATTCTTAACTATCTGCTCAGTTTTCTATGGATTAAGAGAGAAGTTTCCTTTGTTAAGATTGGTTTCAAAGAGTTGATTCGATCAGCTAAACCACTTTTGACCATGCTTCTCTTAGCAAATGCAAATATGCTCTATACCTTACTTGATAGAATGTTTATCACCAAGGGTCCTGATGAAAACTTCATTTCATACTACACGATTGCTTCTAGCATCGTCATGCTAATTGCTAGTGTACTAAGCGGTGCCATCAATGTCAGTATTCCACGTCTTGGCTACTATCTCGGTAAGAAAGACTACGAATCTTATAAAAATCTTCTAAATCAAGGAGCAGCTCTCTTCTACTTCTTGATTATTCCGACCAGTATTGGGATTATGGTTTTAGGAAACTACGCAGCAGTGATCTACTCGTCTGAAAAATACCTTGAAGCTGGTATTGTGACTAGTGTCTTCGCCTTTCGGACTATTATTTGGGCCATTGAATTAATCCTTGGTAAACAAATTATCTTTATCAATGACCATGAAAATCGTTTGACAGCCTTTTATTTTGCTGGGGGGGGAGCCAATATTCTCTTCAACAGTCTCTTGTATTTTAACAATATTTTCGCACCGGAATACTATATCGCAACAACCATTTTCGCAGAGATGATCGTTGTTCTTCTAGAAATTCTTTTTATCAAAAAACACCAACTAATTGATTTAAAAGAAATCTTTACTACTTTAACACGCTATACTATTGTATCGTTCGGATTCATTCCAATCTATTTCACATTTAAATTCCTTTTCCAAATCAACTCTTATACAGTCAACTTCAATATGATACTCATGGTTCTCACAACTGTTGCGACTTGTGGAATTTACTACCTATTGATACTTTTTATCACAAAAGATAGAACATTCCACTATGCACTCAATCTTGCACTTGCTAAGATTAAAAGAAATTAAAAAAATAACCTACCTATCTAAAACAAGGAATATTCCAGTAGATAGGTAGGCTATTTATTTTATCGAATTATCAAATCAAAGCAACTTTCTAATAAATTAATCAATCCAGTAATTTTTATCAGTTCCTGGATTTTGATTTTCAATAGGCGGAGGAGTCATATAGTCTTCACCAAACTCATAAACCAGAATCTCATGGAATTTTCTAGGAACTTTCACAAGAATATTCTCATAAGGCATCTCGATTGTATCGTAAAGCCACTCCTTCTTAATACCACTCGGATAGTAGGAGTCATATGTTGTACAAGCAAGATTTGTAGCTTTGTTGACACTGTATTGTAGAGCTAAATTCTCAAGTTTTTTGTTCCACTTTTGAGGAGAAGTTAATCTAAAAATTATAGAAGCAAGATAACGTGGTACATTTTTTATTCCACCATTCGTTTTTCTAATTCCTTTAAAATTTAAAGAAGATAGCCGGACAAATTGCTTATAGAGCTTCATCTTTTTTCTATCTTTCTCATCTGTCACAACCCCATCATAAGGGAAAATATCAACACAAGTTCCTAAAACTACAGTATTATCTAATAAATTTGCATCCCTTTTCGTCCTAACATCATACACTCGCATATAAGTATAAGGATAACCTTTAGTTTCTCGATATGAAATCAATTTATAATGAGGATGATCTTCATTTTTTAAAACATTATATAGCTTTTCAAATTCATCTCGTGCTAGAGAAATATCTGCATCATCATCCCAAGGGATAAAACCTTTATGACGTATCGCTCCTAATAAGGTCCCGAAGTCAATAAAATACTTGATATTATGCTTTTCACATAGTTCATGCAAATAATATAAAATATCTAATTCAATCTGTTTTATTTCTTCGAGAGTCAAAATTTGTTTAGGCATCTATTATTATCTCCTAGTCTCTTTATATGCATTATTTGTTTAATTTTGATTTTAAGTATACTATCGGGATTATTTGATAATTTTCCACAATTTAAAATCATGATGAGAAACTCTTTGCTCAACAGGTGGCAGTTTTGTATAATCTCCATAGTCAGAATTTAAAATTTCATGATAGTGTTTTGGAATCATGAATTCCTTGTCTTCAAATGTCCCAATAATAGTTTCTTCTAACCATTCACGATTCCAGACAGGTTTATTCATATCCTTATAGATTAAGTAGTCAACCTGCTCGAAGTCAGAAACTTTTCTAGATTTGGCCAAATCATCGATCTGTTTAATATACTTATTAGTATTTGTAAAATAAAAAATGATAACTGAGATATATCGGATTAAAGAATTTAGTACACTTTTCGTATTGGTAATCCCTTTGAATGTATAGCAACTCAATTGACGTTTTTTAATAATCTTTGTCATTTTATCTTTAAAGATTTGATCATCTTCGTAACCATCAACTGGGAAGATATCAACATATATTCCCATATTCGAATCGATCCGTATATCTTCTTCTAACAAATATGTCTGATTATCTTGAACTTTCATAAAAGGATAAACATAGTTAAGGTTATTTTTATAAGATAAAACTTCATAGCGCTCATGTGGATGTGCAATCATATAGTCTTGTAATTTCTCGTAGTCTTCTCGAAGCATACAAATATCCATATCATCATCCCAAGGAATAAAACCTTTATGCCGAACCGCACCGATAAGACTGCCATAAGCTAGGAAATATTTGACACCAATTTTCTGACAAACTTCATGAATATATTCCATGATTCCTAGTTCCATCTGTTGAATCTCTCTAATGTCAGTTACTTCCTGATAACGAATACCTTCATCACGTTTACAAATTGCTAAACCATAACCGACTACCAACCAGAAGATGATATTTATAAAATTAGTAGAATACATAATCTGACTTTCAAATAATTGTCCGAACAAAATACCAAAGAAAAGAATTAGTGGCAAAGATTCAGTATTATTTTTTGAAACAATCAAATAACTAACAAAACGCTTGGAAACATAGCCCAAAATAAGTAGAAAAGAGACTAAGCCAAGAAATCCAGAACTAACAAATAACGTAATAAAAATATTATGGAAGTTACCACCTATAAGAGAATTTTTAATTTCATACTCACTAAAATATTTTACATAATAGTCAGATACATTACGAACTCCATAACCAAAAATTGGTTTTGCACTTCCCATTGTAATTGCATTTTTCCAGATATATGTTCTTCCACTTGGTGTTGTTTCAATTAGATGGAATTCCCCAGTATTTTTTATATCTAGTGAATCTGTTTCATCATAGGATTGTCCATTATTTAAATCAAAGACAGTTACTTTTCCTGAAGCTATATATATAGAAGAAGCATAACTTAATCCAATATTAACAGTGAAAACAAGTAAAGTAGCAACAATCAAAGTTCTAATCCTTTTAGCTAAACTCCCTCTATGAATGAAGAAACTATATATTCCTATCATTAAGAATAAAGATAATACAGCTCCTCTACTTTGCATTGTAGCAAAATAAACTAACTGAATAACATTATTAAGTTTTAGCAGAACAGAATATTTACTTCCTTTATGAATTAGGTACATAGATAAAATAATACTAATGTATGCAAAAATTGCACTAGCATTAGGATTAACAATCCCCCACAAACGGCCATTCATAACACCGTAATAAAAAGACTGTTCAGAAATTTTAAATAAAATAAGTACCCTACTCATCAATAAAGAAAGTGAAATTATTGCTGATGAAAAAGATATAATCTGAACCGTATATGCAATCCAGTTAAATAATTTTTTTAGTTGTCCCAATTGTAAAATAGTAAATAACAAAACATAAGTTACCATAAACAATATTTCAATTATATTTCCAAGTAAATGTCCTGAATGGTTAAACAATGTGGACAATACATGACTGCCAACTAAAAACTGAAATAATGTCAGAAATTTTCTATCTACTCTTATTTGTTTCCACCTAAATAGTAAGTTAAAGCAAATGTATATCAGAACAAATAATGATAAAATTTTGTACAAAGGGCTTGTTACTTTATAAACCAACGAGCTCATACTTAAAATAGATACTAAAATAAATAGAAATGAAATCCATAGTTTTGATTTTTCAAGGAACTCATTCATTTTTGAAAAAAACATGTTCAACTCCTTCTAATAATATTAGCGCTTTAACCCTATAAGTTTCTTATAAATCCATGGAGAAAATATAAGTACCATAATAGCCACTTTTCGGAAAATTGTAAAATAAGGATCTTTCCAAATGTCATGTCGATATTTAACTATCGTTCTTCTTAATTCAATTTTTTCTTTCTTATAAATGTCAGATGAATCAACTATGATTTTATCGTAGACTGTAATATAAGACCAACATTTTCTGTCTATCAATTCTAGCTCAAGTTTTGGAAAGACTTGTGAAACTTTTGCAGTAATGATCTTATAGACTTCAATAGTATCAAAGACATACTTATTGATGGATTTTGTGGCACTTCCCTCTCGATGATCATAATAGTAAATAGGCTTATCAATAAATAAGCTACTGCATCTAGTCTTTAGCAGTAACTCCGTCAAAAATAAAGCATCCTCCGCTAAATGAAAGTCTGTACTAAATCTACATCCTGATAACAATTCTTTTTTAAACAATTTTGCCACTGGAAAGAATGAAGTTCTGGTAGTCATTAATAATTCTTTCATAGTTTCTTCCGTTGACCAGAGCTCCTTTCTTCCAGAAAACTGTGGCAAATCAGTTATTATTCCATTTTTGATATGATGTAGAGGAGCAATAGCAAATCCTATAGACATCTCATTATCAATAGCGCTTATAAAAGTTTCTAAATAATCCTTAGTAAGAAAATCATCACTATCAATAAAAGTAATCCAATTCCCAGTAGCCAAATCAATGCCAATATTTCTTGCATTAGAAACACCAGAATTTTCTATATGATAAACACTTATATTTTTGTATTGAAAAGCAAATTTATCACATATCATACCACTAGAATCTGTAGACCCATCATTTATTAGGATTAGTTCAAAGTTCGTATATGTCTGCTTTAAAATAGACTCTACACATCGCTCTAGATAAGCTTCTACATTGTATACAGGGACAATAATGCTAATTTTATCTTCTATCATACTCCATACTCTCCCTCGTATTCTTTATAACTCTTATCCATATCTGCAATAACTGCATCGTGATGTGGTACTTGCTTATCTGCAGGTGGTGGAGTCATATAATCACCAAAAGCAGTGCGGAGATAAGCATCATAACCTACTGGAATAGGCATTTCTGTCTCTTCAAATGGTAAAAAGAGGTTTTCCTCAAATGCTGATAATGGATATTTATTTCGCATATAACCTGGGCCTGAACATAACTCAGTAATGCCATCACTCTCAGCTAAGCTATACTTGGTCATTTCTTTCTCAGCCTTTTTCCAAATGAGATAACGAAGAGCTTTTGGAGTTAAGGCGAGCAAAACACAACTTCCCCACTTCATTATTGCACCATGTTTTTCTGGAATCGTTTGTGCGCAAAATAGGGAATAAATCAAGGCCCAACGAACTTGCTTTTTACGTTCAGCTGGATTTTTCGGATAATAGTCTAAGGGCAGGACATCTAAGGCCAAGCCATGCGGCAAATCCAAGTCTTGCTGATAAGGTTTAATACAGGTAGTTTCCTTATCACGAATGGTAATAAAAAGATTTCGATCGACAAAATCTTTGTTACTTTTTGATAAGAAATAGCGTTCATCAGCATAGCATGGCCATAATTCTGCTAACTTCTCATAATCTTTTCGGGGCATAAAAAAATCTAAGTCATCATCCCAGGGAATAAAGCCCTTGTTGCGAAGAGCCCCAATAGCTCCACCACCACAAAGGTAGCAAAGCAAATTATGTTCTTTACAAAATGAAACAAAATATTCAGCCATTTCAAGACTACGTGTCTGAATCGCTTTCAAATCACTCATGTCTTTCCTCTTCTCTACAGTAACGAATCATATCGTTTTATTATATCATAAAAAAGCTTTAAAAATCTATCATGGATAAAGAAAAATCAAAGTCTAATCCACTTTATTAGTAGCTGATTAAACTCTGATTTTTATATCTTCTTTTATCTCATTCCCATTTGAGCAAGTTTTGTTTGATATTTATTTTGATCTACTAGAAGTCCAAGACCTCCGTAAACATCATAAGTATCAACCCAATCTCCAAGTTCCGGAACTGTAAGCTTTTCAATTCCGTTTTGAACTCCTTGAAGAATCGGTAGTCCATTAGTCAATAAGAAGGTATAAGGTGCATTAGTAGACGTCATAGCAAATACCTTTCCTAATGCTTCTGATCCAGTAAATAGTTTAGTTGGATCTTTGATTTGCTCGAGTACAGCTGACATAACTTGCTGCTGTCTCTTGACACGGCCATAATCTCCTTCATCATCATCACGGAAGCGAGCATAATTTAGTAGGGTTGAGCCATTCATCTGCTGTTTACCAACCCTAATCGTTTGGGTGGGAGACTCTGTCTCAGTAGCATGAAGGTCATCTCCAACTGTAGCTTCAGTTAAAGGTCTACCTTCCAAAGTCGAGAATTTAGCATCAATAGTTACTCCATCAGGGAAAAGCGTGTCAATAGCAGTTGCAAAGGCTTGAAAATCTACCAAAGCATAGTATTTGATATCTAAATCAAAATTATCTTTTAGTACTTTTCGGACCATTTCAGCCCCTTTTTGACCTTCTTGTTCACCTAATTCGTAGGCCACATTTAGCTTATTATCTGCCTGTTTCTTTCCTGCTACTACCTTACTATAACCATCTATATAGACTAAATTATCTCGCATGAAGCTGACCATCTTGATTTTCTTATCAGAACCACCGACGTTTAAGACCATAATGGAATCCGTGCGCGTTTCAGCGCTATTTTGACCAATCCGCCCATCCGTTCCTAGAATCAAGATATTAACTCCATCTTTAGTATCTTGTCCATTAAAGACTTGCACTTGCGCTGCTTTTGCATTTGCAGGTTTGTCAGGACTTGCGGCCGTTTGATAACCTTTTAAAAACATAAAAATCATACCAAAAGCTATGCAGGCCATAACAACTAATAGTCCCACAAAAAGTCGACCCAAGCGTAGTTTACGTTTTTCTTTCTTTACTTTTGGAACAGGATCCTTTTTTCGGTATTTATTAGAACGGCTTCGATTACTATAAAGAGGAAGGGAGTTATTAGCAAATGGTGATAGCAAAGGTTCTAGGATTTCCTCTTTTTCTCCAGAAACATCACCTGATTCTCTATTTATCTTAGCTTGAAGATAGTCAAATTCTTTTTTTTCTCTCTCATTTAAATAATAAATATTTTTAAAGAGATAATCATATCGTAGCTGTTCGTGATGATTTAAAGGATGCTCTTTACTCATTTTCTCTCCTTTCCTTTCTCAACTATTGTAAAAACCGGGTAAGCCCCTAAAATTTTGTAGCCAATACCAATTGCATCCAATTCTTTTTGTGCAAAATAAACCAACTCTTTTTCAGTTAAGTTCAGGTCTATGATAAAAAAGTATTCACCCAAGGCTGTCTTAAGTGGACGACTTTCAATCTTTGTTAGATTGATTCCCCTCCATGCAAAGGTTGATAGGGCCTTGTAAAGTGCTCCTGGCAAATTATCTGGCAGGGTTAATGCTAAAGTCATTTTTTCTGAGGATGTCACTAATGGAATTGATGGCAAATTTGTCCCCAAAACCCAAAATCGAGTATAATTAGCTGCTATTTCCTGAATATCCTCAGCAATCACCTCTAAGCCATATTCCATAGCAGAACTTTTTGGCGCGATGGCCGCAAAGAGTTGTTCTGAATTTTCTGAAACAAAGTGGGCCGCATAAGCCGTACTGGCAGTTGCTTCAATTTTAACATTTGGATAATAGGTGTCAATATATTTTTTTCCTTGAGCCAAAGCCTGAGGATGAGAAAAGATTTTCTCAATTTTTGAGTGGCCAGGCACAACCATCAATTGTTGATGAATAGGCTGAACAATTTCAGCTACAGCTTGGACCCAGGCCTGATGAAAAAGATAATCCAAGGTTTCATGGACGCTACCTTCAATCGAATTTTCTACTGGCACCACAGAATAATCTACCAAACCTTTCTCATAGGCCTTGATAACATCCGTAATATTGGCAAAAGCTTGCAATTCCTCTTTTGGAAAAGCATTCTTGACCACATGGTGAGAAAAAGATCCTTTGGGACCTAGGTAGGCAATTTTCATCTTAATTCCTCTATAATTTCCTCTGGGCTTCGTCTCGTCACATCAATAATTTGAGTAGCTACTTCTTCATACCAGGTTTCCCTTGCTTGAAAAATCCCTTGCAGTTCTTCCTTTGTTTTGTTTAAAAATAGGGGACGCAGATTTTCTTTATCAGCTGAAATTCGTTGATAGAGAGTTTCAAAATCTGCTTTTAGATAGATATTATCAGAATTTTGCTTGACAAGATCACGATTGAGAGGAGATATAACTACTCCTCCACCTGTAGAAATGACTTGGTCAGTTTTCAATAACTCAGCTAAAAGTTCTGATTCCACTTGGCGAAACGCCTCTTCACCTTTTTTTGCAAAAAAAGTGGCGATTGGCATTCTCAATCTTTGCTCCATTATCGCATCCATATCTAGATAATTGGGATTTAAAGCTTTCGCTATAGTGGACTTTCCTGCACCCATAAAACCTAATAGAACTTTAGCCATTGATCAACCTCTCCAAATCGTCAAAGAAGCTTGGATAGCTAGTATTAATCGCTTCAGCTCGTTCAAGCTCAACTTGACCATCCCTCACTAACAGGGCTGCAATTGCCGCCATCATGCCGATACGGTGGTCACCAAAGGTATTGACTTTGGCACCATGAAGACTAGATTTTCCTTTAATAAGCATCCCATCTGCTGTTGGGGTAATGTCAGATCCCATGCTGTTGAGTACATCTGCTACCACCTGAATCCTATCAGTTTCTTTTACTTTAAGTTCTTCAGCATCCTTGATTACCGTTACTCCCTCTGCTTGAGTTGCAAGAAGAGCAATAATTGGTAATTCATCAATCAAGCGTGGAATCAAGGCCCCACCGATTTCTGTCCCTTTCAAATCAGACGTTTCAACGATTATAGTAGCCGATTTTGCGATGGGATCAATATCTGTCAGCTCAAGTTTTCCACCCATAGAACGAATCACATCAAGAATCCCTGTACGAGTTTCATTAATCCCAACATTCTTAAGTTCTACACGAGCATTTGGAACAATCAAACCTGAGACCAACCAAAAAGCAGCACTGGAAATATCTCCTGGCACCACAACCTTTTGTCCCGTTAGTTTTTGAGGACCTTGAATGGTAATCTTCTTACCTTCCACACTTATACGCCCACCAAACTGATAAAGCATATCTTCTGTATGGTTACGGGTGCATTCTTTTTCAACAATGACAGATTGACCTTTTGCCTGCAAAGCGGCAAAAATCAAAGCTGACTTGACTTGAGCCGAGGCAATCGGCAAGTCATAATCAATAGGAGTTAAGTTTTTACTTCCTTTTAATTGAAGAGGGGGTAGATCTCTTTCTGTCTGCCCTGAAATCTTAGCTCCCATTTTAGTTAAGGGGAGGGTCACACGATCCATAGGGCGTTTTGAAAGACTATCATCTCCAAACATCTCCACTTCAAAATTTGACCCAGCTAGCACACCTGAAATCAGGCGAATAGATGTTCCAGAATTCCCCATATCAAGAGGTTTTTGAGGAGCTTTAAGCCCCTTCATCCCAACCCCCTGAATCGTAATCACCCCATCTTTATCCTCAATCTTAACACCTAAATCACGAAAGACCTGTATGGTAGAGAGCACATCCTCACCACGTAGGATATCATAAACCTTGGTCTCTCCTTCTGCTAAACTTCCAAAGATAATGGAGCGATGACTAATAGATTTGTCTCCTGGAACTCTGATACTGCCATGCAAGTGGCTAATATTTGTTTTTAGTTTCATACGAGACCTCATACTTGCAGTACTTTTAATTATTTTATCACAAAAAAGTCAGAAATTCCTTAAAAATTCCTGACTTTGTGATAGTTATTTTTTTTATTTTAGTAATTCTGAAACTGGTTCAAAAACAATTTTTTCAATGTCAGAAAGGTAAATCGCCAATTGTTGTTGCTTGTTAAAGAATTCTGTCAAGAGAGAATTCTCTTGGATTTGCTTACCAAAATTTTCCATTTTTTCCTGGAAAGAAGAATCTGGCATTTGTCCTGTTTGTGCTAGTTTTTGAATTTCTTCTTGGAAGGCAACATATTCCGTAAATACTTTGCTTGCCTCATCATCTGCTTTAATAGCATCTTTAGCAGCCTTGACAGCCTTGTATTCTGGTAATTCGCGAAGACCGCGGCTTAGTTCGTTTGCACTATCGTAAATATTTGACATGATTTTCTCCTTATTTAACGACTACTGTTTAGTTCGTATTTTCTGTAGTTAGTTGCTTCAATCATTCTAGATTCTATGCATTCTTTAATGATATATAAGATTCCTTAAATATCTTCTCTATTTTCTTCATTAAGATGGAAAATGACTAGAAAATTTCCTCAGAATCACCAATCAATCTTAATCTTGCTATATATGGTTTTCGCCATAGGTACTCCTTAATAGTTCTTTGTATAGTCTCGGTGTTTAGTAACAGCTTCCTTTAATTCTTCAAGATTATCCGATGAAAATTTCTCTAAGATTTCCTGGGCCAAGACGGTTGCTACCACTGCTTCCATAACCACTCCAGCTGCAGGTAGAGCCGTCGGATCACTTCTTTCGACTGTTGCCTTGTAGGGTTCGTGGGTTTCGATATCCACACTCATGAGTGGTTTGTAGAGAGTAGGAATGGGTTTCATAACTCCACGAACAACGATGGGTTGCCCATTGGTCATACCACCTTCAAAGCCCCCTAGATTGTTGGTACGACGAGTATAGCCGTCTTCTTTAGACCAGAGAATTTCATCCATGACCTGGCTACCTTTGCGGTAACCAGCTTCAAAGCCAAGACCAAATTCCACCCCTTTAAAAGCATTGATAGAGACAACTGCTTGGGCAAGTCTGGCATCCAATTTTCTGTCCCATTGGACATAGGAACCAAGACCAACTGGAACACCTCCGACAACTGTCTCGACAACCCCACCGATGGTATCCCCATCACGCTTGATTTGGTCAATATAGTCCTTGATTTCCTGTTCCCGTTCTTGGTTGACAATAGAAACTTCGGACTGGGCAGCTCTTTCCTTAATCTCAGTGACTGTCAGATTTTCAGGTACATCGATTTCCTTGCCACCAAAGACCACAACATGGTTAGCAATCTCCATATCCAGCTCAGCCAAAAGGCGTTTAGCTACTGCTCCGACTGCCACCCGCATGGTGGTTTCACGGGCAGATGAACGCTCCAAAGAATTTCTCAAATCGGCAAAACGGTACTTGATCCCCCCAACCAAATCGGCATGTCCTGGGCGAGGATGGGTGATTTTTCGTTTGCTTTTAAGTCGTTCTTCAATGTCTTCCGCAGACATAATATCCAGCCATTTTTGGTGGTCCTTATTGACGACATCCATGGTAATGGGAGCCCCAGTCGTCTTCCCGTGACGAACGCCCGAAGTAAAGACAACCTGGTCACTCTCAATCTTCATACGACCACCACGACCGTAGCCACCCTGACGGCGTCTAAGGTCCTCATTGATATCCTCAGCTGTCAAAGGAAGTCCAGCCGGAATACCGTCAATAATAGCCGTCAGACGAGGGCCGTGTGATTCTCCTGCAGTTAAATATCTCATAGAATCCCCTTATCTTACCAAGTAATCTTTCATTTCATCAAGAGAAACTGGATGAATGGTCGCTGATCCAAGTTCTGGTACCAAGACCAATTTCAAGGTATTGCCACGTGCCTTTTTATCATGAATTAAGGCTTGATAAAGATTCTCTACATCCCAATTTTCATAATCAATTGGCAAGCCAAACTTCTGACACATGTCTGATATAGCTTGAGTGATTCCCTCTGGCATGAGGCCTTTATCTTCAGCCACCTTGGAAATTTGCACCATCCCCATAGCCACAGCCTCTCCGTGCATCACACGACCATAACCAGCAGTCGCCTCAATCGCATGGCCAATAGTATGACCAAAGTTTAGATAAAGTCGGACACCATTATCCAACTCGTCTTCAACCACCATCTTGCGCTTGACTTGGCATGAATGTTTAATCAAAGTCTCGGCATTCTCCAGAATACTTTCTCTAGTCCCATCCAAGTCGGTCAAGAGCTTCCAGAGTTCCACATCCTCAATCAAGCCATACTTGATGACTTCGCCCATCCCTTCAATCAATTCTCTTTTTCCTAAGGTTTTAAGGACTAGCGGATCAATCAAGACGCCATCTGGTTGGGCAAAGGTACCCACCATATTTTTAGCGAAGGGAAAATTGACACCAGTCTTTCCACCAATAGAGGAATCCACCTGGGCAGTCAAACTAGTCGGAATCTGAACAAAATGAATCCCCCGCATATAGGTAGATGCAACAAACCCAGCTAAATCTCCAACGACACCGCCTCCTAAAGCCACAATCCCATCACTACGAGTTAGACCCTGCTTGACTAAAAATTCATAGACTTTCTGCACAGTAGTCAGATTTTTTCGTTCTTCACCTTCTAAAAAGTCAAATACAGCAACTTGAAAACCAGAATCTTCTAAACTAAGTTTGACCTTTTCAGCATAAAGAGAGGCTATATGGTTATCTGTCACCATAACCACTTTTTGTGGTTGCCATAATCCTCTCAACCATTGTCCTGCACGAGAAAGACATCCTTTTTCTATTTCAATATCATAAGGATGATGTGGAATATCAACTCTTATTTTCATCGCAGCTAGTCCCTTTCTTTATTTATATTTTTCTCGTAAAGACTGCCAAATCTCTTCCGTCGGCATTTCCTTTCCTGTCCATAGTTGAAAAGCTTCCGCCGCTTGATAAAGCAACATTCCTAGACCATTGACCGCTGGATTACCCTTACTTCTAGCCCATTTCAAAAATGGCGTTTCAAAGGGTTGGTAAATGATATCTGCCACTAAGAGATTTTCTGGAAAGACTATGCTTTCAGGAACTGGAGAGGATTGACCATCCATGCCCACACTTGTCGCATTGACCAGTAAATCCGACTCGGCAATCCTTGCTTGCAGTTCAG
>CAUQVK010000022.1:0-22565 GCA_963521495.1 uncultured Streptococcus sp.
AAGCTAGCCGCAGGCTGTACTTGAGTACGGTAAGGCGACGCTGACGTGGTTTGAAGAGATTTTCGAAGAGTATTACATTGATAGTATAACCCCTCCCCTTAGGTCAGAGTCAAGCGTTTTTGCGAAATTTTTTGCTTTATCATAACATGAAAATGGTTTTCTTGACAGACCTTAGAAAACATGATAGGATAGTCAAGTCTATCAATCAAAAGAAACGCTCATTTTGAGTACTTATGAGGCTAGTTGCCAAGGGCAGTAGCTTTTTCTTTTGTAACACTAATTTTAGGAGTTTAACTATGTCTGAAAAATCGCAATGGGGTTCTAAACTGGGCTTTATCCTAGCATCTGCTGGTTCAGCCATCGGACTTGGTGCCGTTTGGAAATTCCCCTACATGACTGCTGCTAACGGTGGAGGAGGCTTTTTACTGGTCTTTCTCATCTCCACTATTCTAATCGGTTTCCCTCTCTTGCTTGCTGAATTCGCCCTCGGCCGAAGCGCTGGTGTCTCTGGAATTAAAACCTTTGGAAAACTCGGCAAGAATAGCAAGTACAACTTTATTGGTTGGATTGGTGCCTTTGCCCTCTTTATCCTTTTATCGTTTTACAGTGTTATTGGAGGATGGATTCTGGTTTATCTAGGCATTGAGATTGGAAAATTGTTCCAAATTGGTGGAACGGGGGATTATGCTCAGTTATTTACTTCAATCATTTCAAATCCAGCCATTGCACTTGGAGCTCAAGCTGCCTTTATCCTGTTGAATATCTTTATTGTATCACGTGGAGTTCAAAAAGGAATTGAAAGAGCTTCTAAGGTTATGATGCCCCTGCTCTTTATCATCTTTGTCGTCATCATCGGGCGCTCTCTCAGTTTACCAAATGCCATGGAAGGAGTTCTTTACTTCCTCAAACCAGACTTTTCAAAACTGACCAGTGCTGGTCTCCTCTATGCTCTGGGACAATCTTTCTTTGCCCTCTCACTAGGGGTTACAGCCATGCTGACCTATGCTTCCTACTTGGATAAGAAAACCAATCTGGTTCAGTCAGGGATTTCCATCGTAGCCATGAATATCTCGGTATCCATCATGGCAGGTCTAGCCATTTTCCCAGCCATGTCAGCCTTCAATATCCAATCTGAAGGGGGACCGAGCTTGCTCTTTATCGTCTTGCCTCAGCTCTTTGACAAGATGCCTTTTGGAACCATTTTCTACATCCTCTTCCTCTTGCTTTTCCTCTTTGCGACGGTCACTTCTTCTGTAGTTATGCTGGAAATCAATGTGGGCAATATCACCAATCAGGACAACAGCAAGCGTGCTAAGTGGAGTGTTATTTTAGGAATTTTGACCTTTGTCTTTGGAATTCCTTCAGCCCTATCTTACGGTGTCATGGCAGATGTTCACATCTTTGGGAAGACCTTCTTTGACGCTATGGACTTCTTGGTTTCCAATCTCCTCATGCCATTTGGAGCTCTCTGTCTTTCTCTTTTTACAGGCTACATCTTCAAAAAAGCACTTGCTATGGAGGAACTCCATCTTGATGAAACAATCTGGAAACAAGGCCTATTCCAAGTCTGGCTCTTCCTTCTTCGTTTCGTCATTCCAATCATCATCATTGTGGTCTTTATCGCCCAATTTATGTAATTAAAAAGGACTTGAGTAGTGAACTCAGGCCCTTTCTTTTTTATGGATGGCTAACAATTAATTCCAAACCTTGCCCTTCCAGAGTCCAAGCTTCAACATCACTTGGTAGGATAAAGTGGCTGCCTTTTTGGATTGGATAGTTTTTTCCGTCAACAGTCAGTTGACCTTGACCAGCTAAGACACTGAATAAGCTGTAGTCAGCTGTCTTTTCGAAGTCAACTTTTCCAGTAATTTCCCACTTGTAAACTGCAAAGAAATCATTGGATACAAGGAGAGTGGAACGCAAATCATCAGCTTTGACAGTCACAGGACGGCTATTTGCAGGTTCACCAATGTTCAAGACATCAATAGATTTTTCAAGGTGAAGTTCACGCAAGTTACCGTTATCATCCTTACGGTCAAAGTCATAGACGCGATAGGTGGTGTCACTAGATTGTTGGGTTTCAAGAATCAAGATACCTGCACCAATAGCATGCATAGTGCCACTTGGCACATAGAAGAAATCTCCAGCCTTAACAGGCACTTTTGTCAGCAAGTCCTCCCAGTTTTTATCCTCGATTTGCTGGCGGAGTTCTTCTTTTGATTTGGCATTGTGACCGTAGATAATTTCTGAACCTTCGTCCGCTGCGATAATGTACCAGCACTCTGTTTTTCCGAGTTCGCCTTCATGCTCTAGTCCATAAGCATCGTCTGGGTGAACTTGGACGCTGAGCCAGTCGTTGGCATCCAGAATCTTTGTCAAAAGCGGAAATACAGGTTCTGGACGATTGCCAAACAATTCACGGTGTTCTACATACAAAGTTGCTAGGTCTGTTCCTTCAAAGCGACCATTGGCAACTTTAGAGACTCCATTTGGATGGGCTGAGATGGCCCAATATTCTCCGATTTTTTCACTTGGGATGTCGTAGCCAAACTCATCACGTAGCTTGGTTCCACCCCAGATTTTTTCTTGCATAACTGATTGTAAAAATAATGGTTCTGACATCTTGATCTCCTGTCTGATTTTTCTCCCCTCATTATAGCAAAAAAAGAGTTCGAATTGAACTCTTTTTCCTATTATATAAAGTAGGGAGAATATTTTATAAAAATAGTAAACAAATGTGTTCTACTCAATGCTTGCACCATTGCTGGCAATGACATCCTTGTACCAGTAGAAGGACTTCTTCTTGCTACGTTTGAGGCTTCCATGACCAGCATTATCTCTATCCACATAGATAAAGCCGTAGCGCTTGTTCATTTCGCCTGTTCCAGCTGAAACCAGATCGATACAACCCCAAGTCGTATAACCAAGCAAGTCAACACCATCTTGGTAAATGGCATCTCGCATAGCCTTGATATGAGCTTCTAAGTAAGTAATCCGATAGTCATCTGCTACATAACCATTCTCATCCGGTGTATCCATAGCACCTAGACCGTTTTCTACGATGAACATAGGCTTTTGGTAACGATCCCAGATGGCATTGAGGGTAATACGAATACCAAGTGGGTCAATCTGCCACCCCCATTCTGAGGATTCAAGATAGGGATTTTTGAGGGAGGCAAAGACATTTCCAGCAGTTAATTCTTTAACTTCTGGATCACCTGAGGCCACTCGACTTGCATAGTAAGAGAAGGAAACAAAGTCAACAGTGTGATTCTTCAACAAGTCCAGATCCTCTGCCGTCATTTGAATCTCAATTCCCTCACGCTTCCACTGTTTCTTGGCGTAGTTTGGGTATTCCCCACGCGCTTGAACATCTATGAAGAAGTAACTCTTGCGGTCTTCCTCCATGGCTGCCCAGTAGTCTCTCGGATGGGCTGTATTAGGATAGTATTGCCCTGCAGCCAACATACATCCCACCTTGTTTTCTGGGTCAATTTCGTGGGCAATCTTAGTCGCCATTGCTGAAGCCACCAACTCATGATGAGCCGCTTGGTATTTGACCTGTTCTTGATTTTCACCTTCTTCAAAACAGAAACCAGCTCCCATAAAGGGTGCATGGAGAATCATGTTGATTTCGTTAAAGGTAAGCCAGTATTTGACCAAACCCTTATAGCGGGTAAAGAGTGTGCGACAAAGTTTTTCATAGAAGTCTAACATCCGACGATTGCGCCAACCACCGTACTCTGTAATCAAGTGCATAGGACAGTCGAAATGGGTGATAGTAACCAGAGGTTGGATTTCATACTTGCGACACTCCTTAAATAAATCCTCATAAAAGGCTAGGCCAGCTTCATTTGGCACGGTTTCGTCGCCCTTAGGAAAAATCCGAGTCCAAGCGATAGAAAGCCGATAGGTCTTAAAGCCCATCTCCGCAAAAAGAGCAATGTCTTCCTTGTAATGATGGTACATATCAATGGCTCCTTTTGCTGGGTAAAAATAGCCCTCCTCAAATGAAAACATCTTTTTCTGACCTGTGATAATGGCTTCACGATCCTTACCGACTGGAACAACATCCACGTTGGCCAATCCACGACCGTCTAAATTATAAGCACCCTCACATTGATTAGCTGCCGTAGCACCACCCCAGAGGAAACCCTCTGGAAATTGTAGTCTTTCTGTCATCACTTTACCTCACTTGATTTGATAGTTCTATTATACTAAAAAGAGGACAAAATGTTTGGAACTAGTTGGGTAATGATGTCCTGAGCTGGCTTTTATATTTGATGCAAAAACAAGCAAGAGTTTGATAATTTTGTTATAAAAATGTAAACTATCACAATCTTGTGATAAGAAAAAGACCGGATTGCTCCGATCTTTCAATAGTTCATATTCTCACATTCTGTTTTTAAGAATGGTTAAGGTTATCTTCAAATGACTAAGCGCCTTATTTCATACGATAAAAATCAAGCACTAGACCAGCAGGACCTTTAACTAATAAGGACTCTGTTCCCCAATCCGTTTCACAAGGACCGTGTAAAATCTCGACACCGATCTCTTTTAAACGTTGGTAATTCTGATTTAGATCCTCAACCTCGATATGAAGAATGATTCCTGACTGAAAATCTTCCAAAGGAATCAAATGATTTTGGGACAACATCAGACAGTGACTGCCAATCGTAAACTGAGCAAAACTGTCGTCAACATAATCGGACTTTTTATCCAAAATACGCTCCAAGTCAGCACAGACTTGGGGAACATCTGAAACGATAATATCTAATTGATTTAAATTCATTTACTATCCTCCATAAAAAGACCGGATTGCTCCGATCTTTTCAAGTTTCTCTCTATGAAAATCAAAGAATAAACAAGGTGAAACCAAGTTTGATGGCAAATCTTTGCTCATCAAACTACGAAAAATCCTTTGGGACTTTTTCTAGGCTCCACACTAGATTCCATCATTGAAATTTATGGTTTCAATGATGGAATCGTCGGCAGTAATCTAATAAAGAAGTCTATAAATTTATCTTTGATTTTCGACGAGAGAAATTATTTAATTGCGCGTGATTGCAATCCTTCTTCTTCCAAGAAGAGGCGGAATGGTACGAGTTCTTCTGCTTCGTATTTTTCCTTGAAGGCTTTGATTGCTTCTTCTGAGTGAAGTTTTGGATCCAATTCAAGTACTTCTACTGGAAGTGGACGGTGTGGAGTGATGCGAGCATCGATAACAACAGTTTTACCTTCTTTGTTCAATTTAACAGCTTCTGCAACAACTGCATCGATATCTTCGATACGGTCAACTGTAAATCCTACAGCACCTTGCGCTTCAGCGATTTTCGCATAGTCAGCATTAGGGAAGTCACAACCAAACAAGTGTTTGTTTGTGTCTTCGTATTTGTCCTTGATGAAGGCATATTTACCATTTGAGAAGACAACGTTGATAACTGGAAGGTCGTATTGAACGTTTGTGATAACGTCTGGGTAGCACATGTTGAATGCTCCATCACCCATGATGTTCCATACTTGGCGATCTGGATTGTCTTTCTTAGCAGCGATACCACCAGGAAGGGCGATACCCATTGTCGCAAAGAGTGGAGATGTACGCCACATGTTCTTAGGTGTCATGTGAAGGTGACGAGTAGATGTTTGAGTAGTGTCACCTACGTCGATTGAGTAGATAGCGTCTTGATCAGCATGTTTGTTGATTGCATTGTAAACTTGATACAATTGCAATTCACCCTCAGTTTTACCTTCGAGTTTGTTCATGTAATCACGCCAGTTTTGGTTGTTCTTAACGTTTGCACGCCACCATGGAGTAGATTCAACTGGGTTTACTTTGTCAAGGATTGCTTTCGCTGCTTGACCTGCATCACCAAGGATTGAAGCGTCAAGGGCATGACGTTTACCAAGTTTGTAAGGGTCGATATCGACTTGGATGAATTTTTCAGTGTTCTTGAATGCTTCGTAAACTTCAGCAAATGGGAAGTTTGAACCAAGGAAAAGAACTGTGTCTGCTTCAAAGACCACTTCGTTGGCTGGTTTCCAACCAACACGGTAAGCAGAACCTGTCAAACCTTCATAGTTCCATTCAAAGGCTTCAAAGTTTTTACCAGTTGTAATGATTGGTGCTTTGATTTTACGTGACAATTCAGTAATCACTTCACCAGCTTTAACACCACCGTAACCAGCATAGATAACTGGACGTTCAGCATTGTTCAAGATTTCAACAGCTTTGTCGATTTCAACTTCGTTCAAAGCAGGAGCGATGAATGAACGCTCGTATGAACCTGATCCATAGTATGAGTTTTCGTCGATTTCTTGGAAACCAAAGTTTACTGGGATTTCAACAACAGCTGGACCTTTTTTAGAAACTGCAGCACGGCAAGCTTCGTCAATAACTTTTGGCAATTGCTCAGCGTAAGCTACACGTTTGTTGTATACAGCGATACCGTTGTACATTGGGTTTTGGTTCAATTCTTGGAAAGCATCCATGTTCAATTCGTTAACTGGACGTGATCCAAGGATCGCTAGGAATGGAGTGTTATCCATAGCTGCATCGTAAACACCGTTAATCAAGTGAGTCGCACCTGGACCACCTGAACCAACTGCAACCCCGATTGAGCCACCGAATTTAGCTTGCATAACCGCTGCAAGAGCACCTGTTTCTTCGTGGCGAACTTGCAAGAAGCGGATATCTTTGTCTTCAGCCAAAGCGTCCATCAATGAGCTGAGTGTTCCTGATGGGATACCGTAGATTGTGTCTACGCCCCATGTTTTCAATACGTTAAGCATTGCTGCAGATGCAGTAATTTTCCCTTGAGTCATAATGATAACTCTCCTTCAAATATTTTTAAATCTACTAAAAAAGGTTTCATATAGTTTTTGAAAACGTTTCAGTAAATTTTTACACTACTAATTTATCACATTTATTTTGACTTTACTAAGAATCTGCTCAGAAGTTTTTATTCTCTATCACAGTACAGTTTGGAAACGTTTTTAGTTTCTGTTTTATAATACTCAATGAAAATCAAAGAACAAACTAGGAAGCTAGCCGCAGGTTGCTCAAAGAACAGCTTTGAGGTTGCAGATAAAGCTGACGTGGTTTGAAGAGATTTTCGAAGAGTATAAAAAGCGAGCAAGCCCGCTTTTAGTCTATTTTACTAAAGTTTAACAGAAGGGAACTGATCAGCACAGATACAGAACTAAAGGCCATGGCTAGACCTGCCAGTTCTGGATTGAGGGCCAGTCCAACACCTGAAAAGACTCCTGCTGCAATCGGAATTCCGGCGACATTGTAGATAAAGGCCCAGAAAAGATTGAGCAGAATACGATGAAAGGTTTTCTTACTCATGTCAAAGGCACGTACCACTCCTAGGAGGTTATTAGTTGTCAACACCAAATCTGCTGACTCGATGGCAATATCTGTTCCAGCTCCCATAGCAATCCCCACATCTGCTACACTGAGGGCAGGAGCGTCATTGATACCATCACCAACAAAGGCTACTTTTCCAGTCGCTTGTAGTTTATGGATTTCATGAGCTTTTTCTTCTGGCAAGACACCTGCAATAACCTCTTCGATTCCGATTTGATCTGCAATAGCACGCGCCACACCAGCATTGTCTCCTGTCAGCATGACTGTTTTAAGACCTCGTTTTTTCAACTGACTGATGGCAAGCTTAGCATTTTCCTTAGGAATATCTTGCAGAGCAAGCAAGCCTTTGATTTCATTGTCCACAGCCAAGAACACAACTGTCTTAGCTTCTTTTTCCAGTTCTTCTAGTTTTTCTTGATAAGTGCTAGAAATGTTCATGCCATCCAGCATTTTAGCATTTCCAAGCAAAACTTGTTTTCCATTGATTTGCCCTGAGACACCTTTTCCGTGCAAGGCTTGGAAATTTTCAACAGTGTGAAACTCAAGTCCAGCTTCACTCGCTCGTTTCACAACGGCTTCAGCCAGTGGGTGTTGAGAAGCTTCTTCCAAGGAAGCTGCCAATCCAAGCACTTCTACTTCGTCGCCGATGATATCTGTGACCACAGGTTTCCCTTCCGTCAAAGTCCCGGTCTTATCAAAGACGATAGTTTGAACTTTCTGGATTTCCTGTAGAACCGTTCCATTTTTGAGGAGAACTCCCATCTTGGCACTGCGTCCTGTCCCCACCATAAGGGCTGTCGGTGTTGCAAGTCCCAAGGCACAAGGACAAGCGATAATCAAAACTGCTACTCCATAAAGGAGAGAGGCCACAAAGCTAGCCTCAAGCAAGACAAACCAAATCCAAAAAGTTAAAATCGCTAAAATGACAACTGCTGGGACAAAAATTCCTGAAATCTTATCCGTCAAATCCTGAATTGGTGCTCGGCTGGTCTGAGCTTTCTTCACAAAATCCACAATCTGAGCCAAAACAGTCTCTGAACCAACTTTTTCTGCTCTAAAAACAAGTGTTCCACTATTATTGATGGTTGAACCAATGACGGTATCTCCAACTGTCTTGTCCACAGGCAGACTCTCACCTGTCACCATAGACTCATCAATACTAGAGATACCTTCTACTACGACACCATCAACCGCAATCTTTTCACCGGGACGCACTCGAATCAGGTCGCCTACCTTGACTTGTTCCAAAGGAACTTGAACATAGCGTTCATCTCGCAATACCTCTGCTGTTTTAGCCTGCAAGTCAAGTAATTTCTCTACAGCTTGGGAAGTATTTTTTCGCATTTTTTCCTCAAAAACTGCTCCCAAAAGAACGAAGAAGAGGATAAATCCAGCACTTTCGAAGTAAACAGGGAGACCTGCAAAGAGGGCAACTAAGCTATAGCCATAGGCTACTAGGGTTCCCAGCGCAACCAAGGTATCCATATTAGCATTGTGCTTTTTAAAGCTGGCCCAAGCGCTTTGGATATAAGGACCACCCGCCACCAACATAATCGGTGTAGTGGCTAGAAAGGTTCCCCAATGCATAACTTGGTGACTAATACTACCTGTCAACATCCCAATCATGAGGATCACAAGAGGCACAGTAAAGATACTAGTAATCCAAAAACGCTGTAAAAGTGATAGAGATTTTCGAGTCTTCTCAACGACTGTATAGCTTCCTTTTTGCATCTTCATGCCACAAGAAAATTCATGTTGGCCTAATTCTTGAGGGGTAAAACGAATTGTTTTCTCTTCGTCTACGCCGATTGGTTCTAAGATGCCTTCTTCTTCAAAAAGAATTTCCTTATAACAGTTTGAAGGGGTTGCACGATGAAAGGTAATCTCAGCTGGAATCCCTTTTTGAAGCTGGATATGGGCTGGATGGTAGCCTTTGTCTGCCGTGATACGGATTTTTTGAACACCATTTTCAAGACTTGCTTTTACAATTTCAGTCATATCATTCTCCTATTCTACAATCATCTTACCGTGCATCATATTCATGCCACAAGAGAAACCATACTCTCCAGCCTGCTCAGGCGTGATTTCCACTACATACTCTTCCCCCATAGGCAGGTCCGCATGTACACCAAAATCTGGAAAAACAATTTGGTCCAAACAGGGTGAAGGGTCCTTACGGTCAAAGACAATGCGGGCTGGCACTGATTTCTTGAGGATAATCAACTCAGGCGTATAGCCCCCCATGACCTCCACTCGAATCTCTTGGTAGCCGTTTTTTTGCTGGGCCTTTTGTCCAGATTTTTCAGGCTTTTTGAAAAACCAAAACAAGATAAACGCGATAAGGGCAATACAAATAATGGTTACAATACTATTTAACATGACGTCTCCTTTACATACAATTACATTTTACTTTTGTTACAGCGCTTGATTTCTTCTCAGAAATCACAGCTTCCAAGTCTTCCAAGTCAGCCTGAGTAAAATCACATTCAGCAATCAAATCAGCCAACAAGTTCTTAATCCTACGAGAACAAACCTTGTCCTTGATATCTTGGACAAGTAAATCCCGACTTTGGTCCAAAGTTAAAAGGGCTGAATAGACAAAGAACTTGCCTTCTTTTTTCCTTGTCAGACACTCTTTCTCAACCAAACGAGCCAAAAGAGTTTGAATGGTCGACTTGGACCAGTCGAACCGCTCCGCCAGAACCCTGATCAAATCCGTACTGGTCTGCTCCCCTTGCATCCAAATAATCTTCATGACCTGCCATTCTGCATCTGAAATCTGCATAATCACACCTCCTAAATCTACATTTGTCAATTATGTTTACAATTATACTCTTAAAATCTACATTTGTCAATTATGAAATTAATCTTTTCTTTGAAAATTTGAATTTTAATCATATGATAAAGGATTTGCAGTCAAATTTTACTATATAAACTATAAAAATATGCTATACTGAAGAAAAAAGAAAACAACCACTAGGGGTGCGTAAAGCTGAGATTAACGACTGTTAGATCCCTTTGACTCAATCTAGGTAATGCTAGCTGATGGAAGTGGAAATGATAATGGGGACTAGCAGTCTTCTATTGCCTTTCTAAAACAGACTAGCTTGTTCTTAAGAATACAAACTTCAGTTGGTTGGGAGGTTTTAGATGACTTATTTACCCGTTGCTTTGACAATTGCTGGCACTGACCCTAGCGGTGGTGCTGGAATTATGGCTGATTTAAAGTCTTTCCAAGCTAGAGATGTCTATGGAATGGCTGTAGTGACAAGTCTTGTTGCTCAAAATACCAGAGGCGTTCAATTAATCGAGCATGTTTCTCCTCAAATGTTGAAAGCTCAATTGGACAGTGTCTTTTCGGATATCAAGACTCAGGCTGTGAAAACTGGGATGTTAGCGACAACAGAAATCATGGAAATCATCCAGCCCTACTTAAAGAAACTTGATTGTCCTTATGTACTTGATCCAGTTATGGTAGCTACCAGTGGAGATACTTTGATTGATACAAAAGCAAGAGACTATCTCAAAACAAACTTGCTACCTCTTGCAACAATTATTACACCTAATCTTCCTGAAGCAGAAGAAATTGTCGGCTTTGCTATCAAGGATCAAGAAGCTATGCAGCATGCTGGGCGTTTGATTCTAAAAGAATTTGGTCCTAAGTCTGTTGTTATCAAAGGCGGACACCTAGAAGGTGGAGCCAAAGATTTCCTTTTCACGAAAGATGAAGAATTTGTCTGGGAAAGTCCAAGAATTCAAACCTGTCACACCCATGGTACTGGATGTACCTTTGCTGCAGTGATTACGGCTGAACTAGCCAAGGGCAGAAGTCTTTACCAGGCAGTTGATAAGGCCAAGGCCTTTATCACGAAAGCCATTCAAGACGCCCCTCAACTCGGTCATGGTTCTGGCCCAGTCAACCATACCAGTTTTAAAGATTAAAAAAACTCTCTAGTTCCTACTTTAAGGGAATTGGAGAGTTTTTCATTAGGAAATGATTTGATCCAATTTTGTTAAAAATTTTTTAGTTCTTGCTTCAATATCTCTTGCCTGCATCAGATCACGTACGACAGCTACACCAGCTATACCCGTGCCGATAAGTTGGTCAATATTCTCTGATGTCAAGCCGCCAATAGCAACTACTGGAATGGCGACCCTTTGGCAAATTGTCTTCAAGGTTGAAATCAAGGTAATGGGAGCATTCTCTTTAGTGGTTGTAGGGAAAATGGCTCCTGTGCCCAAGTAATCTGCCCCAGATTCTTCTGCTTCAAGGGCTCTTTTTACAGTTTTAGCTGTGACACCGAGGATTTTTTCAGTGCCCAAGACTTGTCTGGCTACTGAAATTGGGAGTTCGTCATCACCTATATGAAGTCCTGCAGCATCGACAGCTAAACACACATCTAAACGATCATCAATAATCAAGGGAACTTGGTAGGCATCAGTAATTTGCTTCACTCTTTTTGCAAGCTCATAATACTGATTGGTCGTAAGATCTTTTTCTCGTAATTGGACTATGGTAACCCCTGAACGGCAAGCCGTCTCAATCTTTTCAAGAAAACTTTGCAAGGAATCTTGGTAGCGATTGGTTACCAGATATAGTCTAAGTGCTTCTCTATTCATAAATATCTCCTTTGATGCCATCTAGCCAATTCTCATCTCTTTTGAGGAGCGAAAGCTGATTGAGTACTTGGTAACGAAATTCTTCCAATCCCATTCCTTGAACAACTATTCTCTCAGCAGCGATATTAAGATAAGAGACTGCTAAGCAAGAAGCTTCAAAACCAGTCTTTCCTTGGCTGAGAAAAACGGCTGTCAAGGCTCCAACCAAATCTCCTGTCCCTGTTATCCAGTCTAATTCTGCACAGCCATTTCCCAGTACAGCGACCTGATTCTTCGAAACGATGAGGTCCTTAGGACCTGTTACCAAAAAAGCAATTCCGGGATAGCTCTGGCACCAGTCTTTTAGGACCTCTACTAAATCCTCAGTTTCTTGATCTTTAGAACTCGCATCGACACCAACTCCGTGGTGCTTCAAACCAACAAGACTTCGAATTTCCGACATATTTCCTTTAAGGACCGTAGGTCTATAGTCTAAAAGGTCTATAACTAAGCTCTTACGAATGATTGAAGCCGTTACGCCAACCGCATCTACTACCATTGGGAGAGAAACTTGAGCTGCATAAGAAGTTACCATACGAATTGCTTTTTCCTTCTCAGCTGACAAATGCCCTAAATTTAGTAAAACGACCTCACTTTGCTTGGTAAAATCAAGGACCTCTCTGGGGTCATCTGCCATAACAGGCTTAGCTCCTAAAGCTAAAATTGCATTAGCTACCATCTCACAGGAAATTTCATTGGTGATACAATGGATTAAATGACTTTCAGGCAAAGGAAAGGGATTTTTAAAATCCTTCATCAATCTATCCTTTCTCCAAAGAAGTAACTTTGTACTTTTTTAAAGAACTCCTGAGTGATTAAAAATCGAAAGGCTACAAAAGCGATGACTGTTCCAATCAAAGTTGCTCCGATAAAGCGTGGTGTGTAGATAAACCAACTCAGTTTTGCAGCTGATCCTGTGAACAATACCATAACTGGGTAAGAAACAATAGAACCGATGATACCTGTACCTATGATTTCCCCTAGGGCAGAGAAGTAGAATTTTCTACCATGCTTGTAAAAAAGGCCTGCAAGCAGTGCTCCAAAGGTTGCTCCTGTTAGGGCCAAAGGAGGAATTCCTTGTGTAGTCATACGGATAAAGGCTGTTACAGTTGCCATGACTAAAGCATAGACAGGCCCCATCATGATACCAGCTAAAATATTAACGACACTAGACATAGGTGCCATTCCTTCGATTCGGAAGATAGGTGTCAAAACCACATCAAGGGCGATCATCATTGATAAAACTGTTAATTTGTGAATTTGTAATTGGTTGGTTCTCATTTTCTCCTATGCTCCATTTTCTAAAGACTGTAAGTCGCTTTTCCATGTTTGATGCTGGTAGGCCATTTCCCAAAACTGTGCTTCCATATGAACACTTATCCTAAAGGCTTCGAGCATTTTTTTCTTGTCTACTTCATCACTTTCTCGGTAGAATTGATTGACTAGCTCAGTCTCTTCTTTGATCTGCTGCTCTAACTCATCCGTAATATAAGTTTCTATCCAGCGTTGATAAAGAGGTTCCGGAGAAGGTTTACGATTGAGTTCCTTACCTATATCATGGTACAACCATGGGCAGGGAAGCAAGCTTGCAAAAGCAATAGCTAGATTTTCTTCTTCAAATTGCCGATAAATGTGCGAAACATAATGATAGCAGGTTGGAGCAATTGGCTGCTCTTCCATTTCCTCGTCCCTAATTTCTAATTCCTTGAAAAATTGTTGACGAATAAATAATTCCCCCTCTACTAAGCTTTGAGCATTTTGTTTCAAGAGTCTCTTCATCTCTTGGTTTGAAGTTTTTTCAGCCAAGAGATCATAGGCTTTTGAAAAGGCGTTTAAGTAGTAGGCATCCTGAATCAAGTAATAACGAAAAATGGATGGATCTAAATTGCCCTTTTGTAACTGCAAAACAAAGGGGTGCTGAAAGGAAGCCTGCCAGCCTTTCTTAGATAATTCCATAGCAATATCTGTAAATTCCATAATAACTCCTTTATAAAAATAGACTGGTTTGAAGGATTAAAAATATAAGTAGGTAGAGAATTTTCGTCTGTCTGGGAATATAAAATCTCCGATAAGACTTTTCTATCAGAGCATCTTCATCATAACCATGTGCCGATAAGGCTCTTAAGTATAGATGCCGCCATCTAAATACAGTAATCAGGACCTTACTATAAATCAAGGGTGACCAAAAGTGCAATTCTTGCCCTCGTAACAAACATGCTTCCTTTAAGGATTTAATTTCCTTTTGAATCAGTGGAAAAGCATTAAAAACTACTAGTAAGGCATAGGCCCAAGACCGTGACAAGCCCTTTTGGGCCAAATACAGTAGCAACTCTTTGAGTGAGATGCTTGAAATAAACACAATCCCTATACAAACCGTTACAAAAGCCCTAGTTCCAAGTATCACTGCTTGGGACGTATCTCCATGCAAATGAACTGCCCAGTAGTTAGCAAAGGCTGGTAAAATAGCCAAGACAACCATCCAAAACATCATACGAAACTTACGGTAAAAACTCATATAGACTATGCAAAAGAAAACAACCGATAGATTGAGACTAACTGATGGAACAAAGGAGGTCTCCAAAGATAAAAGTAGTAAAAAGAGACTAGTGACCGGAGTTTTAGTAGGAACTTTAACCATTCAGTCTCACCTCCCTTTCATCATCTATACAAAGAGATTTTATAGGTCTTGTGATAGACACTTCTTTTAGATGTTTTAAACCTGTAGCAGTCATTTCAACCCAGTAATCAACTATTGACACAAGCGGATCTAAGCGATGGGAAATAATCAAAAAACTACGTCCCTTTTGGCTATCCTCCTTTATCCACTCACAGACATAATCACATGCTCTATCATCCAAACCTGCAAAAGGTTCATCTAGTAAGACAACAGTGGCTCTACTCGTCAGCATGGTCAATAATTGAATCATCTTTTGCTGTCCCCCACTTAACTGATAGGGGCTTTTCTCTAAGGAAACCTCCAAATCAAATAATCGCAATGCTTCTTTGACTCTTTTATTATTTTCACTATCTAGATGTTCCAACTGAAGTTCTTCTTTGAGACTGGTTCTGATAAATTGCTTCTCAGCCTCTTGTACCACACCTGTTATCTCACTATAGAGACTTTTTCTCTTTTTTAATAGCCTATTTTTCCAACTAATCTTTCCTTGATACTTCTGAAACTGAAGAATGGAACGAAAAAGGGTTGATTTCCCGACACCATTATCACCCAAGATACAGGAAATTCCTTGGTAGAATGTAAAATCCGAAATTGAAAAGAGGGGGCGATAATCTAGCTCACAAGTCATACGGTCCATATGAAATAGTTCTTGGCTAGAAGCAACTTCCTTTGAAGCAACCTGTGTCATCTCAGAGCAAGGGATTTGAAACACCTCCCTTAACTGGCCGTCTCTTAGCTCCACCATATGGTCGATATAGTCTTCATAGTCCGTTAAATCATGGTCACACAAAATAACTGTCTTCCCATTAGAGGACAACTCTTTTAGAATCTCCAATATCTCTAACCTGCTCTTGCGGTCAATGGAAGCAAAGGGCTCATCCAAGAGATAGACCCTAGGATTCATAGCAAAGAGAACAGCCAAAGCAGCCTTTTGCTTTTCCCCACCTGATAAGTGATGAATTGGACGGCGCAAGATTGCCTTGCAGCGACATTGCTGGACCACCTCTGCTATTTTAGAATCAATTTCCTGAACGGGATGCCCAATATTTTCCAAGGTAAAAATCAGCTCCTCAAACAAGTTCTCCATGGTAAATTGATGATTGGGATTTTGAAAGAGAATACCAGCCGTCTGGACACGTTCCACGATAGAAAGCTGACTGATCTTACTCCCATCTATCAGGACTTGACCACTATAGGGAAGAGAACTGACTTGAGCAATAATTTGAAAGAGGCTAGATTTTCCTGAACCACTGCTCCCAACTAACAAGGTAAAGGCTTGCCCATGAAAAGTAAAATCAATCGGCTTTGTGAAAGAGGGATAGACAATCCCCTTCAATTCCACCCCCATCTATGCTTTCCCCCCAGCAGAAAACTGATGGTAAAGTTTGACCGTAGTACGAACCAAGATGGCACAGAAGAAAAAGACGGAAATAAAACGTACTACAAGCAAGGACAAGACAAAAGGAAGAGAAAAGGCATAATAACCTAGCTTAATGTATTCATAAACAAAACTAAAGAGTGTAATCCCAATACTATTCGCAGTCAGTGAAAGCCAACTTTCATAACGATTCTTGGTCACAAGAAAGCCAAATTCACTTCCCAACCCTTGTACCAAACCTGATAATAGAGCTCCTAAACCGAATTGACTACCATACAAAACTTCAGCAAGGGCTGCTAAAACTTCTCCAATCGTTGCACTACCAAATCTTGGAACGAAAATTGCCGCAATAGGTGCAGCCATACACCAAAGACCAAATAATATTTCATTTGCAAAAGCTTGTAAACCTAATGGTGTCAAACCAAGAGTCAAAATATTATATAAATATCCTGAACCCACAAAAACGCCACCAAAAAAGATAGACAAGAAAGCAAGCAAGATAACATCTTTTAAACGCCACTTTTTAAACATAAAAACTCCTTTTAGACAATTGGGCATTTAAGAGAGACTACCATCATACTCTGCATCTAGTCTATCTAGTAAAAACAAAAAACTCTAATTACACACAAGAATTAGAGTTTCGCTTACAAAATTAGATGGTTTTTCCTTTCTCAAGAAAAAACTATTCACATTTCCCTTCGACAGTACTAACTGTAGCAGGTTCAATGGGTATCATCTCAGCCTAAAGCACCCCAAATGTCTTTATTATTTTATTACTGATTTAGTATAGCAGAAAATGAAAGCCCTAGCAAGATATTTGTTTACAAAATATATCTATATAATTATTCAGCGACAATTCAAACTTTTCAATACTGATTCCTTAATTAAAATAGCCAGACTAAATTCTACTACTTTCTCAGATTACATTTATAGATTAACACATCAGTGAAAGGCACTAGTATGCTTCCTCACCTTCTATATTAAGTATTTTAATTCTTATTGCTACCAGAACATTATTCATCATAACCAATATCAAAAAAAGCTAATTCTAGAGATACTGCTTGATTCCAACGTTTCTGAAGTTCTGTATGGTCTGCTCGATTCCCAGCAACTCGGTTTAACTCATCAACAAGAAACTGAACCCATTCTTCAAATAAAGGCCCCTTATGAAGATTAATCCATTTTTGATGAACATAGCGTTTGGGAAGTGGCAAGTCTTTAGACCCCCAATCCAGATAGAGACCTTCTGCAATAACAAGCATAACCAATAATTGAGCATAATCAGAAGAATCTACAGCCGAATACATGAGTTTTTGAAAGTCTCTTGTAACAGGATGGAGAGTAACGTGAAGATAGTCCTTTTCTTTGACACCTAATTCTTGAAAGGCTTTTTGGAAATAGCCGTCCTCATCAGCTTCAAGAAAACCTAATTGTTTAGCAAAACGAAGTTTAGCATCAAGCTTATCAGCATGAGCCACACAAGCTCCAAGCATGGACAAGAAAGCATCAAAGAAATGATAATCTTGAATAAGGTAGGTTTTTAAGACATTGTCCTCAATTCTTCCCTCAAATAGTTCTTTGACAAAACGATGGTTGATAGCCGCCTGCCAATCTAGCTGACTATCTTTTAAAAATTGTCCAACCTCATAACCTGGTTGAAATGCATAATCTTGTGTTTTCATCTTTTCTATTCCTTTCCTACTTATCGTTAAAATAAGGCACTAACAAAAATAAACCAAAAATAAATTCTTTATTCTTCTATCAAAAACTCCTTTTTAGACAAGAGGTAAAGTAAAGGAGAAATCCAATGTTCTGCACATGCTAAAGACGTTTAAAAAAGAAAAAACTCCAATTACACATAAGAATTAGAGTTGACTTACAAGATTAGATCGTTCATTTCGCCATACGAAAAAACGTTTCACATTTCCCTTCGCCAGTCTTACCTGTATCAGGTTCAATGGGTATCATCTCAGCCTAAAGCACCCCAAATGTCTTTTTATATATTATTACTCGTTCAGTATAACAGAAAAAGAAATGGCAGGCAAGAGTTTTGACTAAAAAATATATTTATATAGTTTTTAATGCAATTTTCCTATATTAAAACTTTCAAAAAACAAGTAAAAACCTCCACACTTAGTGGAGGCAATCTATTTTATCAATACAATTTCAAATCACGAGAATCGACTGGGAAGCTTGGATTATATGGATTGTGACGAAGTTTAAAGTGTTTGACATCTTCAATTGTCTGAGTTCCAGATAATTGCATGACTGTCTTCAATTCTGCATTCAAGTGTTCAAAGACTTGGCGTACACCTACGCTACCCCCAAGAGCCAAACCATAAATAACTGGTCGTCCAATAGCCACCAAGTCAGCTCCAGAAGCCAAGGCTTTAAAGACGTGTTGTCCACGACGAATACCAGAGTCAAAGACAATTGGTACACGTTTGTCAACCGCTTCAGCTACTTCTTGAAGTGAATCAAAGGCAGCGGGTCCACCGTCGATTTGGCGTCCACCGTGGTTTGTTACCCAGATACCAGATGCACCTGCAGCAAGTGAACGTTCAACGTCTTCACGGCATTGTGGTCCTTTTACGTAAACTGGTAAACCTGAGTACTCAGCAATAAATTCTACGTCACGTGGAGATAAGCGTTGTTTAGCTGATTTGTAGACAAAGTCCATTGACTTACCAGCACCCTCTGGTAGATATTCTTCTACGATTGGCATACCAACTGGGAATACAAAGCCGTTGCGTTTGTCAACCTCACGATTGCCCCCTACAGTCGCATCTGCCGTCAAGACAATCGCTTTATAACCTTCATCCTTCACACGGTCCATGATATGGCGGTTGATACCATCATCCTTACTAAAGTAAAATTGGAACCAGTGAGGAGTCCCTTGAAGGGCTTGGCTAATTTCTGGTAAGTCAACAGTAGAGTATGAACTTGTAGTATAAAGGGAACCAAACTCATGCACACCACGCGCAGTCGCCACTTCTCCTTGTTCATTGGCTAACTTATGTGCTGCAACTGGAGCCATAATGATTGGAGAAGATAGCTTTTCACCAGCAAATTCAATTTCAGTACTTGGATTTTCAACATCACAAAGAGTGTGTGGCACAATCAGTTTATGGTTAAAAGCTCGAATATTTTCTCTTAAGGTAAAAGTATCCTCAGCTCCACTAGCTATATAGCCAAAAGAAGCTTTAGGAATGACTTGTTGAGCCATAGACTCCAAATCATAAGTATTAATAAAATCTACTGGTCCTTCTGCATTGCTTGTTTTGTACGACATAAATTGTCCTCCTCAATAAAAGTAAGCGTTTACTCTTTGATTGCATAAACATCTTAACTCTTTTTCATTAGTTATTCAACAATTTTGTTTGCAAATTTCAAACTAGCAATCATTTTTAATTAGAGAACAATAATGCTTCACATGATGAACTTTTATCAAGAGTTTTAAAGAATATTTACAATGTTTATTAGATGAAATAAAATCAGGTAATCCTAGTGACTACCTGATTTTCTATGTCTTAAGTATTTTGCCAATTTTCTTGGTCTTCTTTAAAACGTTTTAGTAGATCGAGACCTTCTGGTGTAATATAGCCCTCTTCTTGAGCTAGGTGAATCAATTCACTGTAATTAGAGAGTGTGACTAGTTTGACTTCTGCATCTGCAAAGTTCTTATCTGCTTTTGATAATTGATAGCTGAAAATCGCTACAACACCAAGAACATCAGCTCCTTCTCGTTTGGCTGCAGCTACAGCTTCAAGAACTGAGCCCCCTGTTGAAATCAAATCCTCAACAACTACCATCTTTTGACCTTGAGCTACACGGCCCTCAATTTGATTTCCAGCACCATGGTCTTTGGGTTTGCTGCGAATATAAGCAAATGGTAGATTCATTTTGTCAGCAATGATAGCTCCATGGGGAATCCCCGCTGTTGCAGTTCCTGCAATCACTTCTACCTCAGGAAAGGCTTCTTTAATAGCTTCTACAAAGCCATTTTCAATCAAGGTACGAGTTTCTGGATAGGCCAAAGTTACACGGTTATCTGTATAAATGGGTGACTTAATCCCAGATGCCCAAGTAAAAGGTTCCTCTGGTTTGAGGTAGACCGCTTGAATTTTAAGTAAATGGCTAGCGATGTCTTTAGCAAGTGTCATAGTTTTCTCCTTTTGTTTCTAAAAATTATTTATTTCCAGTCTCGTGTCCATTCGTCCTTGATGGAATGATAAGCTGCAACAGGATCTTCAGCTTGGGTAATCGGACGTCCCACTACGATATAGTCACTTCCAATTTGATAGGCATCTGCTGGCGTCATGACCCGTTTTTGATCACCAACAGCTGCTCCTTGAGGACGAATGCCTGGCGTCAGGCAGATAAAATCTGAATGGGTAGCCTGCTTGATGCGTTGCACTTCTTGAGCCGAGCATACAACTCCATCTAAACCAGCTTCAGCTGTTTTCTTGGCATAGTGAATGACTGATTCTTGAAGACTAGTTTGAATGTTTTGAAAATCCTGCATCTGAGCTTCCGATGTTGAAGTAAGCTGCGTCACGGCGATTAATGTTGCTTGACTTCCAAGACCTTCACGTGCAGCCTTCATCATCTCTACACCACCAGCAGCATGAACATTGGTCATATCCACACCAAGCTGAGACAAGACCTTCATAGCTGACTTGACTGTATTTGGAATATCATGCAGTTTGAGATCAAGAAAGACACTGTGCCCCAGGTTCTTTAAGTAAGAAATAATCTCAGGGCCTGTAGAATAGTATAATTCCATTCCAACTTTCAAATAGAGTTTCTCTTCTTCTGGAAACAGAGCTAAGAAGTCCTTGACAGCTTCAAAATTAGGAAAGTCTAGGGCAATAACTGGACGTTGTTCTCGCATACTTTTCTCCTTTTACCTTTGTTAGCAAGAGAGAATATTCAAAAGAAACCATGAAAAAAGGAACCTGCCTACAGCAAGGTTCCACGAAAAATGGGTAGTCTCCACCCTTTCACCGTCTAACCTTAGCTGCCTCTCTGGACTGCTTTAAAGGTTTTTTACTATTCTATTATTTATACAGAGACTTGTCAAGCAAAAACTTGTTATCAGACTTTTATAAAGCAAGAGCTAACTTCTCAAAGCAACTTCCACCATAGCGAAACTTAATCTGAAACGCTTTCAGATAAGGGGATTTTGTGCGCTCTTTTTTTCTATTCCTTTCGACTACAAAAGCGATGAAATCAAGCATTAGCATCTAAATCTTTCTTGCACAATTGATGCAGGAAGCTTTACTTGGTTAATTGAAACTAAACTAGATGGTTGTAAAATCATCACATCAGCAAGTATTCTGAGAATTTGATCATACAATTCTGCTATCTCATTATTCCCAACACTTAAATGTTCATAATAGCCAGTCTGATTTCTTAGTTCTTCTAAACTATCTGAATATGATTTTTCTTTCTTTACACCCTCTATCCGTCCTTCTTCTATAAGACTTTGTTTTGTTTGTGATGGATTGATGGAAGGACATGAGGAAATTATCTGACTAATCTCTGTTGTATTCTTTGTAGTAATCTCTGGTAATGGTTGGAGGATTCTGCCATCATGCATTGGTGTAAAATCATCAAATGCATTAGAGCAATCTGCTATCATGCGTTGGGGTATTTTGCCCTAATGCATTTGGCATTGACTCCTCTAACTTTTGTTCCCTAACTCTTCTTTCTTCATCCATCTTTCGTTGATTCATTTCAAAAAATAACTCTTCTAGTTTATCATTATTGATTGTATACCACTAGGTTTTATCCCTCGGATCTTTATTATAGTTTCCAACTAATAGATAACCTGCCTTTGCTAGCTTTGTAAATATTCTTTTGACAGTATCAACACTCATATAATCAAAGTCATTTTCTTGCCATGCTCGAATAGAATTATATGTCCAATACTTTCCATCATGATAATTCTTTCCTGAACGTTTATTAATTTCGATCCAATAGTTAATTTGTTGCATAACAAGTGCCTCGTTCAATCCAAGCTCTCTTGCTAGAGCCTTATTTGCTAGAATTGGCTGCTCATCAAACAGATACATACTCATTTTATTCCTCCGTATTTAATTTAGGTAAACAAAAAAGACGATAAAGAATTATCCATCGTCTTTGTTTCATTTATAGATTTTTTAGTTTAAAGTTAAAAAACTCTAAAATCGCAAGTAACCATAAAACAATTCTTGGTAATCCAAAAGGACTAAAGATAAATGATAAAATTAAATCTTCTACACCTGTTCGTATATCATGATTAAAAAAGCAACAATTCCAGCTACCAATGTGATTGTTGAAACAATTTCTAAAATAACAATTCCAAAATTTGAAATAATACTCAATCGTTTTCAAAAAACAACCCTGTCCATTGTCTGCTGACAGTGGACTTTAAAACGCTTTTTTCCAGTCCTTGAATAACTTCTTGAAGCTTATCAATAACAGCTTCCAATGTTTGG
>CAUQVK010000023.1:0-22480 GCA_963521495.1 uncultured Streptococcus sp.
GAAATGACTGAAGCTAACTGCTTGCCAGTTAAGGTAGTAGCACCAATCGTAACACCTCTTGGCGTAACAGATACTGATGCACCTTTACTTGCTTCACGCACCTCTTGTCTGATTTCATTAGCAGTCTGAGCGATGGCACTCTTGACATCTTTGTCAAAGAACTGGCTCAGCGCACCTTGGTTGTTTCGTTGAATCTTCCCCCAAAGACTGCTATTTGGGTCTTTGAGTTCTAACTCAATGTTTCGCATGTCCTTAAACAAACCAGACAAAGAACGCTGAGTTATAGTCGGCTCCACAAAGCTAGTTGGGAAATCCCCCTCCTCTATCTGGATATCAGTTAGAACAGTATCACCAACACAACCCATGTGATGAAGCTTCAGCAGTTCATCTCGTGACCGTGGTTGGAATACCTTATAATATCTTCCGTTGTGTTCAAGCGCTGGAGATCGTACATTTTGAATAGTTATGTCCATGTTCTAACCTCACTGTTTGAAGATGTCGTAGATAGTATTGGGATCTTTATCGGCAATAGCGTTGTACTGTGATTCAGTTCCTGCCCAGTATTTTAGAGCCTGTGAACCGTTTTGGTTCACAATGTTTTGACCTGCTGCACCCTGCGGACCTTGCCTTCCATCTGCTCCTCTAGCACCGTCAGCACCTCTTGGACCTGTTGGGCCTGTTGGGCCTGCTGGACCTCTTAGGCTTTCACGTTGCTGACTCGTTAACTCTTCAAAACGCATGACACCGTCTGCGCCTTTAGGACCCGTATCTCCACGATCTCCCTTTGGTCCTGTTAGATATTGAAGCGATGAGAATCGGTCACGGCCATTCCCGACCTTGACCTTACCAGTGTCGCTTTCTACACCTAACTCTCCGTCAAGTAAGACCAGAGGGCTACTTGCCCAGTCTCGTGCTGACATTCGCTTGTGTTGTACCCTCACTGGGATTGTTTCCGTCATCTTCTACCTCCGTCAAAAATAAAAGTTGGACTCTCGCTCCAACTTCCCTCATATCTAGCATTTTGCCCATCAGCAACCGTCTTATAGACTGGTGCTAGTTCAATCCGTCTTGTCTGATTGTCAATCGTCACAGACTGCTCTACATTCTGATACCAGTCCCCTGAGAATGTCAGACGATAGGCACCGTAGTAGACCGCCAAGACCTGCTCCTCTTTCTGGACAAGGTCTTTATCAATCGCTGGCATGACCGAATTAGCAGGTACAAGATGAACGTGTCCACCATAAAACGTATTCTTATTGACTACCACAGTCACATCAGTTTTACCGTATGGCGTGCAGGTTGCTGACCAGCTGATGACGTACTGCTTACCAAGTTCAAAGCCCTCACCATTGTGCCCGACTTCCACAAAATCCGTTCCGTAACTGATTTTCTTAGTCGTGCCACCATTGAGGCGGTTCTTATTGTACTGAGTGTTCCCGTCACCACCAATCAAACTAGCATTGACCCTTGCGGTCTCGCTGACCTGTTCCAGTTTCTTGCTCAGTTCAGCGATTGAGTCCTCACCACTCATCAACTCCTCATAGATACGCTTCGCGAACTCAGGACGCTCTTTCTCCATTTCTTCGTGGATCTTGGCTCCCATTTCTTCGGCCTTAGCCTTGTACTGCTCGATGGCATCCGTGATAGCTTTCTCATGCTTAGCAAATCCAGCATCAAAGGCACGGTTAGCGTTGGCAATCGCACGCTCCAGCATAATGTCAAATTTTGTTTCTTGCTTGTCCAAGATTGCGTTTGCTACTGCTGATACTCCACCACCATTCCCTCCTGATTTCACTTTGTCATCAAAGGTAATGGTTAGATAGGCTCCCTGTCCATTGTTTGCTAAACAGTCATACTCATAGGCAATTGCTTTCTTATAAACGTCCACATTATGCTTATAGCTTTTCAGATTAACCGTATCGCCCATGTGAACAGTTTGCCCATCAAGTTCATAGGCTTCAATCTTAATGGCATCTGTAGCCTTATCTATGTGTTCGTTAGTAAATTTAGCGCTAGCCCACTTTGTCAACTCATCAACGGTCTGAATGTTATTATTTGTATAACTTCTTTCGTTGATGTAAGGGTAGGCACCAATTAAGGGACTATCAACCGTTATGGCAATCGTTGTATCTTCCTTGGCACCCTCTGCCTTAAATGTAGACTTAGCATGGATCCGAGTAACAACATTTTGTGAGTTTTTGGTTCGTTGATAGGATTTTAGGTTTTTGTGGGTAGAGATGATAACACCTCTGTCCTCTCCTCGATTTCGCTTAATTGAGATAGCGAAATTATCCCGAACCATCTCTCCTTCCCATGTTCCCACGATTGAGTGAGCGCCATCCATTAACACGCTGTAGAGTGTTTCTACTTCTTTTGTGTTGATGGTTCTCCTGTCTGTGATATCACTGGTAAATGAAAAATCATTGATAGGAGACTTAGCAACTTGTACCAATTGAGAAAGAGCCTGCCAACAACTCTGCTTGTTGACAGACAGAGGATTGATAGACCGCTGCATGACATCATCAGTGATATGATAAGCAGTGATTTCTAAATGATCATCATTCTCTACTGGCTTCTTGATACGGAACAGCTGAGGTCCAATCACAGGCGCTGGTGCCTTAATCAACATATCCTCACGGAAAAGTTGATAAATCTCAGAGTCGGTGATAGGGTAGCGAACAGTAAGGGTAAAATCCCCATTCATTTGCTCTTTGATGATAGCTGAAGTCGCTTCATGCAGTGGAATACCGTTCCATTTAACGTTACGAGTATCACTTTCAAGCAAATATAACATTATGCCCACCCCCATACAGTTTCGATTTCAAGCGATTGAATACCTGGACCTAAAACAACACCAACATTCTGCACTTTCGCTGGATCAACTGTGATAAAATCCCCTGACCATTTCACTGGTTTCCCTGTTGTTGTCTTAAAACTAGGATTATCAGGATTGTTGACCATCACAAGCGACTCAGCAAGCCTTTCAAGACGAATGACCTGACCAGCAATTGTAAATGAAGTTTCAGAAGCGCTCTGACCAACGATTGTGATTTTAGGAAAAGCAAGAGCAGAACCTTGAACGGTCAAGGTCCCACTTCTTGTCAATCTCTGTGTATCGGAGCCTTTAAAGTATTTTGTAGGATGGCAAGTGAATTTTACATCCACCGTCCATGCACCAAAATCATCTTTAATAATTTTGAAATCATCCACTTTATAGCACCAATATTTCACGCTTGGCTCTTGTTCATTCTCCAACCAAAATTTTTCACGATTTAACAAAGAAGAAAAGCGGTATAAGTCTTCATCCGTTGGGTTAATCAAGCTGATGTGGTAGCTTTTTTCAATCAACCTACGATGCCTATTTGATTGAACAATTGCACCACTAATCCCATCATGTTCTAAAAGACTAGTTTTTGAGGAGGATACGATGACTTGTGGTCGTGTTTCAACCAGAATCTCACATTTAAATGATGATGTTTTAACTCCGTCGATGGTTAACTCATTAATTTTTGTCATGCGAAACCTCCTCTCAAATTAGTTTTTCTTTGTAGTTCTTCAGCAATACGTGTTCCGACTGCATCAGCTAGTCTATTCAAATCCGCTTCTTCTCGAATGGTCACTCCTGAGAAGTTGACATTGATGCTATTCGATGTGTTCATCGTATTAGCAATACTTTGTCCAATTGCACCAAGAGTTGACTTGTTAAGGGGAAGGATTGCTTCTGCACCAGCTTCTCCACCAACCATTGCTCTATTTCCATTCATTCCAAATAAAGTTGGTTTGGTCATGATACCACCCTTCGCATACCACTCAATACCGATGCTTGGAACGCCCTGACTTAACCAGTCTAATGGATTGGCTGAACCACTTACATAGAAGTGTGGTAATGGAATATGCGGCCAACTGATATTGAAATTAAATAGACTCTTAATAGCTTCGATAGCGTTAGATACTGCATTTCTAGCACCATCAATAGCATTTGAAATAGTTGATTGGATAGAGTTCCAAATATTGCTAGCAGTGGATAAGATACCATTAAAAATTCCTGAAATCGTGCTACTCAAATTATTAAACAAATTTGACCCGGTTGAGACCAGGTCAGACCATAGATTGGAAAGGGTAGAAGTAAAATTTGACCACAGTGACTGAGCTCCTGAAATCAAACTTGAGAAAATATTGGACAAGGTGCTAGTAAAGCTAGACCACAAAGACTGTCCCGTTGAGACTACTGAAGACCAAATTTCAGAAAGCCAAGCAGTGAAACTTGACCACGCTGTAGTAGCAGTCGTGACAATATTAGTCCACAATTCAGAAAGCCAAGCGGCGCAAGCATCCCACGTCGACTGAAGCCATTCTGATATAGCCCCCCAGTTCATGATGGCCTGAATGATGAGTGTAATAGCGGCAATAGCAGCAACTATTGCCGCTACAACAATTCCAACAGGCGCACCTATTGCACCTATAGCAATGACTAGCGGTGCTATTGCACCAAGCAGTAGCATTACAGCAGTTGTAACGAGGCCAAGAATCACGATAGTCTGTTGATCAGTTTCATTTAAGCTGGTAAACCAATTGACAGCAGATTCAAGTATGCCCATCAAAGGTTCTAAAGCTGGTATAACAGTCTCAAGTAATTTGCCACCTACCTCAGCAAGTCCTTCTTTCGCTTTGTTGGAATAGGTTGTTAGTTTATCAATAGGATCTATTGTTTCATCAAATGTTGTTGCTACAGTTCCTGATGAGTTTTGTGCTGCTTCAGCTAAATCATTAAAGCTAAAGGCCCCACGTTGGATAGCATCTACCATACGTGGGGCAGCCTTGCTCCCAAAAACTTCAGAAGCAATTCTTATTGCTTCTGTCTTACTAGTAGCATTCTGAATTGCATTGACGGTCTCGTTCAACCCCTCAGTCAATGTCTTTCCGTCTTTAGCATAGTTTACTGTAGCCTTTGAAAGAGAAGATAAAGCAGCAGAAGAGTCAATCCCACTTTTTTCAAATCTACCAATTAATGTCGCCCCCTCTTCAAAAGATAAGCCTAGCATCTTAATCTGAGGAGCTCCATCAATTGCTTTTTGAAAGATGGAGTCATAAGATTGACCAGTATCCTGGCCGACCTTTGTTACTGAGTCCAATACTCTCGCTAGATCCTCATTAGATAAACCGTAAGCATCAATTGCTTTCTTGGCATTTATTGCTGAATTTGAAATATCTTCGCCAGTTATTTTCGAATATTTCAATAGGTACTCTGCTGCAGATTGCAAAGTATCACCAGTAAGTCCAAATTGTGTATTTAACTCACCAACTGCGTCAGCAGATTCTTGAAATGTAGCCGATGGTAATGATGTAGCGATTCCTTTTGCAATTTCCTGAAGTCCTAACAAGGCTTCGCCAGTAAGTCCAGTCTTCGTCGTAACAGTATCCATCGCTTCGTCGATTTCAGACCATGCATCTACTGTTTTTTTACCAGCATCAACCATTTTTTGACCTAGTTGTCCTGCCTTTTCAGCAACGTTCATCATTACATCGGCTTTTAAGTATCCTGTAGCTTCCTTGATGTTTCCTGTTGCTGAACGGCTCGAATCCCCTAGATTCCCCATGGCTTTATCTATCTTTAACACCTCAACTTCTGCTTGCCCAATTTCATTTTGAAGTTGTCGCCATTCCTCTGTTCCGATTTTTTCCTTTCCTAATTCCTCTTGTTTCCGTTTCAACTCCTGGACCTTATCCTTGGCTAATGAAGATTGTTTACCTAATAACTTCATTTTTTCTTCGGACAATTCTACATTTTTAGGATCTAATTCAAGCTTCTGGTTGACGATATCAAGTTCTTTTGCAACATTGTTGATTTCTTTGTTGAGATTTAAAATAGACTTTGGATTTCCTACATCTTCGATATGTTTTTTGGTTGAATTCATTGCCTGGTCAACAACCTTCATCTGTGATTCAACTTTAGAAATTTCAAGTTGAAGCTTATTCCACTGTGCTGACCCAACTTCGGATTCTCCCAGTGCCTTTTGTTGCTTTTTGAGTTCAGCAATTTTCATAGCACCAACACGAGCTTGTTCCTGTAAGTTGAGCAACTTACGATTCAGCAAGTCGACATTGTCTGGATCCATCTTCAATTGTTTATTGATGTTGTTGAAATCTTTTTTCAAACTAGATAAAGCATTATTGATACCTTTTACAGATTTGTCAAATTCAACAGTATTGGCACCAAATTTGACATATAAACCTTCAAATGTTTCAGCCATAGATTTCCTCCTTTCAGTTTTAGTCAGACATTACATTTAGTAATTCTGCGTTTGATAAAGTTTTCTTCTCATTTTCATTGATACTCATCTGATGTAGTGTCCCCATCAGATAATTAAAGTGTTGACTTTCTGCCCAAAAAACATCCATCCGATTTTCAAAAACAACCTTATAAATTTTTTCAGAAGTTATGACTTCTGTTGAGGCTTTTTTCTATCTTGAGGAACCTTTGCTCTACTTCGGTTAAATTCATAAAAGAGGTCTGAGAAAAAACCAATATCGATCAAATCCCCAAACCAAGGAGCAAGAGAGGCTGTTTCAGCAGTCAGCTCATTCTGTACCAAGCGACCATTCTCAACCTCACCGTACAAACAAGGGATGACTTCAGTTAGGAAGTTCATGAAATCTGGCTCCATAAGTAATGGCATTAGTTTGACTTTTTCTTCATCAGTTAAATCAGATAAGCTACCATTTACACCAGTTGCAAGGGCAAGCTGTGTGTAAGCTGTGAGTGCTTTTTGGTTGTCATCAAAGAAGTTGCGACCTGTTCGCTGTTCATACATCTTGATAGCTGGTAAAGAGTAAAGAAAGCGCACTGTTTCAGTGTGCTCTCTTTCTTCACCATAACTATCAAACGCTGTGAATGATAGTTCTTTTTTAATCATTTTAGCCTCCTAGCACAATGGCTGTTGTTCCTAAAGCTTCATTGATAAAATCAATCAATTTCGTTGGGGTACTTGAAGCGAACAATTTATCAAATTTAGCACGGACAACACCCTTGTCTGTGTCACGCCATACAATTTCTGAAACAGGTTTTTTATCTGAATCTAGAATGAAATTGTTAGGTGACGCAGTACATGGAATTTCGATTTCTTTTGGTGTAGCAGAACTTTCATCTGTTGTAGTGCTGCCTTTTGGAGCTGATGCTTTTACATTGGTCCAGATGTGGAACTCCTCAACCTCAGAACCAAACTCATCTGTAACCGTTTCAGCATATCCCCAAATGAAATTCGCATTCACACCAGTATCGATGAGCGCTGGAGGAGTTGAAGTTGTCAGCTTTTTTCCCAAGTGATCAATCATGAATTGTTTAGGAATTTGATAAGTCGTGATGGATCCCTCAGTTGATTTCTTACCTTGAAGACGAACGTGCTCCACATTGTCTGCGTAGTATGCCTTTGATTCTTGTGAAGTTTCAAAAGATGTTTTTCGCAAGCCTGTAAATGGGAATGGTGTTTTTAGATCGAGTGCGCCAGATTCTGTTTTTGAAATCTTAGCAAAGAATCCCATGGCATTACCATGAGTAATCTCTCGTGTGTCATATTTATAAGTCATTGTGACTCCTTCCTTAATTTGGTCTGATTTTTATTGATTTCATATTATTGAGAAAGATTTCTTTATTTTTGAGATAAGCTGGTCTGATGTGTTCTTGAGGTGCTACAAATCTACCATTTTTTGTTGCGTGGCCATTTTCTAACAAGTGAGCAAGCGACTTCTCTTTCCCGTTGTTATATACTACAGCGATATCTTCAATGGTCTCGTGAGTCCATCCTTTTTCATATACTCCGTTTCTTCTAGGACTTCCGTCTCTAATATCTCCAGCGGTGCTTTTTCCTGCTTTTTCTATGATTTCTAAAACTTGATTCTGTATATCGATTTTTAATGTTTTCACATTAACGCTACCACTTCCCACTTGTGAATACCTCGATTCTGTAGGTTGTAAGTAAGTAATCTGTATCAGGCTGTTTTAGATTCAACTGACTAGGTTCACACATAAAATTAGACAACATCAATTCCTCAATGCTGTCTAGTTTCTTCTTGTGATAGTGACTGATTTGAATAGTCACTTTTCTCATGTGTACTGTGTCATCAGCAGTAATACTACTACCCGGAGTTAAACGATAGTAAAGAATAACGTTGTCAGGAGAGGACTTTTCCTCACGTTCCATATAGAACACTTTTGATTTTAAAGTGTTTTTTTCTAGGACTTCTTGAATTTCTTGCCTGGTGAAGAACTTCTTAGCCATTATTTCAATTCTCCTAATTCAATTATCGTGTAGTGGCCATCATCAGATTCAGTTCCAACATTTACCTTGTACTCTTTCCCTTTGTACTTCACGTAGTCTAAGGAATCTGTCACATAGTTAGAACGTATCCGAAATCTTGCTGTCAAAACTTGACCATCTGCCAAAGCTTTATCAAGCCTGCGTTGGTAGATTTTCTCTTTTTCAGCTTTGACTTTCTTTTCTACAACTTGTTTTTCAAAAACACCTTTTTCGACCTCTGTACGCTTATCGTAACAAAGGATGATTGATACTCTAGATGATTTCATGATTAAACTCCGTAAATAGCTTTTAATTGATAGAGAATATTTGTCAATTCTTCATCAATCCAGCTCATTGTTGTTGAGTTTCCTGTCATCAAGGATTTATCAAATCTCTGAACACATCTCAAATGTAACCAATCTAAAATTGTTTCTTTATCATACTCTTCAATCTCATCCCATTCTGTCAATTCGCTTTCTTTATCAATGCGAGTGATAGGAATGTTGTTTCTCGTTAGATATGAAATCCCACTATTTATGTAGCTTAAAAGTTGAGTGTCAAAGATTTCTTCTTCGACATCAACTTCAACCATTTCTTTAATTTGATTAAGGATTGTCATTTTAGACTCCCCTTTCTATTTAAAATCAACCTTTTGTGAATTTCACAGCTGATTTGTACTGACCAAGTCGGCCACCAAGCACGCTAGCAAGTTCGATATGACGGCGATTCATCGTTACATCATAATCTTCAAAGCGATCAGCAGAGACATCATCACCAATCATCTTATAAGCCTTGTCAGCAAATGCGATAATTGGGTTAGTCGCATCTTCCATCCAGTCATAGACATATACTTGGTAACCAGCAATGACATTTCCTGTTTGTGAAATTGGTGCGAATGGTTGTGGATCAATGTAGCGTTTTTCGCCATCCTTAACCATTTTAAGTTTACGGGCAATGGTTTTTGAAGTTACCAAAATTGGAGTTGTATTTGCAGCAAGTTTATCAATCCCTTTGACGAGGTTTTCTAAAACAGTATTGTTAAATTCCCCGTCAACACTGATTTCTTGTGTATCAAATAGTTGAGCAAGTGTTTCTTCTGCGATAGATTTAATTTCAGTGATTTTGTCATCATCATCACTATTTTTACCATCGCCGATAACAACAGCACGTTCAACTGCACGGATGAAGCCTTGGGCTAATTCATTCATCACGTAGTTGAAGTAAGCACCTGTTGTGTCCTTCTTCAAGTCAGCATACTCAAAACTGTACTTGATGTAGACAGCTGCAGAGTTGATTGTATAATCGATAAATACAAAAGATTCATCTTTCTTTGTTTTGCCATTCTGATGGCCTTTAGCTTTTGCTTTTTGTGTTTGAAGTGAAATACGTACTGCATAACGAGGATCTTTGGTTACATGGTTCAGGATACCGTCGTAATCATTAAATGCATTTTGGATTGCAATCAATACTGGTTCAGGTAAGATTTTATTAACATCAGTTACACCTTTTTCAACCAGATTTGCTTCCCACGCTTTGCGGGCACTGTTTGAGCTGCCTTCGTTATCCATGAGGATTCGAGCGAAATCAAGTGCAGCTTCTTTTGTTTTTAAGTATTCCATTTGTGTCTTGCCTTTCTGTACTTCCTTGATAGATTTAGCAGCTTTATTGAGATTGTCTTCTTTTTCTTCAATTTCAATATCTAACTTAGAAATTGTGTTCTTGAGTTCCTTTGCTTTGGATGCCAATTCTTCTGCATCTGATTTCAACTGTGCAAGTTCTTCTTCTCCAATAGTTGCTGACTTCAATTTCTCTTCGATTGAAGCTTTTTTTAATTTGACCTCAGATAACTCATCTGCATATTTTTGTCGTTCTTCCATCAATTCGACTAGTGTTTTCATTTTTTTCTCCTTTTTTAAATCGTTGCAAGTTTACTCATGATATCTTGCTTCATGTTCGCCTGAGCGATTCGCTTGTCAACCACAGACATATCAAATCCCTTAATATTATCAACGGTTGCTTGAGGATTGGCTGGCACGGTCACGACAGATATTTCAAAGATTTCAACTTCTTTAAAAATCCATCCACCGTAAGGTTGCTTAGAGTCAACTGGCTCATAATCATTAATAAAAAATCCAATGCTCAGACTATCCAGTGCCCCCATCTTCATGAGGTCATAGGTTTTCTTAGCTTCTGGATCACTTAGATTGAATGTCGACCGTGTTCGCAGACCTTTTTCATCTACCGACAGCTCATGCTTACCGATGACACGATTGCGATCATGGTTTAAGCACATAGGTACGACAGCTTTAGTCTTCAGAGTGTTATCAAAACACCCCTTGGCCATCACATCGCCGTCTCTGTCGGTATTGCCATAAGTGGAGGCATAAGCCTCAAAATGAAAGTCAGCTGACTCTTCCTCAACTGACTTAACGACAAAGGTTTTTAACTTTTCCATAGCCTACCTCCTTTCTTAAAATTTCTGCCAACCGCCCACCCTATTTTTAATTACCTTCGCTCGGTTCGATACGGACTGCATTTAGATTAGTTTCGAATACTTCTCCACCTTCATATCCTGGAAGCCCTAGATAGGTTTCACGGAATTCATTTGAATTCATCAAACCTGCGTATTTAGATTTAAATCCACCTTCAACGAGATCCTTGAATGAAATCATGTCAGCCATATCGAAGAAGACCAAGAGCTTGTTCCCCTGTGTCCTTGCCGTCTTCGTGAAATATTTTCTATTAATTTCTTCAGAGAATACACGTTGATATAATTTCATGACGCTAGAATAGTAAGCTCTATATTGTTCTTCTGTATAGTCACAAGTAAACAATTTTTCATTAATCCCATGAGCATGATAAAGTTGTGATTTCAGAAACTCCATCTCTTCTTTAGAAGCGGTTGAGTAATCTTTGTTTAATTCCATAAACTCCTCACCTTGCTCAAGATAGGCAATGCCACCATTTTCAGCAAGTTCCATCATGGTATCAACTCGAATCTTAGCTTGTTTCTTCAAATGTTCATCTGCTGCCTTAGTTGGTAGTTTTAAGAATCCTCTCAATTTTGAATTCCCTCTACCTAACTTTTCAGTTAACGCATCAAGATTAATATCAATTAATTCTGTGATTTGATTTAGTTGACTTGTCACGTTTAATTTAGGATTCTCAAAAACCCAGACATCGCTAATAGGTAGCTCAATCTCTACATCATCAATCATGATTTCAACTCTCTCTGCAGTCCATGATATGGTTTTCTTGGCAAGCCAAATTTCAATCAGTCGACCATTTTCCCAACGTGGAACAACGACTGCAACACCATCTTTCAGCATAGCTCTTGTTACATTTGCCCAAAATACAACTGGTATTTCAAGAGGATTTGGAGAGAAAGATAAAACATTTGCAAGATCACTATTTTCAAACCACTCCATCTTGTCAACTCCAGTCGGATTTCGAGTGATTCTCACATGCTTAAATCGAACTTGTGCAGTATCTGTTGAAATCTTATTGTAGATATTGTCTAAGTAAATCGAATTTCTTCTCCAATAATTCAAATTTCTTTGTAAATAGGTCCTTGTGGATTTTCTATTACTTGGTCTGAAAATCCTAGCAAAAACCTCTCTTAGATTATTTATATATTTGTTCATTCTTCACCTCAATCAAAGTAATAACTCAAGTCTTCCTTGAAATTTTCGTAGCAGATAAAAGCATCTAGCTGACTAGCAAATACGTCAATCTTTTCTTTTGCTTTTTCTTTATTTGGAAATACATTGTTATTCGCATCTATCTTGACACGAACATTTGCGTGGTTCCAAGTTGCCACAGGATCGTCAAAGATGATTTTCCCCATCTTAGCTTTTTCTTTATACACTTTTAAAGGATTGGATAAGCTCTTGACCGTTTGTGGAATGTCGTGACATATATCTCCGTAGTAGTCATTAATTAAGCGGATAAGCTCTTTTGCATTCCAGCGGTCATATCCGACTGCAACTGGTAAGATTCTATTCTCACTCATAAACTGCCTTAACTCTTCAAAGATATAAGCTTGGTCATTGTAGTCCAACTCATGAACATGAAGCTGTCCACTAAGCTCCCACTCAGCATATTTGTCCCTCAGTTCTTTCGGAAGTCCTTCAATCGTATGACGTGGCATGAATTTCTTGTTCAAATACTGACGCTCTTCGCCACGCACGACCATAAATGAGACCGAACAAATATCATTGACATCCGACAAGTCAACACCAAGCACACAGCGAGCACTCCGCTCCTCATTTCCGACAAACAAACTCTTATCAAACTTATCTGACCAACCCTTACACTCTTCATTACTGAAGTAAGCAAGATAGTTATTAACAGGGAGATTAAATGTTTTAGCCATCAGCTCAGCCTGTTGTGCTGGATCATTCTTGCTCATTTCAATATCCTTGGCAATCGTCTCCTTCTCAGTCGTTATACCGAGTAAAGGCATAGCTTTCTGCCACATATCTGGATTGTGAATTTCAGAAATATCATCCAGCTGATAAATCCAAGGCATGATCGAATCATTGACAATCTTTTCATCAAGAATATCTACCCAGATGTTGTAATACTTATCAAAAAGCTTGTCCCGTTTCGTTCCATTGGTGGAGATGTACCAGGTTATCCAATTTTTTCGCTTACGACTCGAACCATCATTCACAACCTTGATGAAGTCATCATCATAAGTGTGCACTTCATCAAAAATATTGTAGTGAGCATTAGTACCATCAAGGCTTTCATAGTCGGAAGTCTTGATTGACATAAGACTATTAGTTGTCTCGTACAAGATACCTTGTTTAGTTGACCGTAGTATGTCAGCCTCACGCATATAGTGTAGCAAGCTCTCTTCGTTCGACAGCATAGCTCTAGAAGCATTAAACAGATATCCAGCTTGTTCACGACTGTAAGCTAGAAGCTGAATATCAGCACCCCACTCACCGTCAATAATCTGACCAACCTCACCAATGGCAGAACCAAGGGTGGTTTTTCCTGTACCACGAGGTACAATAATAGGCACCTCATGAATGAGACGCCTTTCTTCAAAATCTTTATATTCTTCAAGTGTATCGGGATCTGTTTTTGTAACTTCAACTGTATGATAAAAACCCCACGTTGTTTCTAACCAGACCTTCTGAGGCAAAGCCAAGCGTAACTTTCCAGCAAGACCTTTAGTGTTGCTACACTCTTCCTCAATGAACTCAATCCGTTTGTCAGCTTCTTCTTGTTTAAAGATGTATTGCTCCTTGTACCTCTCTACTCGTTTAATCGACTTCATCGTAAGTTCACAAACACGAATCTTCCCTGAGTAGACCAGCTGAGCATATTTATCAAAATATCTCATCTCAACCATATCGAGCCAACTTCTCCTGAATCATTTCTTTGAGGCTATCACCCTGTGGACTTTGCTTTTCAATCGTTGACATAATCTGCATGTTTAGCTTTTGATACTTTTCCATTCCATCAAGTAAATACTTATCAGGTAGCTCACCGTCATTGATGACTTTATTGATTTCCAATTGGAAGTTTTCAATCACTTTTTGATTATGATTGTATTGAGTTTTTAAATTTTTCAAACCTACTGAATCATTGTCATTGATTTCAAGCATTTTTTCTTTTGGAATCAACTTAAAAGTCTTACGAGAGAGTTCAACACGTTCTTCTCTTGTATACTTTTGTCGTTGATTTGCAAGCTTTTCTAACTCTTTGAACTGACTTTTTGTGATATTCGACCGAGTTTCTTCAAATATGCCTAGCTTTTTTCGATACCTGGTGAGGGTAGCACGACTTATTCCTAGCTTTTCTAAAACTTCATTGATTTTCAAAATCATGCTCCTTTCTTGTATCAATTTTCGTCATTTTTGGGGGAGAGGTATATAAGAGGATTGACACCGTTATTATTTTGGGTGTGTGAAAATTTTAAACAGGGGGGATCTGATAAAAATAAAAAATTCAAAAATAAAAAATCAAAATAAATTAATATTCCGATTTTCTAAATTTAAATTTATTTTACTTTGAAATGTTTTTGTATTATGACACTCGAGACAAAGTAGTTGCAGATTGTCTTCGTTGAGAGTAATAGACTCATCTTGATAATTAGTTTCATCAATCTCTATGATATGGTCAACAATGCTCTTGCTATGAATTAAACGTCCACACATATCGCAACGCATACGCTTTGTACTTCTGATTCTATTTCTCAGAGTTATCCAAGGTTTCGAGTTGTAGAATTTAATCTGCCAAGTTCTAAACCAGTCAGAGTGTTTAGGATTTTTAAAATAAGCCATCGCCTATGCAGTCCCTTCAACTTCTGGATTTTTTTTATGATACAAATATATCAGATTCATTTTGTCAATTCTATATCTTTTTTTGACAAGATTTATTTTTGAGTTTTGAATTTATGTAAAATATCCCTGTTGAATTAGTTATATCTTATATTTTATCCAATTTTGTTTCACACTCAAAAACTAATACGGACAATGCTTCAGGCCCTATTCAAAATATAAACTAGAAACTTCCTCGTTATGGATAGTTGAAAAAATCAAAAAAATATTAGAGGCTAAAATTACTCATCTTAGTATCAAGTTCATCTTGCCTCACACAAATATAAATTAGTGTGACTGCTGGACTTGAATGATTGAATAATGACATCAAGTCTGCAACGTTCTTGTACTTCTTGTAGTAATGATAGCCAAATGTTTTTCGCATCGTGTGAGTTCCGACATTATCGATGCCTAAGTCTTCAGCAGCTCTTTTAAGAAACCAGTATACCGTCTTATAGCTGAGCGCCTTATTCTTTCCAACACGACTCTGAAATAGATACTCATGTAATTCTTTATCTTTGACAAATTCCCTCAATTCATTCTTGAGTGGCCTTGTCATTTTAATGCTCTTGTATTTCCCTGTTTTCTGTTCCCTAACTTTAATGTGCCAACCTTGAACATCTTTAACCTTTAGTTTGAGAATATCCCCAACGCGAAAACCTGTATTGATTCCCAAAAGAAATAACATGTAATACTTTTCATTCCAAGATGATAGATAGTCCTTCATGGCTTGGATATCATCCTTATCTCGTAACGGTTCAACAATATTCATAGTTTTGCTCCTTTCACAAAAAAATAAAGCACTAAGATTTTCTCAGTGCTTTGGATAGTATCAATCTATCATTTTCTTTTTGTCAATGCTATACTTTTTTTTGACAAGTTACATGAACAATAACTTTGCAAGTGTATCTAGAATCACTTCGCGCCTTCTGTAAATCTGCTTACTATGTCTGTATAGATACCCAGTGTCACCATCCTCCATGATATGCCAAACTTGAATCCAATCGTATCTGGTATGTTCTCCCCATTTCAAATGAAAGATTTTTTTATCATCAGGTTCAAGTACATCGAGTAGTTTAGAAATTGCTGTTTGAAGATTTTCTAGTCTTAAAACCATGGGATCACTTGCGTATGCGATTGCTAAATTCTCGGACCTATTAACAAATGTCCCACTCCCACTTGAGCCTGTGTCGTCAATGCCAGGAACAGTAAGATGCTTAACCTCATACAATCGTTCTAACTCATGTCTTCTTTGACCAATCAATTTATCAATCTGTAAGTATTTATCATTGAGTTCAAACTCGAGATAATCTCTTCGTGCTGTTACTAGATTCTTTTTGCCCAAACCTTACCTCCCATGTATCTTTTAGATTTAACCCATTTGATAAGCTTACCATCGTTATTGTTGTTGTGATAATCTGGTAATCTTGCTGTTGGGCTTTCTTTGTAGACTACTTTTTCAACTACCTGGATTGCAGGCATCATTTCATCATCTATCCACCCAACAAGCCAAGCAGGATTCACGTCATATGTTTTAGCAATCATTTCGATTTGCTTAATCGACGGATATCCACCTCGTTCATACAAATGAATTGTATTTTGTGAAACACCTGTTTCTTTTGCCATCTGTCCTACAGATAGACATAGGTCCTCTCTAAATTCTTTCAATCTTAGTTGCATCTTGCTCTCCATTTCCTGGTATTAGCTTTTATGAATGCAGCCTGCTCTTGCATCTGCTTCCATTCGTAATCCATGATGATTTCAAGTTGATTGTTACAAAGACCTTTTAAGAAATCATTTTTAGCTTCTAGTTTCTCAATATCCTTATAGGCCCTTTCATACAGTTCATCTTCCAGAAATCTAATGCGCTCTGCCATTGCTTCTTGAATGATGATGTAAGTTGGTTTCTTGTACTTTGTCATTACAATCTTACCTCATCTCCTATTTTTATAGATTCGTAGCTTGTTTGCGTAACTACGAAAATGCCGTAGTTCTGTACTGTGATTGTGTGCATGTCGCCTATTTTCTCCTTATGGACGACTCTGCCTTTGATTTCTGCGCCTTGATTATCAGCCTTGTAGACGACAATCGGGCGCTTTGCTTCTAGTTCTGCAATCCTGTTCATCTGCCAGATGTTTAATCCAGCAGACAGCAGGATCCAGATTGCTATGAATCGTTTCAATCTGTGACCTCCTTAACTTTCAATCTTTTCGATTTCACGTTCTACTAGCTCTTTCTTTTTTTGTAAATCTTCTAGCTTTTGAGCATCTAACGCTTTCTTGATAATTTCAAGCCGTTCAATTTCTTCTTTAAATTCAATAAGTTTTTCAACTTTTCGTGCGTATCCTTCAAAATTATCTGCCCAGTTGTATTCCTCCCATCCGAAAGTTCTTCTTAATTCTCTTTTTAGTTCGTTATATTTCTTTTGCAATTCGTTATTAAACCAAGCTTGCGCTATCAAGATATAAATAGACATACCAATTACTAACGACGAAATCACAATCATTCCCCAAAACATTAAATTTTCCATCACTCCACCTCTTCGATCTCGATACCTGGGCAATCGAAAACCCATCCGAACCCAGCTTCTTCAAGTTCTTTGCGGGTGTGATGTGCTCGATATCCATAGAAATTTTCTTGATTATAAAACAACCAGACTCCACCAAAATTATAGTTGAGATAACATTTTTCTTTTTCAATACCTTTCATCTTCACCAAATACCGCTTCTCTTTCTCGACTGTGTATCCGTCAAGCCAAGCTCTAGCGAAAGTTTCTTCGTTCTTTTTGATCCATAATGTTAATTCAATGCCTTGGTTATTTGATTTCAAAAAACTTGGAGTCATAGCAAGATAAAGAGAACTTGTAAGATGTTCTTTACATACTTCAATCCAATCCGCCACAAACTGCGGTATCACTGGTTTATTCAATTCTTGCCGAATCTTATCAGCATCCTTCAATTGATTGCCAACCCATTCTCCCTCAAATTTACCTTGCTCGTAACCCTCACGATATTTTATTGAACCGTAGTCGCTTCCTAATTCTTTGAGGATGTCGTTAAGCCATCTTGCCTGTGTCGTTGGGTCAAACCCTCTAATTCGACGAACGACATCTTTTAATTTGAACGGAAACGGTTCTGGTTCGTCTAAAGACCGTAAGTCTTTCAAAACTAAATCAACCGATGTCATTTTTCTTGCTAGCTTTAAATTTTTCATAGCGTTCAATTAGTCCCTGTATGTTCATTCTCAAATTCCTCATTTCCTTCAAAATCATCAACAAAAAAATAATTGACATTCTTAGGGTTGACAGACAAATTTCTAATTCTCATCAAATTTCCATTGTTGAACTGACTAGTAATCTTCGTAAGTTCTTTTTCTGTAAAATTTCTTACTAGAAAACTAAGTTCTTCACCATTAGAGAAGCAAATTTTTATTTTTTGATAATTGCTAACTTGCTCACTTTCAGGTTCATAACCAAGCAAGTATCCTACGCTTACTCCAAAATAATCTGCTAACTCATCTGCTCTATTCGTTTTGATTTGGCTTTCTCCATTTTCCCAACGTTGAATACTCCGAGCTGGTGCAGCTATTGCTTCAGATAATTCCTGCTGAGTCAACCCTTTTTCTTTTCTTAATTGTTTTAGTCTGTTCATCCTTCACACCTCCCTAAAACGGCAAATCATCATCTGAAATATCCATGGGATTTGTTCCCCCAAAACTTGGTGGCATCTGATTTTCCATACTCGAATGGTTCGCAGTCTTATCTCGCTTTTCCAAAATCTGAAAGCTTTCAGCTACAACTTCCGTCACATAGACACGTTGTCCTTGCTGATTATCATAGCTACGAGTTTGGATGCGGCCAACTACAGCAACCAAAGCGCCCTTTTTTGACCAATTTGCAAAGTTTTCAGCCTGTTTGCGCCACATAATGCAACTGATAAAATCAGCTTCACGATCACCTGCCTGATTCTTAAAACTGCGATTCACTGCCAAACTGAATGTCGCAACTGCAACATTTGATGGTGTGTATCGCAACTCAGGGTCACGAATCAAGCGGCCTACTAAAACGACATTGTTAATCATTGTTTTCCTCTTTTCGAACTCCATAAATAAGATATACAGCTATTTCCATTTGCGCGATATTATAAGCGTTACCGACCCAATCATTAAATTCTTGAGACATCGGCAACCAATCCTTTGTAGCTCCGAAATCATAACTTTCGGGCTTTTTGTCAGCAAATATACACTCCATAATTCCCATAAATGTCATGCCATCTTCAGCCATGTCCCTAAAGTAAGCGACTCTACTTTTAACAGCATCTGGTAAATCATGTGGTGGTGCTATTATTTCAGCATTTTTAACTGTCCAGCCATAAATTCCTTGAATCTTTTTTTTGAATTTGATCAATCATTCTCTTTCTCCTTCTTCATTTTCTAAAACGGCATCTTTTATAAAAGTATTGCCAATTTTATAGTATTTGTATTCCTCAGCTGTCACTTCAAATGTTTCTTCAACGTGCTTATTACCTGCATATCCTGAAACAACCAGAATGTATTTTCTTTTGGTTCTGGTTGGCACAAGTACCGAACTTTTACCATTCATAACAGGTATGAACGTTGTGTGAGGTTCATCAATGTACTTATCTACCACTGTCCCACTCGAAATCTGGTGACATGCTACGAGTAAGGACACGAGTAAAACAACACATAGGATTTTTAAATTTTTCATGAATACCCTCACAAGAACAAACTAGCTAGCCAAATTAAAAATGCACATGTAATGATTTTCGAAATACTGCTTTTTACAGCATATGAATAATCCTCTTCAGATTCTTTTTTGCTAGATATCACAGGCCAGATGAAAGATAGTAGTGCATCTATCCCTAATGCTTGCCAGACTGTAATTTTACCAACTGGGACAATCGTTGTGATGATTTCATTCCAACCATACTGAACCACAAATGGCGATACAACGATTACAAATACAGCACCTAAAACAATACCTAGTTTTTTCATTTTATAAATCCTCCTCTTTGACAAACACCCCATCGATCATCTTACCTTTGCGGTCCTTGATAACTTCATAAGCTTCTTCTAAGCAACTTTCAGCTGTAGTGCCATTGCAAAATGAAACCGTACTAATCACGCTATCAAGAAACATCAAGTCTGCTTTGATTAACGGAATCTGTGTCTCATTGTGACAGACATGAGCGTATAGCTTCTGAGCGATATTGCCCAAGCTAGAAACCATCAGCAGCAATTCAAGTTCCTGTTGATTCGCTGAAATCTGAGCGCCGTTCTTGATTTGTTGATCAAGTCCAATCAAAACTACCTGGATGTCTCCGAGCGCATCATAAATCAGTTCAGATTTATCCTTTGCGATACCTTCAAATAATTCTCCTGACTCTTCTATGAGCTTCAAGAACTGCTTGACTGGATTTGCTTCATGTAAATTTCGGTCAACAAACCACTGTTGAACCTTTCCTTCCAAATTCATTTTTGTATTCATCTTATTTTTCCTCCGTTTTCTTCGTAATCAAGTAGTAGCAGTCAACTGATCCGTAGTCAATCCTGATGTTCTCACCACTCATGCTTTTCCGAAATCGTGGATGACTGATTGCTGAATAACTAGCCTGATGTTTCTTTAGTTCATTGATTGCGCTATGTATGTGGCCAAAACTCCCAATGAGTATCTTGCGGTGACCGTTATAAATGAAGTAGAGCTCAATCATCTTTGCAAAACTCCTTGTAGATTTTTTCGAAAATTTCTGACACCAATTTTTCAGGTATATTAGATCTCTCGTTGTATGATTTTGAGAAGTTCTTCCACTCTATGTCCTGTTTGATAATTTTATTCTTAAGATTAAGTTCAATATTGCTTCCAAAAATCGTCCGTTTTTGTAAAGGATAATCATAATTATTGTATCTAGCTAGGTTTTTGCATGGAATTCTGAATCCAATAATATCCTCAATGTAGGGCCACAATCTGTCAGCTGCTGGATTCTCGATAACCCAAAATTGTGGTCTATATCTTTTTATGATTTCTATTGTGTTGAAAGCTGTTAGCTCGCCATTGACCCTTTTTAAAAATTGCCTGTCGTACTGATAATTTATATAGGCTGACTCGTAATCCTGATTTGCCCTGATCGTGAACGGTGAAGGTCTTACTTGTGGAGCAAACAAGCTATCAGAGACATCATTGCGTTTCCAACACGCATTCCCATTTTCCATTGCAGAAGCATTTGACCAACTTTCACATGGTGGACTAGCTATTATAAGATCAGGTTTTGGTAATTTGTCTAACACGTCAAAGAGCGTGTTATCTCCAAACAATCGCCCATAGTCAGCAAGGTTCAAATTTATAAAATGATTGTTCTTGTTTTCTATATCTATTCCGATTGGATAGATGTCAATATTCGCCCCCCCTGAACTATTCAGAGAGTTAGCACCCTTGAAGTAAGAACCATTCCCACTATCGAAGAGAGCCCAGACTGTCATTTTCTTTATGATCGATACCTCCTAAAATAACTTCAACTGCTTCTCGTAAGCATCAAGTCTCTGTTGAGCAAGATTGAAAATAGCTTCATCAAGCTCGCAACCGACATATTCAAAACCCAACTCCTGACAAGCAATCAAGCTACTTGCTGAACCGACATGAGTATCGAGTATTTTATCGCCTTTTTTTGCGTAAGTTTGCAGGAGCCAGAGGTAAAGGTTGACTGGCTTTTGTGTCGGATGAATTCTAACCTCATTCAATGCCTTATTTCCTTGCTGAATATGACCTTCAGATATTGACTTGCCTTGCATCATACCATTCCACATATAGCGAAACAGACGTGTACTATCATGTAAGCTGCAGTATGCTATCTCACAATCTGAAAAACTTGAATGACCATTAACTTTGTCCCAAACGATACGACCAGAACCAAAAGAATAATCGAAGTAGTTCACACCAAAAATAATTTGATTTTTAGATACTCTGAAAAGTTCATCAAAATAATCTTTGTTTGGAATTTGCCACTCTGAGGTTTCGCCATAGAGTCTGCTGACACCTATTGGACTGATTTTCCGTCCGTAAAATTTCCTTTTTTCCGGTCCAGAAAAATATGGCGGATCGACAATAGCTAGGTCAAAGTAATCATCAGGATATTGTTTCATGATATCCATACAGTCACCGTTTAAGAATTTCTTCATCCCTTCACCTGAATCACATAAAAATTCCCAAATGATCTAAGCGCCTTGGCAACCTGCATTGCGACCGCACGAGAAACAAACCGAATAGCTCCCCTCTCTTCTGAAAAAGAGATATCTATTCCAGTCACACCGATACTAGCAGACATCAAGTACGGTTTTTCTTCTTTTGTTCCATGTTTCAAAATAAACATCAGTTTCTTCCTTTCTCAAGTCTTTCCAACATTTCTTTCTTCTTTTGCTCAAGGTCCTTCTTGGTCTCCTCACTCGTAGTATTTACATAGTTAGGTTGTGACCATTCAGGAACATTTGATTTTTCATTACCTGGACGTTTGCTGATTTTGCTTTCTTTGTAAGCACGCTCACGTTCATCAACTGCTGCGATAGTCAAAACTCCATCGTTTTTCCAATTGGTTAAAATCGCTCTAATATAACTAAAGTTCCTTTTACCATTATCAGCAGCAAGACCAATTGCTTTCAGAACAACTTTCGCTTCTATTCCATCCAATGTGATGAACTCTTTCAAGATTTCAAATTGAGTTCCATCCAACGGAGCAATACGAGATTGATATTCTTCCACGATGACTTCGATTGAATTTTTATCTACATCTTTCTCTATCTCTGTATCTATATCTTTCTCTATATCTCCGTTGCAAGTTGTTG
>CAUQVK010000024.1:0-22070 GCA_963521495.1 uncultured Streptococcus sp.
GCTGAAACTCCAAAACCAGCCCCAGCTGAAACTCCAAAACCAGCTCCAGCTGAAAAACCAGAATTTACAGGCGGAGTAAATGCTGCAGAAGCTCCAATTAATAACGTTCCTGAGTTAGGTAATGTTGATAAATTAAAACTTGAAGCTGAAATCGCTCAACTTAAAGAACAAATCAAAGATGGGGAAGAAAATGGTGCAGAACCATACCAGATCGAAGGATTGAAAGCTAGATTAGCTGATCTTGAAGAAGCTCTCGCTGGATTAGCTGCTAACAAACCTGCAGTTAACGAAGTACCAGAATTTACTGGTGGAGTAAATCCTGCAGAAGCTCCAGTTCAACCAGCTCTTCCTGAGTTAGGTAATGTTGATAAATTAAAAATTCAAGCTGAAATTGATCAACTTAAAGAACAAATCAAAGATGGGGAAGAAAATGGTGCAGAACCATACTACATCGAAGGATTGAAAGCTAGATTAGCTGATCTTGAAGAAGCTCTCGCTATATTAGCTGCTAACAAACCTGCAGTTAACGAAGTACCAGAATTTACTGGTGGAGTAAATGCTGCAGATGCTCCTGTTAACGAAGTTCCTGAATACAAATTACCAGTTGCGCCAGCTACACCAGCTAACAGACCAGCTGCGCCAGCTCAAGGATCAGCTACAGCAGGAACTAGCCAAGATAATACTTACCAAGCACCAGCTGCAAAAGAAGAAGCTAAAGAAGAAGCTAAACAAGAACTTCCAAACACTGGTGGTAAAGAAAGTGCTGCATTGGCATCAGTAGGATTCCTTGGATTGGCTCTTACTGCTCTTTCATTTGCAAAACGCAAAAACTAATGATTAGATAGTACAAAGGAGAAGGTTTTGTCACCTTCTCTTTTTTAACTTTTTCAAAGATGCAGGTATTTAATTTGGTACAAGAGAGAATCAGCTTGGTTCTCTCCTTTATTTTTCATGTAGGAGATGTATAAGTAGATCGAGAGAGCTCATTTTATAGAAATTTTTCATTAATAAAGTTGGATATATGGATAGCTAGTTTCTCTTAAAAAGTCGCTTTTTAAGGGGTTTTATGATATAATAATGCGCAAGAGGTTTAGAATGAAAAAAAATTATTTACCTCCCATTTCTGTGATTTTATTAGGAATTACAGCTTTCGGGATATTAACAACTTTGATTATTTTTTCAAAAAGTAATTTTCTTATAATCAGTCTCTTATTTTTATTTATACTTCTTTATTTGTATTTATTTATGCTAGAAAAAAAAGAGTATGAAGAAAGCGAAATTGAAGAGATAAAGGATGCAAACAACCAAGCTGAAGAGAGTTTGACTAGTTTGTTGGAGCAGATGCCCGTCGGAGTCATTAAATTGGATTTATCTAGCGGTAAGGTTGAGTGGCTTAACCCTTATGCTGAGCTAATTTTGACCAATGAAGAGGGAGAGATTGGTGTTGATTTAATTCAGACTGTCATCAAGGCTTCTGTAGGAAATCCGGGTTCTTATGCTAGCTTGGGTGAGACACGTTACGCCGTTCATATGGATAAAGCATCTGGGGTTCTTTACTTTTTTGATGTTTCTGGAGAATATGAAGCAACTGTAGAGTTGGTAACGAGTCGGCCAGTTATCGGGATTGTTTCAGTTGATAACTATGATGATCTAGAGGATGAAACATCTGAGTCTGATATTAGTAACGTTAACAGTTTTGTAGCTAATTTTGTTTCAGAATTTGCTAGTAAACATACTATGTTTTCTCGTCGAGTGAGTATGGATCGTTTTTATTTATTTACGGATTATACGGTTCTTGAGAGCTTGATGAGTGACAGGTTTTCGGTTATTGATGCATTTCGTGAACAAGCAAAGAATAGGCAATTACCTTTGACATTAAGTATGGGCTTTTCTTATGGTGATGGCAATCATGATGAGATTGGGAAGGTTGCTTTGCTCAACTTGAACTTGGCTGAAGTTCGTGGTGGCGATCAGGTAGTTGTCAAGGAAAATGATGATGCCAAAAATCCTGTGTACTTTGGTGGGGGTTCTGCTGCATCAATCAAGCGTACGCGTACACGAACCAGAGCCATGATGACAGCCATTTCTGATAAGATTCGTAGTGTCGATCAGGTCTTTGTAGTTGGCCACAAAAATCTAGACATGGATGCCTTGGGTTCAGCTGTTGGGATGCAGTTATTTGCAAGTAATATCACTGCAAATAGCTATGCTGTTTATGACAAAGATCAGATGTCACCGGATATTGAACGTGCTGTGACTTACTTAGAAAAAGAGGGTGTCGCCAAGTTATTACCGGTTAAAGATGCGATAGAAATGGTTACCAAACGCTCTTTACTGATTTTGGTGGATCACTCGAAAACAGCTTTGACCTTGTCGAAAGAATTTTATGATTTGTTTACACAAACCATTGTGATTGATCATCATAGACGAGATCAAGATTTTCCTGAGAATGTTATCATCACTTATATTGAAAGTGGGGCAAGTAGTGCGTGTGAGTTGGTAACGGAGTTGATTCAGTTCCAAAATTCTAAGAAAAATCGTCTGAGTCGTATGCAAGCTAGTGTTTTGATGGCTGGGATGATGTTGGATACTAAGAATTTTACGTCACGAGTTACTAGTCGAACATTTGATGTAGCTAGTTATCTCAGAACTCGAGGAAGTGACAGTGTGACGATTCAAGAAATTGCTGCAACGGATTTTATGGAATACCGTGAGGTAAATGAACTGATTTTACGAGGGCATAAATTAGGATCAGATGTATTGATAGCTGAGGCTAAGGACTCAAAATGCTATGATACGGTTGTAATTAGTAAGGCAGCAGATGCTCTATTAGCTATGTCAGGTATTGAAGCGAGTTTTGTTTTGGCTAAGAATACTCAAGGATTTATCTCTATCTCAGCTCGTAGTCGTAGTAAAATCAATGTGCAACGAATTATGGAAGAGCTGGGAGGAGGAGGTCACTTTAATTTGGCAGCCGCTCAAATTAAGGATTTAACTTTGTCAGAAGCAGGTGAAAAACTGACAGAAATTGTATTAAATGAAATAAAGGAAAAGGAGAAAGAAGAATGAAAGTAATCTTTTTAGCAGACGTAAAAGGAAAAGGAAAAAAAGGGGAAATCAAGGAAGTCCCAACAGGATATGCACAAAACTTTCTGATCAAAAAGAATCTAGCGAAGGAAGCAACTGCTCAAGCGGTTGGTGAGCTTCGAGGTAAACAAAAATCTGAAGAGAAAGCCCATGCTGAAATGCTTGCTGAAGCAAAAGCGATTAAGGCGAAACTTGAGGCAGAAGAAACTGTTGTGGAGTTTGTTGAAAAAGTTGGTCCAGATGGCCGTACTTTTGGTTCTATCACTAATAAGAAAATCGCTGAAGAGTTGCAAAAACAATTTGGAATCAAGATTGACAAACGTCATATTCAAGTGCAAGCTCCTATTCGAGCAGTTGGTTTGATTGATGTACCTGTGAAAATCTATCAAGATGTCACAAGTGTTATCAATCTTCGAGTGAAGGAAGGGTAAGTTTAGACCTTCTTGACAAGATTGTAAAAGGAAGGAAAGTCAAATGGCAGAAGTAGAAGAGTTACGAGTACAACCCCAAGATATTTTAGCTGAACAATCTGTTTTGGGTGCTATCTTTATTGATGAGAGTAAACTTGTCTTTGTTCGAGAATATATTGAGTCTCGGGATTTCTTTAAGTATGCCCATCGTTTGATTTTCCAGGCTATGGTTGATTTGTCAGACCGTGGGGACGCTATAGATGCAACAACTGTTCGTAGGATTCTGGACGATCAAGGGGACTTGCAGAATATCGGGGGCTTATCTTACTTAGTTGAGATTGTTAATTCGGTTCCAACTTCTGCCAATGCGGAGTATTATGCAAAGATTGTTGCTGAAAAAGCGACGTTACGCCGCTTGATCTCTAAGCTGACAGAGTCTGTCAATCAAGCTTATGAGGCATCTCAGCCTGCGGATGAAATCATAGCTCAGGCTGAAAAAGGCTTAATAGATGTTAGTGAAAATGCTAATAGAAGCGGATTTAGAAATATTCGTGATGTACTAAATGTCAACTTTGGAAATCTGGAAGCTCGTTCTCAACAAACTACAGATATTACAGGCATTGCGACTGGCTATCGTGACTTGGATCGGATGACAACGGGTCTTCATGAGGAGGAGTTGATTATCTTAGCGGCTCGTCCAGCGGTTGGTAAGACAGCCTTTGCCTTGAATATTGCTCAGAATATCGGAACTAAGTTAGATAAGACGGTAGCTATCTTTTCGCTCGAAATGGGTGCGGAAAGCTTGGTAGACCGTATGCTAGCTGCAGAAGGCTTGGTGGAGTCACATTCTATCCGTACAGGGCAATTGACAGATGAGGAGTGGCAAAAGTACACCATTGCTCAGGGGAATCTAGCGAATGCAAGTATCTATATCGATGATACACCGGGGATTCGGATTACAGAGATTCGCTCACGTGCTCGTAAATTGGCTCAAGAGACAGGAAATCTTGGTTTGATTTTGATTGACTATCTTCAACTAATTACGGGAACAGGTCGAGAAAATCGCCAACAAGAGGTTTCAGAAATTTCACGTCAGTTGAAAATTCTTGCAAAAGAACTAAAGGTACCTGTAATAGCTCTTAGTCAGCTTTCTCGTGGTGTTGAACAACGTCAGGACAAGAGACCAGTTTTGTCTGATATTCGGGAATCTGGATCTATCGAGCAGGATGCTGATATCGTAGCTTTTTTATACCGTGATGATTACTATGAACGTGGCGGTGAAGGGGAAGACAAAATTCCCAACAACAAGATTGAAGTTATCATAGAGAAAAACCGGAGCGGAGCTCGTGGGACTGTGGATTTAATTTTCCAAAAAGAATACAATAAATTTTCAAGTATCTCAAAGAGGGAGGAATAAGATGTCAGATGCATTTACAGATGTAGCAAAGATGAAAAAAATTAAAGAAGAAATTAAGGAGCATGAGGGACAAGTCGTTGAAATGACTCTCGAAAATGGCCGTAAGCGACAAAAAAATAGATTGGGTAAGTTAATTGAGGTTTATCCATCCCTATTTATTGTTGAATTTGGGGATGTTGAAGGAGATAAACAAGCGAATGTTTATGTTGAATCCTTTACTTACTCGGATATCCTTACAGAAAAGAATTTGATTCATTATCTTGATTAAAGTGAGAAATTTTTCTCACTTTTTATTTTTTCTCCGAATAGTTTATGTGAAGGTTATCTTCGATTTATACTATTTTTCAAGGAGGAAGAATGAATAATTCACCATTTAAAGTATCAGAATCAGGGTTTTCTATTAGAAAGTCAGTTAAAAAGGTTGTTCCTTTTTTAGTAGTAGGGTTGATGTTGTCAGCTGGAGAAAGTGTTCATGCTAACAGTTCTTATGCTCGTGGAGATGATTATCCTGCTTATTATAAAAATGGGAGCCAGACGATTGATAAGTGGCGCATGTATTCTCGCCAGTGTACTTCTTTTGCAGCATTTCGTTTGAGTAGTGTGAATGGTTTTGAGCTGCCAGGAGCTTATGGGAATGCTAATGAATGGGGATATCGTGCTCGTCGTGAAGGTTATCGTGTCGATAATAAACCAGCTATTGGAGCCATTGCTTGGTCTACAGCAGGGAGCTATGGGCATGTAGCTTGGGTTTCAAATGTGATGGGAGATAATATAGAAATTGAGGAATACAACTATGATTATAAGGGGAATTATAATAAACGAATTGTAAAAGCAAGCAAGATGACGGGGTATATTCATTTTAAAGATTTAGCTGGTAATTCAACAAAGGTATCAAATAGTTCTAAGGATTTAGTAAGCAATTCTAAGAATGAGTCAAATGGTTCTAATGAAGTGTCAAACAGTCAAGTTGTAACGATTCAGCCTTCCTATTCAACAAAAGGAACTCATTATTTTAAAGCAAAAGCTGCTATCAAAAATCAACCATTATCAACTGCAACTGCTCTTGCCTATTATGATCCAGGTGAGAGTGTTCATTATGATCAGGTGATTGAAAAGGATGGTTACAAGTGGTTGAGTTATATTTCTTATAGCGGGAATCGTCGTTATATTCAGTTAGAAGCTATTGCTTCGTCAAAAACGAATTCTACAACTAATTCAGCAACTAACTCGGCAACCAGCTCTAACAATGCCTCTACTGTTGGCTGGAAGAAAGTAAACGGTAGTTGGTTCTATTTCAAATCAAATGGTACTAAAACAACGGGCTGGTTAAAAGATGGCTCTAGTTGGTATTATTTGAAACCATCTGGTGAAATGCAGACAGGTTGGTTAAAAGAAAATGGTTCATGGTATTATCTTGATAGCTCAGGTGCAATGAAAACGGGCTGGTATAAGGTATCAGGTAAATGGTACTATTCATATTCGTCAGGTAAGCTAGCTATCAATACAACAATTGATGGTTATCGTGTCAATAGTGATGGGGCCCTAGTATAGAAAATGAGAGTAGGAAATTTTTCCTACTCTTTTCTGTAAGCAGTTTCCTTGACAAGATTCTTATTTTACGTTATCATATGTCCGTATAATATATGGGAGTCTGTGTACAGTCTGAGAGGAAGTGTTAAACTTCGACCGCACCTGATCTGGGTAATGCCAGCGTAGGTAAGGATACTTAGTCATATTTTGTACCTTTTCCATATATGAAAAGGTTTTTCTTTTTGTCAAAAGATGGACTGAGAGGAGGAGATTTTTTATGAAAGCAAGCATTGCCTTGCAAATTTTGCCCTTATCTCAGGGGATTGACCGGATTTCGGTTATCGATCAAGTGATTGCCTATCTACAAACTCAAGGAGTGACTATGGTTGTAACTCCATTTGAAACGGTCTTGGAAGGGGAATTTGATGAGCTTATGCGTATTCTCAAAGAAGCGCTAGAAGTTGCAGGGCAGGAGGCAGATAATGTGTTTGCCAATGTGAAAATAAATGTAGGAGAGATTTTAAGTATTGATGAGAAACTTGAAAAGTATGATGAGACGGCATATTAGCTTATTAGGCTTTCTGGGGGTCTTGTCTTTCTGGCAGTTGGCAGGTTTTCTTAAACTTCTTCCTAAGTTTATCCTGCCGACACCTCTTGAAATTCTCCAGTCCTTTGTGCGTGACAGAGAATTTCTCTGGCACCATAGTTGGGCAACTTTGAGAGTGGCTTTATTGGGTTTGATTTTAGGAGTTTTGATTGCCTGTCTCATGGCTGTTCTCATGGATAGTCTCTCTTGGCTTAATGATCTGATTTACCCCATGATGGTGGTTGTGCAGACGATACCTACTATAGCTATAGCACCTATCCTAGTCTTGTGGTTAGGTTATGGAATTTTACCCAAGATAGTCTTGATTATCTTGACGACAACCTTTCCTATTATTGTTAGCATTTTGGACGGTTTTAGGCATTGTGACAAGGATATGCTGACCTTGTTTAGTCTGATGCGAGCCAATCCTTGGCAAATCCTGTGGCATTTTAAAATCCCTGTCAGTCTGCCCTACTTTTATGCAGGTCTGAGGGTCAGTGTCTCCTACGCCTTTATCACAACAGTGGTATCTGAGTGGTTGGGAGGCTTTGAAGGACTAGGTGTTTATATGATTCAGTCCAAGAAACTGTTTCAGTATGATACCATGTTCGCTATTATTATTCTGGTATCGGTTATCAGTCTTCTGGGTATGAAGTTGGTCGATATCAGCGAGAAATATGTTATTAAATGGAAACGTTCGTAGAATAAGAATGTTTCTGAAAAAGAAAAGAGGAAAGAAAATGAAGAAAACATGGAAAGTGTTTTTAACTGTTTTAACAGCTCTTGTAGCTCTTGTACTTGTGGCCTGTGGTCAAGGAAGTGCTTCTAAGGATAATAAGGAAGCAGAGCTTAAGAAGATTGATTTTATCCTAGACTGGACACCAAACACAAACCACACAGGACTTTATGTAGCTAAGGAAAAAGGCTACTTTAAGGAAGCTGGAGTGGATGTAGATTTGAAACTTCCACCAGAAGAAAGTTCTTCTGACTTGGTTATCAATGGGAAAGCTCCATTTGCAGTTTATTTCCAAGACTACATGGCTAAAAAATTGGAAAAAGGAGCAGGAATCACTGCCGTTGCAGCTATTGTTGAACACAATACATCAGGAATTATCTCTCGTAAATCTGACAATGTAGCTAGTCCAAAAGACTTGGTTGGTAAGAAATACGGGACATGGAATGATCCAACTGAACTTGCTATGTTGAAAACTTTGGTAGAGTCACAAGGTGGGGACTTTGATAAAGTCGAAAAAGTACCAAACAACGACTCAAACTCAATCACACCAATTGCAAATGGAGTGTTTGACACTGCTTGGATCTACTATGGATGGGATGGAATCCTTGCTAAATCTCAAGGTGTAGATGCTAACTTTATGTACTTGAAAGACTACGTTAAAGAATTTGACTATTACTCACCAGTCGTCATTGCTAACAACGACTACCTCAAAGATAACAAAGAAGAAGCACGTAAAGTCATCCAAGCTATCAAAAAAGGCTATCAATACGCTATGGAACACCCAGAAGAAGCTGCAGATATCTTGATTAAGAATGCACCTGAGCTCAAAGAAAAACGTGACTTTGTCATCGAATCTCAAAAATACTTGTCAAAAGAATACGCAAGCGACAAGGAAAAATGGGGACAATTTGATGCAGCTCGCTGGAATGCCTTCTACAAATGGGATAAAGAAAATGGTATCCTTAAAGAAGACTTGACAGACAAAGGCTTCACTAACGAATTTGTGAAATAATGACAGAAATTAGACTAGAACACGTCAGTTATGCCTATGAGGATGAGAGGATTTTAGAGAATATCAATCTGCAGGTCACCTCAGGTGAAGTGGTTTCTATCCTTGGTCCTAGTGGTGTTGGTAAGACCACCCTCTTCAATCTAATCGCTGGGATTTTAGAAGTCCAGTCAGGGAGAATTGTCCTTGACGGTGAAGAAAATCCCAAGGGGCGCGTGAGTTATATGTTGCAAAAGGATTTGCTTTTGGAACACAAGACGGTGCTGGGTAATATTATTCTTCCCCTCTTGATTCAAAAGGTGGATAAGGGAGAAGCTATTGCCCGAGCGGATGAAATTCTTGCGACCTTTCAGTTGACGGCTGTAAGGGATAAATACCCTCATGAACTCAGTGGTGGGATGCGTCAGCGTGTGGCCTTGCTTCGTACCTACCTTTTTGGGCACAAACTCTTTCTCTTGGATGAGGCCTTCAGCGCCTTGGATGAGATGACTAAGATGGAACTCCATGCTTGGTATCTGGAGATTCACAAGCAGTTGCAACTGACGACATTGATTATTACTCACAGTATCGAGGAGGCCCTCAGTCTCAGCAATCGCATCTATATCTTGAAAAATCGCCCTGGGCAGATTGTCTCAGAGGTCAAACTAGACTGGTATGAAGATGAGGACAAGGAAGTTCAGAAAATCGCTTATAAACGTCAAATCTTGGCAGAATTAGGCTTAGATAAGTAAAAAAATAGGGAGTTGGTGAAGATTATCCTTTACCAGCGCCCTTTTTCTTTTAAAAATGAGAAAATTTCGGTATAATAGTCAAAGATAGTCAAGGTTAAAAGAAAGAGGTGGCTTTGCTATGAGATTTAAAAATACATCAGATCATATTGAGGCCTATATCAAGGCTATTTTAGATCAGTCTGGTATCGTGGAATTGCAACGGAGCCAGTTGGCAGATACTTTTCAAGTTGTTCCTAGCCAGATTAATTATGTTATTAAGACACGTTTCACAGAAAGTAGAGGCTATCTAGTTGAGAGTAAGCGTGGTGGCGGAGGTTATATTCGTATTGGGCGGATTGAGTTCTCAAATCACCATGAAATGCTCCGCGAGTTGCTTTATTCGGTTGGTGAGCGAATTAGTCAAGAAATTTATGAAGATATTTTGCAACTCTTGTTTGAGCAGGATTTGTTGACAAAGCAAGAGATGAATTTGCTATTGGCGGTAGCTGTTGATCGCATTTTAGGAGAAGAAGCTCCAGTTGTGCGAGCGAATATGCTCCGACAGCTTTTACAAGAGGTAGATAGAAAAGGGAAGTAAGATGAACTATTCAAAAGCGTTGAATGAATGTATCGAAAGTGCCTACATGGTGGCTGGTCACTTTGGAGCTGATTATCTGGAGTCATGGCATTTGCTAATTGCTATGGCAAATCATAGCTACAGTGTGGCGGGGGCTACTTTAAATGACTATCCTTATGAGATTGATCGGTTGGAAGAGGTTGCTCTAGAATTGACTGAAACGGACTATAGTAAGGACGAAACCTTTAAGGAATTACCTTTCTCTCATCGTTTGCAGGTCCTCTTTTCAGAAGCTGAGTATGTAGCGTCAGTTGTGCATGCTAAAATTTTGGGAACCGAGCATGTTCTTTATGCGATTTTGCATGATGGGAATGCCTTGGCAACTCGTATCTTGGAGAGGGCTGGTTTTTCTTATGAAGACAAGAAAGATCAGGTCAAGATTGCTGCCCTACGTCGAAATCTAGAAGAACGTGCAGGCTGGACTCGTGAAGATCTCAAGGCTCTACGCCAACGCCATCGTACAGTAGCTGACAAGCAAAATTCTATGGCTAATATGATGGGCATGCCCCAGACTCCGAGTGGTGGTCTCGAGGACTATACGCATGATTTGACAGAGCAAGCGCGTTCTGGCAAGTTAGAACCAGTCATCGGTCGGGACAAGGAAATTTCACGTATGATTCAGATTCTGAGTCGTAAGACAAAGAACAATCCTGTTTTGGTTGGAGATGCTGGTGTCGGGAAAACAGCTCTGGCGCTTGGTCTTGCCCAGCGTATTGCTAGTGGGGATGTGCCTGCGGAAATGGCTAAGATGCGCGTGTTAGAGCTTGATTTGATGAATGTCGTTGCGGGGACACGTTTCCGTGGGGATTTTGAAGAGCGCATGAACAATATCATAAAGGATATTGAAGAAGATGGACAGGTGATTCTCTTTATCGATGAACTCCACACCATTATGGGTTCAGGTAGTGGGATTGATTCGACACTGGATGCGGCTAATATTTTGAAACCAGCCTTAGCTCGTGGAACTTTGCGAACAGTTGGTGCAACTACTCAAGAAGAATATCAAAAACATATTGAAAAAGATGCGGCTCTTTCTCGTCGCTTTGCTAAGGTGACGATTGAAGAGCCAAGTGTGGCAGACAGCATGACCATTTTGCAAGGCTTGAAAGCAACCTATGAGAAGCATCACCGTGTGCAAATCACGGATGATGCGGTTGAAACAGCTGTTAAGATGGCTCATCGCTATTTAACTAGTCGACATTTACCTGACTCTGCTATTGACCTCCTAGATGAAGCAGCTGCAACAGTACAAAACAAGGCTAAAAATGCTAAAGTAGACCAATCAGAATTGAGTCCAGCTGACAAGGCCTTGATGGATGGTAAGTGGAAACAAGCAGCCCAGTTGATTGCCAAAGAAGAGGAAGTACCAGTCTATAAAGACTTGGTGACAGAGGCTGATATTTTGACCACCCTGAGTCGTTTATCAGGAATTCCAGTTCAAAAATTGACTCAAACAGATGCTAAGAAATATTTAAATCTTGAAGCTGAACTCCATAAACGTGTCATCGGGCAAGATCAGGCTGTCTCTAGTATTAGTCGTGCTATTCGTCGTAATCAGTCTGGTATTCGCAGTCACAAACGTCCAATTGGATCCTTTATGTTCCTAGGACCAACAGGTGTCGGAAAGACCGAATTGGCTAAAGCTCTGGCAGAAGTGCTTTTTGACGACGAATCAGCCCTTATTCGATTTGATATGAGTGAATATATGGAGAAATTCGCAGCCAGCCGTCTCAATGGAGCTCCTCCGGGCTATGTAGGTTATGAAGAAGGTGGGGAGTTGACAGAGAAGGTTCGCAACAAACCCTATTCCGTTCTCCTCTTTGACGAAGTAGAGAAGGCTCACCCAGACATCTTTAATGTTCTCTTGCAGGTATTGGATGACGGTGTCTTGACCGATAGCAAGGGACGCAAGGTTGACTTTTCTAATACCATTATCATCATGACGTCAAACCTTGGTGCGACAGCCCTTCGTGATGATAAAACCGTCGGCTTTGGAGCTAAGGACATTCGCTTTGACCAGGAAAATATGGAAAAACGCATGTTTGAAGAACTGAAAAAAGCTTATAGACCTGAGTTTATCAACCGTATTGATGAAAAGGTAGTCTTCCATAGCCTATCTAGTGACCATATGCAGGAAGTGGTGAAGATTATGGTCAAACCTTTAGTGGCAAGTTTGGCTGAAAAAGGTATTGACTTGAAATTACAAGCTTCAGCACTGAAATTGTTGGCCAATCAAGGATATGACCCAGAGATGGGAGCTCGTCCACTTCGCAGAACCCTACAAACAGAAGTGGAAGACAAGTTGGCAGAACTTCTTCTCAAGGGAGAATTAGTGGCAGGCAGCACACTTAAGATTGGTGTTAAAGCAGGCCAGTTAAAATTTGATATTGCATAAAAATGGAGAATCAGGAGCAATCTTGATTCTCTTTTTTGCTACTTTTTTATAAAAAACAATAAAAAACTATTGACAAAACAAAAATATAGTTTATAATAAAAACATATATAACAAAAATATCAAAAACTATAAAAAGGCAATGCGTTTATGAAAAAGAAAACAGCAGTGGTATTTGGAACCTTTGCTCCGCTTCATCAAGGTCATATCGATCTGATCCAGCGAGCGAAGCGGCAGTGTGACCAGGTCTGGGTTGTCGTTTCAGGCTATGAGGGAGACCGAGGGGAGCAGGTAGGCTTAACGCTTCAAAAAAGATTCCGTTATATCCGAGAGACATTTCGTGATGACGAGTTGACCTCTGTCTGCAAATTAGATGAAACCAATCTTACCCGTTACCCTATGGGCTGGCAGGAGTGGTTGGACCAGATGTTATTGGAGATTTCCTATGATGAAACCCAGCAAGAACTAATTTTCTTTGTGGGAGAAGCAGACTACCAGCAAGAATTATCAAATCGTGGCTTTGAGACTGTTTTGCAAGAAAGAAAGTTTGGTATCTCAGCGACTATGATTCGAGAAAATCCAAGCAAATATTGGAAATATATCGCTCAACCCTTCCGACGTCAGTTTACAAAGAAAGTGTTGATTATGGGAAGTGCCAGCAATGGGAAGACCACTCTAGCCAAGGATTTGGCAAGGTATTACGATGCACCAGTCAGTCTGGAATACGCACGTGAGTACCAGATCAAAAACAATGTCCGCGACGATGAATTGACTCCAAAAGATTACTATTATCTCCTGTTGGGGCAGTATGACCAGACCTCTAAGTTAATCGATAGCAATGCCAATAGGGGACTGGTGATAGCAGACACCAACTCCTTAGTAACCAAGGGCTACTATGATTATTACATGGAGACTGAGGATCAAGAGGACTTATCAGGAGAAACATTTGACAATCTCTTTGCCTCGATCTTGGCTAAGGAAAAATGGGACTTGATTCTCTTTGTGCAACCTGTCGGCTCCTATGTCAATGACGGCTTTAGAGATATGACCATGGCAGAAGACCATATTCGTCATAGTTTTTCCCAGCATTTGGACCAGATGAGAGAGCGCTACTTAGCAAACATTCCACTAGTTTATCTAGCTGAGGATTATCTAGGAAATTATGAAGCAGCAAAAGTGGCTATTGATGCCATTTACCAAGCAGATTAGGAGAAAATTATGAAAAAATTAACTGAAAAAATCACACAATTTATCGAAAACTTTAAAAATGTCCATGCAGAAGCCCGTAAGATCGGTTTTGCAGGAATCATGCACTTGCTCTGGAAAGATCTCTTTGTCGGCCGTAGTCTCTTCCAGTGGTTGTATCTCATCGTCCTGTCAAGTGTTCCCTTGATCTTGGAATTCACGCAAAATACAGAAAGTCATGACTGGATGAGCTTGTTTGCATCTTGGACTGGGATTGTCTGTGTTATCTTGGTAGCAGAAGGGCGTGCAAGCAATTATCTCTTTGGGGCCATTAACTCTGCTATCTATTTGATTTTGGCTATGAATGCGACTTTTTATGGTGAAGTCTTGACGACCGTTTACTTCTTTGTCATGCAGCCGATTGGTCTCTATGCTTGGCTGTCCAACCGTATAAATGACCAAGGAAAAGCAGAAGAATCTCACTTTGAAGCCAAGAAATTATCTGTGCTTGACTGGCTCAAGTACTTGGCCTTGACTGCTATCATTTGGATTGGTATGGGCTTAGCTTACCAAAGTATCCATAGTGCTCGCCCTTTCCGTGATAGTGTTACCGATGCGACCAATGGTGTTGGTCAGCTCTTGATGACACGTCTCTACCGTGAGCAATGGATTTTCTGGATTGCAACCAATCTCTTTAGTATCTACCTCTGGTGGGGTGAAAATATCCACATCCAAGGGATGTACTGGGTTTACACACTCAATAGTCTAGTAGGTTGGTACCAATGGACCAAGGCAGTTCGTAAGGAGGCATAAAATGGCGGACACGATGATTCCAGCAGGGATGACGGAAAAAGAATATTTTGAAATTCATGCCAGTCAGGAAGAGTTTTTAGACTGGTACTACAAGCAGGAACTACCTCAATACGAAAAACCAAGTGTGACGGTGGATATGGTAGCCTACTGCTTTGTTGAAGGAAAGATCAAGCTTTTATTAATTCGTCGCAAGGCTCACCCTTATCAAAACTGTTTGGCCTTAGTTGGAGGATTTATGGACAAGGGCGAAGATGCTGCGCATGCCTGTCAGCGTGAGGTGAGAGAAGAAGTCAATCTCGATCTTCCTTTGGAAAAAATTGAGCAATTGATGACCGTATCGACCCCCGGCCGTGACCCACGGGGCTGGACAGTGACCATTGCCCACTTGGTTTATTTGCCTAGTCGTGCATTAGAACTTGTTCAAGCAGGAGACGATGCCAAGGATGTCGTTTTCGTAGATGTTGATTTTCAGACAGGCAAGTGCTTCTTAGAGGGAGTGGAGTTGGAGGAGCAAGCCTTCGCTTTTGACCATTATGCCATTATCCAAGAATCCATCAAACGAATCCAAGGCCGTCTCGACTGGAATCCGACCTTCCTTTATTTGCTGGAGGAGGAGTTCACTGTCTATGAAGGGACTGAACTGGTCAATCTTATCAACCCAGGTCGTCCAATCGTCAGCAATAACTTTCTCGTAAAATACGGAGAATATGTAGAAGAAGTCGGACTCAAACGAGTACCTAAAAAGAAACCAAGAAAAACCTATCGATTGAAATAAAAAGCGAGGCCGGGAAAAAGTTCCCGACCTCTTTATTTACTGTCATGAGATGAAAGTTCTCTTGCGACTACTTTTATGGGTGGCTATCCTTCTTAGAATTACTCAATATGTGAGTAAAGAAGTCTTTGTATCGATACTTGAGATATTTCTCATGCAAAACTAACAAAGCGATATAGAAAATCAAAAAGATTGTAGTCAGATAAAACACATCAAATACAGTTCGCGCATAGTAAGTTGCGGATTTATAAGAGCCAATAGCTGCCACAATCAACCAAGGCAGATATTTGTAATACTTGTTTGACATAAACCTATACCTCCTATATCCTAGTTCACTATTATTATATTCCTTTGACAAAAAAATGCAAGCGATTACACAAGAGCGATTTAAAAATATTACTCAAAATAGGAATTTTTTTCTGTTTTTTCTGTCAGATTACGAATAGAAGAGTAGGAGGAGAAAATGTAGTCAAATTATTAAAGATTTTTAAAATTGCTTATATAAGTAGTTGACAGATTTAAAGAACAATGTTACAATAACATTACAAAAAGATTTCACAAAATTACTAAAATATTACAAAGAGGTAGAAAAATGAAAAAGAAAACTTATATTAAATTGATGACAGCGACTGTTTTGGCATCAACTTTACTACTGGGAGCTTGCGGAAATAAAAAAGAAACAACTCAAGCAAGCAGTTCTGCTAAAACAAGCCAATCATCTAGTACTAAAGCAGCTTCTTCTAACAAAGAAAGCAAGACTCAGAAATCGTCAAGTTTATCAACATCTGAAAAGACGAAGGTATCTTCAACAACTGCAACTCAAACACAAGCAACAAACACATCAGCAACCGAACAAAGAAGGGGACAAGATGTGGCTACTCAACAAACTGCTGCTAAGCAAACAGCTTATGACCCAACAACTGATCGTAAACTTCAAGACAAGCAGGCAGAAAGTAACAAACGTTATAAGGGTGTGTTAACTATGGTCGATGGTAATTTTGCAGCTGCGACTGGTAACTGGAAGGGAGCAAATGGTGAAACGATTACTGTGTCATCAGGTGGTAAATTTACAGTAGAAACTGCTGATGGAAAGAAAGAAAACTATTCTCTTAAAGGCTATTCTTATACTCTGGATGATGGTAAGTATAACGCTGAAGTAGGTGGAGGCAAAATCATTCAAATTACAACAGGTGCAGATGGCAAGGTGGCTAGTGTTTCTTTAGCTCAATAATAAGTTTCAGAGTCTCAACTTTTCTACTAATCAAAGAAAACCCGTAACTCATAGAAGTTTACGGGTTTTATCAATTTAAGCTTTATCTAATTGTAAGAGAGCCTCAATCTCAGCGAGGGTACTAGCTTGTGAAATAGCTCCACGGAGTTTGGCTGCGCCAGATGTTCCACGGAGGTAGTGAGGAGCGAGACCACGGAATTCACGAACTGCTACGTTTTCTCCTTTGAGGTTAATCAAGCGTTTCAAATGTTCGTAGGCGATTTTCATCTTGTCCTCAAAGGTCAAATCAGGTAGGATTTCTCCTGTTTCAAAGTAATGGTTGATTTGGTTGAAGAGGTAAGGATTTCCCATGGCAGCGCGGCCAATCATGACTGCATCAGCACCAACTTCTTCGATGCGTTGTTTGGCTTCTTGGACCGTACGAATGTCACCGTTGGCGATAAATGGAATCTTGGTCAAAGCTTGAGCGACCTTGTGAAGGGTCTCAAGGTCTGCGTGACCTGTATACATTTGTTCACGGGTACGGCCATGCATGGCGAGGGCAGAAACACCTGCTGCTTCAGCAGCGAGGGCATTTTCTACTGCAAGAGATGGATCAGCCCAGCCGGTACGCATTTTGACAGTAAGGGGGATATCAAGGACAGATTGGACCTTGTTGATGATAGAGTAGATCTTGTCTGGATCCTTGAGCCACATAGCGCCAGCTTCGTTCTTCACGATTTTATTAACTGGGCAGCCCATGTTGATATCCACGATATCGGTTTTGGTGTTTTCTTGGATGAATTCTGCTGCGCGTGCTAGGCTGTCTTCATCACTACCAAATAGTTGGATAGAGACAGGGTTTTCGCCTTCGTCGATATGAAGCATGTGCAGGGTTTTTTCGTTGTTGTATTGGATTCCCTTGTCAGAGACCATTTCCATTACAACGAGTCCAGCTCCGAGCTCTTTTGCGATGGTACGAAAGGCTGAGTTGGTGACACCAGCCATGGGTGCTAAAACAGTACGATTGGGAATCTCAACATTGCCAATCATAAAAGGTGTATTAAGATTTGTCACGAATGAGTTCCTCCAGGTCGTTTTCATCAAAGTTGTAAGTAGTTTGGCAGAATTGACAAGTGATTTCTGCTCCGTGGTCTTCCTCTTTCATTTCCTGTAAGTCTGAGCTTGGAAGGCTAGCAAGAGCGTTCATAAAGCGTTCATGGCTACAGTCACATTGGAAACGGATTTCTTCTTCAGAAAGACGCTTGTAGGCCTCGTCACCGTAGATTGCCTTGAGGAGGGCTTCAATATGGTCTTCACTTTCCAGAAGGGTTGAGATAGCTGGCATTTCTTGGATGCGTTTTTCAAAGCGAGCAATCTCTTCTTCCTTGGCTCCCGGCAAGACTTGAATTAGGAAACCACCTGCAACCTTAACCTTGTCTTCGTCGTCCAAAAGGACATTGAGGCCGACTGCAGAAGGGGTTTGTTGGCTTTCGGTTAGGTAAAAGGCCAGGTCTTCACCGATTTCCCCAGAAATGAGGGGAGTCATAGAATTGTAAGGATTTCCAGTACCGTAGTCTGTGATAACGAGGAATTGACCATTTCCAACAAAAGGTCCGACTAGAACTTCACCAGTTGCAGTCTTTTTGATGTCAACACCAGGATTTTGAACATAGCCTTTGACATTCCCCTTGGTGTCAGCGACGGTGATGATAGCACCTAGAGAGCTAGATCCCAGCACCTTAACCGTTAGTTTGGTATTTCCCTTTTCATTGGCTGCGAGAATCTGGCTAGCAATAAGAGTTCGACCAAGCGCTACAGTTGAGCTAGCTTGGGTTTGGTGTTTTTCTTGAGCAGTGCGGACGGTTTCTGTGCTATCAAGGACAAAAGCACGAAAGGCTCCGCTTTCTGATATAGTTTTAATAATTTTATCCATAGCTACTATTTTAGCATAAAAATGCCCAAAGGGGGAGCCGTGTGTTTGCTGATTTTTAGGATAATGGACCAGGAAATCAGCATGAAAATAAAAAGAGAAACAGATTATTTCAGCATTTGTAAGATTTATGCTATGCTTAAGGTAGAAAATGAAAGGGGTAACAAATGTATTTAGGAGATTTGATGGAAAAGGCCGAATCTGGCCAATTTTCAATCCTTTCCTTTCTATTACAAGAGTCTCAGACGACTGTCAAGGCTGTAATGGAGGAAACAGGATTTTCAAAAGCAACTCTAACCAAATATGTCACCCTGCTTAATGAAAAGGCTTTGGATAGTGGCTTAGAACTGAACATCTCCTTAGAAGATGAAAATCTGTGCCTGTCAATCGGTGCAGCGACCAAGGGGAGAGATATTCGGAGCCTGTTTTTGGAGAATGCTGTTAAATACCAGATTCTTGTTTATCTTCTCCACCACCAACAGTTTTTAGCCCATCAGCTGGCTCAAGAATTGATGATTAGCGAGGCTACGCTTGGTCGCCACTTAGCTAGTTTAAATCAGATTTTGTCAGAATTTGACTTATCCATCCAAAATGGACGTTGGCGAGGTCCAGAGCATCAGATTCGCTATTTCTATTTCTGTCTTTTCCGCAAGGTCTGGTCGAGTCAGGAATGGGAAGGTCATATGCAGAAACCAGAGAGAAAACAGGAGATTGCCACTTTAGAAGAAATCTGCGGTGCAAGTTTGTCTTCGGGTCAGAAATTGGACTTGGTTCTCTGGGCTCATATCAGTCAACAGCGTCTTCGGGTCAATGCCTGTCAGTTTCAAGTCATAGAAGAGAAAATGCGAGGGTATTTTGACAATATTTTCTACCTTCGTTTGCTGAGAAAGGCTTCGTCCTTTTTTGCTGGGCAACATCTTCCTCTAGGAACTGAGGATGGGGAGATGATGATTTTCTTCTCTTTCCTCCTATCCCATCGTATTCTTCCCCTTCATACTATGGAGTATATCCTTGGTTTTGGAGGGCAGTTGGCAGATTTACTGACACAATTGATTCAAGAAATGAAGAAGGAGGAGTTGCTGGGTGATTATACAGAGGATCACGTTACCTATGAACTCAGTCAGCTTTGTGCTCAAGTCTATCTCTATAAGGGCTATATTTTACAGGATCGCTACAAGTACCAGTTAGAGAATCGTCATCCTTATTTGTTGATGGAACATGATTTTAGGGGAACGGCAGAGGAGATTTTTCATGCCTTGCCTGCCTTTCAACAGGGGACGGATTTAGATAAGAAAATTCTCTGGGAATGGCTCCAGTTAATCGAATATATGGCTGAAAATGGTGGCCAGCATATGCGGATTGGTCTGGATTTGACATCTGGTTTTCTTGTCTTTTCAAGGATGGCAGCCATTTTGAAACGGTATTTGGAATACAATCGTTTTATCACCATTGAAGCCTATGACCGAACTCGGCATTATGATTTGCTGGTTATCAATAACCCGATTCATAAGAAGGAACAGACACCAGTTTATTATTTAAAAAATGACTTGGATATGGAGGATTTGGTAGCGATTCGCCAGTTATTATTCACTTAAAAGGCTTGGTTGTTCCAGGCCTTTTTGTGAAATTCACACAATCTCCTCACATTTTTTAAAAAATTAAAAAAAGTTGATGAACAAGAAAGCGCTTTATTTTGTATACTAGTAAGTGTAAAGAGGAAACACCTCAAGATCTTTATCAGGAGGACAGCACATGTCACAAGAAAAATACATCATGGCCATTGACCAGGGAACTACAAGCTCTCGTGCCATCATTTTTAATAAAAAAGGAGAGAAGGTTAGCTCGAGTCAAAAAGAGTTTACTCAGATTTTCCCTCAGGCAGGTTGGGTTGAGCACAATGCCAATGAAATTTGGAACTCTGTTCAGTCAGTTATTGCGGGTGCTTTCATCGAAAGTGGTATCAAGCCAAATCAAATCGAAGCAATCGGGATTACCAACCAGCGTGAAACAACTGTTGTCTGGGATAAGAAAACAGGACTTCCTATCTACAACGCTATCGTTTGGCAATCACGCCAGACAGCACCTTTGGCTGAACAACTAAAAAGCCAAGGTTATGTGGAAAAATTCCATGAAAAGACTGGTTTGATCATCGATGCTTACTTCTCTGCTACCAAGGTTCGTTGGATTTTGGATCATGTAGAAGGCGCTCAAGAGCGAGCAGAAAAAGGAGAATTGCTCTTTGGTACCATTGATACTTGGTTGGTTTGGAAATTGACTGACGGTGCGGCTCACGTGACGGACTACTCAAATGCAGCCCGTACCATGCTTTATAACATTAAAGAACTCAAATGGGATGATGAGATTTTGGAAATTCTCAACATTCCTAAGGCTATGCTGCCAGAAGTTCGTTCTAACTCTGAAATCTACGGTAAGACAGCCCCATTCCATTTCTATGGTGGACAAGTGCCAATCTCAGGTATGGCTGGTGATCAACAAGCGGCCCTCTTTGGACAGTTGGCCTTTGAACCTGGTATGGTTAAGAATACTTATGGAACAGGTTCTTTCATCATCATGAATACTGGTGAAGAGATGCAGTTGTCTGAAAATAACCTCTTGACAACGATTGGTTACGGAATCAACGGCAAGGTTTACTATGCCTTGGAAGGTTCTATCTTCATCGCAGGAAGTGCCATTCAATGGCTTCGTGACGGACTTCGCATGGTGGAAAACTCACCAGAGTCTGAAAAATACGCCCGTGATTCGCATAACAACGATGAAGTTTATGTCGTTCCAGCCTTTACAGGTTTAGGTGCTCCATACTGGAACCAAAACGCTCGCGGTTCTGTCTTTGGCTTGACTCGTGGAACAACTAAAGAAGACTTTATCAAGGCGACTTTGCAATCTATCGCTTATCAAGTGCGTGATATCATTGACACAATGCAGGTAGATGCTCAAACAGCTATCCAAGTCTTGAAAGTAGACGGTGGTGCAGCTATGAATAATTTCCTCATGCAGTTCCAAGCTGATATTTTGGGAATCGATATCGCACGCGCCAAAAACTTGGAAACAACAGCTCTAGGAGCAGCCTTCCTAGCAGGTTTGTCAGTAGGTTACTGGAAAGACTTGGATGAGTTGAAACTCTTGAACGAGACAGGAGAACTCTTTGAACCATCTATGAACGAATCTCGCAAAGAACAACTCTACAAGGGCTGGAAGAAGGCTGTAAAAGCAACTCAAGTCTTTGCGGAAGTAGACGACTAATACTGGAAGAATAAAGCGACTCAGTTAGAAAGTGTGTAAATATGGAATTTTCAAAGAAAACACGTGAATTATCAATTAAAAAAATGCAAGAACGTACTCTGGATCTCTTGATTATCGGTGGAGGAATCACTGGTGCTGGTGTAGCCTTGCAGGCGGCAGCTAGCGGTCTTGAAACTGGTTTGATTGAAATGCAAGACTTTGCAGAAGGAACATCTAGCCGTTCAACAAAATTAGTTCACGGAGGTCTTCGTTACCTCAAACAATTTGATGTAGAAGTGGTATCAGATACAGTTTCTGAACGTGCAGTGGTTCAACAAATCGCACCACACATTCCAAAACCGGACCCAATGCTCTTGCCAGTTTACGATGAAGATGGAGCGAC
>CAUQVK010000025.1:0-21803 GCA_963521495.1 uncultured Streptococcus sp.
TACAATCAACAGGACTCAAAGATAAGAACGGCAAGGAAATCTTTGAGGGGGATATAGTTAAAATGGCCAAGGATGTCTATTCTGAACCGACTTATTACGAGGTTGTAAGACATCGTGGTGGAGTATATCGTCTTGAATCCAAACAACACGGATGTGAATTGTGGCTACGACATACTGATTGCGAGGTCGTGGGAAATGTATATGAAAACCAAGAACTTTTGGAGGATTTAACATGACAGACAATATAAACAAACCAAGCCACTACATCGGAACTTATGGTCTAGAAGTGAAGGATGTTACGAGAAATTTTATCAAAGGCAAGGCAGAAATGGAAGCACATCACTGGTGCAGTGCAGTCGAGTATTTACTTCGCTACAAAGAAAAGAACGGTCTCGAAGACCTGAAGAAAGCACGTAAGAACCTTGACTGGCTGATTGAGGAGATGGAACATGAGAATTAAAACATTAATGGGAACAATCATCAATGTTGACAGGATAAAGCGCAGTATTACAGTTGAGGGTATTGAATTAGGCTCAGATTGTCGTGCTTTAGTATCTAAACACAAAGATGGTACAGGTACAATAACACTAGTTTTTGATGGGAAAATAATTTAAAAAAGGAGCAAAAATAATGTTTACACAATACAATCATGAAACAGGAAAAACAACACTTACAAAACTTGCTAAGGGCGGTATCATTACAGTTGCAGTTGTTGCTTCACTTGGTATTTTTCGTCTCACGGCCGTGAAGCGTATCCCGGCTAATACAGTTGGAGTTAAGGTTAGCGCAATTGGAGGTGTGCAAGAAAATACCCTGCAAACAGGATATCATCTAAAAATGCCATTTATTGACAAAGTCTACACCTTATCTACATCTGTTCAAACAAAAACAATGGAGAAAATCACGACTCAGACTAAAGATGGTCAGTGGCTCAATACCAATATTGATGTGAAATATCGTGTCAATAAAGAAAAGGCTATGACAGTCTTCTCTAATTACACAGATTTAGAAAACGTGAATAATAGTGTAGTATCTCCTGCTGTTCAGCGTGCTATTGAATCTGTAACAGGAAATTACGACATTTATGATATCCTCGGTAATAAGCGTACAGAAGTTTACGAAATGATTGATAAAGCTCTCAAAGAAAAATTTGAGTCTTACGATTTGGAGTTTGTATCCTTTACCATCACAGACCAAGATGCAGGCGATGAAATTGAAGCAGCAATCAAAAATGAATCGGTCAAACAAAAGGAAATAGATACAGCTAAGCAGGAACAGGAGAAAGCTAAGGTTGAAGCCGATACCAAGAAAGTTCAAGCTCAAGCAGAAGCAGACGCAGGCATCATCAAAGCAGAAGGTGAAGCCAAGGCCAACAAAGCTAAGTCAGACTCAATCACAGATAATCTTATCCGGATGAAAGAAGCAGAAGCCAGAGAGAAGCATGGCTGGGTCACTGTTAACGGTGCAGGTAGTGTGATCACGAATAAAGAATAAAATAAAAAAAGCCAAGACACACTCTGTCTCAGCTATAATCTCAATAATATTATTATATCACAAAGGAGATAGAGAGTGAACAAGGCTAAAGAGCTATTGAAAGAATTACAAGACCTTGACATGGACATCCAAAGCCGTATAGATGAAATCAATGAGCTTGAGGCAGGTTTGCTCTCAAGTCCTAAGTGGTCAGGTGTCAAAGTCCAAGGTGGACAGACTAGAAAAGTTGATGATATCTATACTCAGTTGGTAGTGATGAAAGAGGCTATAGAGCAGGATACTAAAGAGGTCATTAACAGAAAACTTGAATTAGGTAGAATGATCAACAGGCTTAAAAATCCCAAGCACAGGGCGGTATTAAGAATGACTTACATCAACAAAGGCACTGCTGATAGCGTTTGTTATGATTTGAAGATGAGTCGTACAACCTATTACAGGTTAAAAAATGAGGCGGTCTTAGCTTTGGAAGAAGTCATCTGACCTCATAGTGATCGTATGGGACTTTTTGGAACAGCACGGTTCTAAAAATCTGTTAGAATGGTAGTGTCAAGGATTGAAAAGAGAGGTACCTGAAATCAGGGTGTCGTAAAGACATTGAGGGTTCGAGCCCCTCTCTCTATTTTGTTCATTGATAACTCCTTATATTTTTCATTTTATTTTTCGAGGCTTCGGCCTCTTAGACAGTAAGGACAGGTTAGCAGGTTGTTTGGGTCTCCTTAATTTTTTACCAAACGTGCGTTTTACTGCTAGACCAGTTGGTTCGATTCCAGCTGCTGTCATTTGAGTGTTTGTGTCCCAAAAATGGGGTAGGCAGTAGGCTTAGCATTCATATATCACTCATTAACTTAAAAATAGTTGCAGTAGCGACTGGACCTCGCATGGATGCGTAGCTACTTATATCCTAGGTAAGTTATAAGCTAGGCGGTTTGATTCCGCTAGAGGTTGTAAAGACTACAAAAAATAAAAAAAGGAAAACTTTCAAATTGATTACTAATTAACACGCAAGGTAGTAGTCGTCTTGCATTTTTAGGGCTTAGCCTAGATAATCTGTGGTAACTCAGGAAAAGGATGTTTTTAAATCTATCAAACATCCTGCCAGCAATGGTCAATCTAAGCAATTTAATCTTAACTATTTCAGTTTTGGAATAGGTGGGCGAAGTTAAAGCAGGGAGATTCCAACGGCAAGGTGCTGAGGAAATGCAAACGTGGCAGTTTGGCTGTGAAACGAGTCTATAAGAGGAAAGAGGTATTTGGTTCGAGGTGCAACAAGAGCTTAATACCATATCTTACAAAAATTGGGCGCCTCCCAAAAGTATGTAAGGTGAGTTGATTGTCCGCAAAACAATCGATAACAAGCAGGCGCTGTGCATTTGGTTCTTCAAAAGAGAATGAAACACATGGCGATGCGTGTCTGTGATAGATAAAAGATGATTTTTATATTTTAAAAGCTATTCAAGATAGAAAAAACTCAAAAAAGCAAAAGTCATCGCCCGTCGTAAATGAAAGTGTACTTCGGCAATTAGATTGCCTACTCAAGTCTCGCAAGGATAAGAGTAAAGTCAAAGAGTAAAGCAGCTTAGACTTTTAGCGGGGTCTTCGTTAATTGAAAAATGGCTTAGTAGTTTGTGACGTAAGGAGTGATTGGTCTAATCAATCGTGCATGAGTGATACAAGTAGGAATATTTGTGGACAAGATAATAAACTATAAGTTATCGAAAGTCACTCGCTTAAAGCAGTAGTCTCATGCTGGTTAATGGATATATGGTAGACGGATTAAGTCCTGTTTGGGGAATTGAGACGTCACAGGTTCGAGTCCTGTCGTTCCAATTTTTACAGAATTGGCTGTAAAAAACAAAGTCAAAGACTATATAACCCGAGAAACACATATCTTTTGGATGTGTGTTTTTTGGTTTTTGGAGGAGGGAAACAGTGAAGATTGTTGATAAGCCGATTGAATGGCTAAGACCTTACGAAAATAACCCTAGGAACAATGAACAAGCAGTTGAAGCAGTGGCCAATTCTATAAAGGAATTCGGTTTTAAGGTTCCGATTGTCGTAACGATTGATGGAGAAATCGTAAACGGACATACAAGGTTTAAGGCAGCGAAGTTTTTAAAGCTAAAAACTGTACCAGTTCTTATTGCAGATGATTTAACAGAGGAACAGATTAAGGCATTTAGACTTGCTGATAATAAGACAGGAGAGCTTGCTGATTGGGACGTTGAACTACTTTATGGCGAATTAGATGAACTCACTGGTTTTGATATGACGATGTTTGGGTTCGAAGATATTGACTTTTCTTTAGATGATTTTGAAGAAGTAGAAAAAGAAGAGGGAGAAGAAGTCGATATTAATCAAGAAGAGAAACCAAAAGTAGAATATGGAGATATTTATCAGCTAGGACGACACCGCTTAATGTGTGGTGACAGCACATCTGCTGAGGATATGGCACAGTTAATTGATGGCGCAGTGATAGATCTATATGTTACAGACCCGCCCTATAACGTGGCCTATCAAGGAGGAACTGATGAAGCTATGACAATCATGAACGATAGCATGGATGATGTTAGTTTCAGACAATTCCTAAGAGATGCATTTGCGGTTGCAAACAACCACTTAAAACCAGGGGGAGCGTTCTATATCTGGCATGCAGATTCGGAAGGTTTAAATTTTAGAGCTGCAGTAAAAGAGACAGGTTGGTTACTGAAGCAGTCCATTATCTGGGTAAAGAATGCTATTGTGTTAGGTCGTCAGGACTATCAATGGAAACATGAGCCCTGCCTATACGGTTAGAAAGACGGAGCGAGTCACTATTTTGTGGATAATCGCTCACTAGCTACTGTCATTGAAGAAGATGAAGAAAATCTAAAAGAAATGACAAAAAGCGAATTGATTTCTTACATTAAGACCATGCAGGATACATCTCCGACGACTGTCTTTTACGAGGATAAACCTGTTAGAAACGATATTCATCCGACGATGAAGCCTTTAAAGTTGATTGCTAGATGTGTTTTGAACTCAAGTAAGAAAGGTGACAAGATTCTAGATAGTTTTAATGGTGGAGGTTCTACATTAATGGTGTGTGAACGTTCTGAAAGAATTTGCTATGCAATGGAATTAGATCCTGTGTATGTAGAGCGGACGATTAAACGTTGGGAAGAAGAGACAGGACTTACTGCTGAGAAAGTAAGTTAAATTTATTTTTTTGATAAGGAAGTGAGGCGATGGCTAATGAGCAAAATTTGATAAAAAATTCAGAACGAACTCCGAGCGAACGCCGAGAAAATGCAAAAAAAGCAGGAGTGGCCTCAGGTAAAGCTAGAAGAAAAAAAGCAAACTTAAAAAAGGCTTTTGAAACGATTCTGCAAGCAGATGTAGCAAGTCCAAGTGTTAAGAAGCAACTTGAAGATATGGGGTTTGACACAACTAACGAAATGGCTCTTGCAATGGTTATGATGCAGAAGGCTATGAAAGGTAACGTTAGAGCATTTGAACAAATCAGCAAGTTAACTACAACAGATGCGAAAGATTCGCTTGATAAGAAAGAGCAAAAAGAACGTATCAAAGCACTTGAACTTGAGAATGAAAAACGCAAAATCACGCTTGAAGGTGGAGCGAAATCTGAAGATGTAATGTCTGATTACTTTGATAAACTGGAGGACGCTTTGGGAAATGGCTCTTGAACAACTATACACAACTAAACAAGTCGATATTTTGAAGAGATCTGTTTCATCTGATTGGTACATGATGATCAATCACGGAGCTGTTCGTGCTGGTAAAACAAAACTAGATAATGACTTATTTTTGATGGAATTAAAACGAGTCAAGAAAAACGCTGAGAAGGTCGGAGTTAAGAATCCGATGTATATTTTAGGTGCGGTTTCTTCGGGCACTCTTCAAACAAATATATTGAGAGAAATTTCAGATGCTTATAATCATGATTTTAGATTTGATAGGCACGGGAATTTCTCTCTTTTTGGTGTTTATGTTGTTACAACATTTACAGGTTCAATCGCAGGTTTGAAAGCTATCCGTGGTATGACGTCATTTGGAGCGTATATCAACGAAGCTACACTCGCTAACAAAGAAGTATTTGATGAAATATTAAAGCGTTGTTCTGGTTTCGGAGCAAGAATTATATGTGACACCAACCCTGATCACCCGAAACATTGGTTGAAAGTGAATTACATCGATAAAGCAGACGGCAGCAAGATAATTTCAAATCATTTCACTATTTTTGATAATACATTTTTAAATCAGAGATACATAAATAATTTAATTGCTACAACTCCAAGCGGTATGTTTACAGAACGTGGTATATATGGACGCTGGGTAATTGGTGAAGGTGCAGTGTATCGTGACTTTGAAGAAAGTATGTATATTAAAGAAATACCTGATGATATTACGAAAACCTTCGCTGGTGTTGACTGGGGATATGAACACTTTGGTTCTATCGTTGTTATCGGAGAAACCTCAGACGGTTCGGTTTATCTGTTAGAGGAACACGCTCATCAGTACAAAGAGATAGATTTTTGGGTAGACCTTGCTAAGAATATCAAGGAACGATATGGGAATATTACGTTCTGGGCAGATAGCGCACGACCGGAACACGTTGCAAGATTTCAAAGAGAGCAATTAAAAGCATTCAACGCTAATAAAGCGGTCTTATCTGGTATTGAAGAAGTAGCCAAGCTTATGAAAGCAGGGCGCTTTTTTGTTGTTTCGAACAAGGTCAGTAAGTTTAAAGATGAAGTATACCAGTACATCTGGAACGAGAAAACAGGCGAGCCAGTGAAAGAGAATGACGACGTGCTGGATGCGGTACGTTATGCAATTTACTCACAACATTCGGGTCTAGGAAGTAAAATCAAATTATTCAAAGGAGGTTTCTAATCTTGTCAAAAGTTTTTGTTAACAAGAGGAAAGTAATCACGACTAGTAGTGATGAAGTCACTGAAGAAGTCGTTACCGAAGCGATAAAGCTTCACATGAGTAGATTAGTCAAGAACTACATCGAAAGTGAAGATATGTATCTTTCGAAGCACGAAGTTTTGAAGATGCATAAAAAAGATACTTGGAAACCAGACAATCGTCTGGTTTTTAATTACGCAAAATACATCGTTGACACATTTACAGGTTATCAAATCGGTGTCCCTGTCAAAATCAAGCATGAAGATGATGATGTGAGTGAGTTCATCACTGAATTCCGTAAGCTAAATGACATGGAAGATTCAGAGTTTGAACTTGCTAAGATGTCTAGTGTTTTCGGTCACGCATTCATTTACGTTTATCAAGACGAGAACATGCAAACAAGAGCGACTTATAACAGTCCAATCAATATGTTCATCGTCCATGATAACAGCATTGAAGAACGCCCGTTATTCGCAGTTAGATATACTTTCAACGAGAATAACAACACTGGTATTGGTCAGGTTATCACGAATGATGAAATCATCGACGCTACTTTTTCAACTGGTGGATCAGTAAGATTTGGTGAGCGCACTCAGCACATCTATAGTTCTATACCAGTTGTTGAAATGATTGAAAATGAAGAGCGTCAAAGTATTTTTGAAAGTGTTAAGACTTTGATTAACGCCCTGAATAAGGCAGCAAGTGAGAAGGCGAATGATGTAGATTATTTCGCAGATGCTTACTTGAAGGTGCTGGGTGTTGAGCTACAAGATGAAGACGCTAGTCAGATTAGAGAGAATCGGATTTTCAATCTTTGGAAAAATGGTGATGGGCCATTGCCTGAAGTTAGCTTTTTGGAAAAACCAAGTTCAGACACGACTCAAGAGAATCTTATCAGCTTACTGAAAGAATCTATCTTTGCTATTTCTATGGTTGCTAATATGTCAGAATCTGAGTTTGGGAATTCATCTGGTACTGCTCTAGCCTTTAAGTTGCAGGCTATGGATAACTTGGCACGCATGAAAGATAGGAAGCTACAATCTGCATTTAATCGCTTGTATCAGATTGTGTTCAGTGTTCCTTTGAGTGCAGTTGATGAAGAAGCCTGCTCTGGTTTGACTTACACATTTACTAGAAACGTTCCAAGGAATATCCTCGAAGAAGCTCAGATTGTTGGTCAGTTATCTGGTCAGGTATCTGAAGAAACTAAGCTTTCTGTCCTATCTATTATTGATGACCCGAAGAAGGAAATCGAGAGAATGGAGCAGGAAGAGGAAGCTATGGGCGACCTTGAAAGTCGCTTAGAAAAGCAGAAAATCTACTCAGATGCTGAGTTTGACGATAGCAAGAAAGTCATAGCAGATGTTAACGAATAAATACTGGGAAGATAGATATCGTGCAGAAGAACGAGCCAGAGAGCTAGCAGATAAGAAAGTCGCTTATCAACTGCACGGTGTCTATCAGCAACATATCAACAATATCAAACTTGAAATTGATAGTTTTTGGCAAAGGTATGCTGATAAAGAAGGTATCACGAAGCTAGAAGCTAAACAGAGAGCTGATAGGCTTGATATGGTCAACGTTGAGTTTAAAGCTAAGCAACTGGTCGAACGTGCTAATCGTTTGAGACAACGTGGTCAGAAAGTGACAAACAAGGACTTCACGAAGGCAGAGAATGACTTGATGAGATTGTATAATCTCAAAATGAAAACAAGCCGTTTAGAAGTGCTTCAAGCGAATATCAAGTTGCATCAGTATGATTTGGTTTTGAGTGAGTTTGAAATCATTGACAAGCATTTAACGGAGTCTGTCAGACGCGAGAATCTGTTTTCAGCTGGTGTCTTGAATATGACACTCGGAAGTTTTGAAAGTTCAAAAGTATCTGCTGACTCTATTATATACGCTAATTTCAACAATGCGACGTGGTCTTCTAGGATTTGGGAAAGACAAAGCGAGTTGCGAGATATCGTTAAGAAAGGCGTTGCTGATACCGTGTTAAGAGGCAGAGGCACAAACATTCTGATTAACAACCTTAGAAAAGAGTTCGATGTGTCTTATGGCTACGCTAGACGGTTAGCAGTGACAGAATCGGCCAGAGTGTATTCAGAAGCACAGAAGGCTAATTATGAAGCGAATGGCGTTGAAGAGTTTGAAATCATGACTGAATTAAAAGCGTGTCAGATTTGCCAACCATTCAACGGGAAGATATTTAAAGTATCTGAGTTGGTTCCAGCATTGAACGCACCACCATTCCATCCTAACTGTCGATGTACGACAGTACCGCATTTTAGAAAGGAATAAAGATATGGAAGATTGGAAAAGACGTTTTATCGATGAATACAATGCGCTTAAGGATAAATATACAAAATTACATAAAATGGTTATCAAATACGAAGCTGGTACGCTCAATTTTGAACCAAAATGCTCAATTGAAGTTTTAAAAAAACAAAAGTGCGCTATGGGTCAGTATTTATACTGGCTAGAAGTTCGATCAGAAATCGAAGGAATCGAATTATAAAACTTAACCGTATGGAACCCCGTACGGTTTTTTTACTGTCCGAACTTTGACGACATTAAAAGCCAAGGATATCAGTCCACTCGGACTTAAAAGGAGGGCCTGAAATGGCAGAAGAACAAAAAACAACTGTAGTTGAACCTGAACTTGAACAAGCTAGCACTCAAGAAGAGGAAAAAGCTACAGAAAAAACATTCACACAATCTCAGCTTGATGAAATCATTCAGAAAGAAAAAGCTAAGGCCAAGCGTTCTGCTGAAAAAGAGTATCAAGCCAAGATGGATGAAGCCGAAAAGCTACGTCAGATGAACGAAGCCCAGAAAGCAGAGTATGAGCAGGAAAAACAAAGAGCATACATTGCTGAACTGGAAGCTAAAATCAATCGTAGCGGACTAGAGCGAGAAGCCTCTAAAATGCTTTCTGGGGGCGGTATTGTAGTTGATGATAAAATCCTAGGTCTTGTTGTCAAAGATACCGCAGAGAGCACGCAGGAGGCTGTAGAAAGCTTTGTAGCTTTGGTGAATGAACTTGCTGATAAAAAGGTCAGCGAGAAACTAAAAGGTAAGACACCGAAGAAAATGGAAGACACTTCAGCTGGTGAGATTACCAAAGAACAATTTAACAGAATGGGTTATCAAAGTAGAAATGAACTGATCCAAAACAACCCAGAACTTTATCATAAATTGAAAGGATAATAGACAATGACACAAACTAAACTTGCACAGATGATTAACCCTGAAGTGATGGCTGATATGATATCAGCTAAACTTCCGAAAATGCTTAAATTTACACCGCTCGCATTCGTCGAGCGCACACTTGTTGGGCAACCAGGAACAACTATTACAGTTCCAAAATGGGAATACTCTGGAGATGCCAAAGACATCGCTGAGGGTGAAGCGATTACTCCAGACCAATTGACTACTGCTAAGTCTACAATGACCATTAAGAAAGCTGGGAAAGGTATCGAACTTACAGACGAAGCAGTTCTCTCTGGTTACGGTGACCCAATTGGTCAAGCTACGCATCAAATCGCTTTGGCTATCGCTAACAAAGTAGACAATGATTTAGTTGAAGAAGCTAAGAAAGCTACTCAATTCGTAGCTGATGCGCCTACAACTGGTGATGCACTTGATAAAGCCTTGGCAGTCTTTGCAGATGAAGAAGACGCACGTTATGTTGCTCTTATCAATCCTGAAGATGCTATTGCATTGCGTGGAAATGCTGCTAAAGAGTGGGTTCGTGGTTCAGAAATCGGTGCGGCTATCGTTGTATCTGGGACGTTCGGTGAATTCAAGGGTGTTCAAATCGTACGTTCTAAGAAAGTAGATAAAGGGAAAGGTTTTCTTGTTAAAATTTCAGCTGTTGGCACAGATACAGACGATGTCGCTAAATACGGCGCATTTGTTCTCAACTTAAAACGTGATGTAGCTATTGAAACAGACCGTGACATCCTCAAGAAAACTACTGTTATCACTGGTGACGAACACTACGGTGTTTACTTGTACGACCCGTCTAAAGTCGTTAAATTCGGAGGTGCTTAATGGGTATGATGTTACGACGACATCATCCAAAAAAGCCTGCTGAAACTGAAGCTATTAATTATAGTGACTTAACGGTTAAAGACTTAAAAGATATTGCTAAAGAGCGTAATATCGAAGGTTATTCAACATTGAACAAAGAGGACCTTATCGCAGTATTGGAGGGATAATATGGCAAATATCACTCAAGCAAAGATATTGCTAGGGATTGAAGATAATCTTCAAGATAAGCTACTAACAACCATAGCAATGTTAACAACTGCTAATTTTTTAGCCTATGCAGGCGTGGATGATGTCCCAGAAGGCCTTGAGTATATCATTACCGAGGTTATTATTAAGCGATTTAATAGAATTGGTGCTGAAGGGATGAGTAATCATTCCTTGGAAGGCACGTCTATGACATTTAACTCTGATGATTTCAAAGAATACGATAGTGTGATAAAGCGTGTTTGCTCAAAAACATTCAATGCGGGGTTTAAGATGCTATGAGATATAACGAAAGAGTGGAGATTATCGCTAAGAAACAAGAAGAATATAATCCAGAAACAGGAGAATATACTTCTAGCGAAGATGAAGGATTGATTGTTCCAGTTCATGTTATGGATTTGGGTATCGATAAGCAAGTCGCAGTCTTTGGTGAATATAAACGAGGTTCAAAAGTGGTTTATTTCCAAAATGCACCTAAAATCGCATTTACTTATCTCAATTATCGAAAAGAACGCTATAAATGCAGGGCAGATAAGCAGTCTGGAAGAGTATTCTATCTAGAGAAGGACAACTCTATTGGGTAGCTTACGATTTGAACTAAAAGGCCTTGATAAACTTCAAACTAAGTTACAGAGAGTAGCTAAAATGGAAGAAGTGGAGCGTATTGTTGAAAAAAATGGTACTGAAATGCAGAAAAAAGCAATTACCAACGCTTCCAAGTTTAGAGGTCACTATGAGGGTAGAGGTCAAAATAGGCGATTTGTCAAACCAACAGGAGCGACTAAACGCTCTATCTCTGTTAACAGTAGCAAGATAGAGAAATTTAAGTATCGAGTAGCACCTGGAACTGACTATGCTGCTTATGTTGAGTTAGGGACTCGCAAGATGAGCGCACAACCGTTTATAAAACCGGCTTTTGATGATCAGAAGAAACTTTTTAAGAATGATTTGGAAAGGTTGGTTAAATGAAATCAAGAGAGCAAGCCGTTTTTGACAGCGTATTTAAACGTTGTCTTTTTTTGGGTTATAAAACATACGACTACAAGCCAGACGATAACGTTCCTTATCCGTTCGTTGAATTCGAGGACACGACGACCAATCTTGTTCCGAACAAGACGGATGTAAAAGGTACAGTAGAGTTGGTCTTGTCGGTATGGAGTACCCGTAAAAAACGTAAACAAGTATCGGATATGTGTTCGAGTATCTTAGCTGAAGCGATGAAGGTTAGCGAGGCAGATGGTTATCATCTAGCATTGAATATTTCGCAGTCTACAATATCGCTTTTTGACGACAACACGACAATCGAACCACTGAAACGTGGTCGTGTTCGTTTAGTATTTACAATTTTATAGAAAAAGGAGGGCAAGAAATGCCTATTGCAAAAAAAGGGATTGACAGTATTCTATTGTTCCGCTTGTTGAGTGAAGCAAGCAAAGTAGACGGTGCGAAACTAGCATTCCAAACTGAACACTCATCTGAAAAGAGCCGTGACGCTAACTCAGTCAAAACTAAAGACGGCGTTCTTCAATCTGTTGGTGGTATTGAAGTTTCAATTACTGCTACAACGATTATGGCGAAAGATGATGAGTTGGTTGAAAAACTTGAAAAAGCTATGGATAAAGGTGAGCTTGTCGAAGTTTGGGAAATTGAGAAGAACGCTAAAAAACAAGGCGACAAGTACGAAGCAACTTATTATCAAGGTTACTTGACATCATTCAAGAAAACTAAGAATGCTGAAGATTTGATTGAATTGGAGCTAGAAATTGCAGTCAATGGTACTGGTGTCAATGGTTATGCTACTCTTAACGATAGCCAAGCTGAAGTGGTTCAGTATGAGTTTGCTGATACTACTAAAACAACATCTAGCTCACCAAGTTCCGTAACTTCAGTTTCTGGCGTTCCAGGAATTGGCGGATAACAACTAAGAGAGGTCCACGCCTCTCTTTTTTATTGTATTTTTTAGAAAAAGGAGAAAAACAATGCAATTAGTAATCAATGGCAAAACTCATAACGTGAAATTCGGTGTTAAATTCGTGCGTTCGCTAGACAAGGCTTATCCAATCGAGCAACAAGGCTTGAAATTTGGCATGGCTCTATCTGCTAAAATCCCGGAATTGTACGCTAAAAACATCGCTTCATTAGCTGATGTTATTTATCACGGAACAGTTACAGAAAGCCCACGACCTTCATTGGTTGATGTTGAAACATTTGTTGAAGAACATGAAGATCTAGAAAAATTGTTTGATGATGTACTTCAAGAACTGAGTGAGTCAAACGCGGGTAAGTCTTTAATGTCGGAGATGAACCAAGGCCTCAAGAAATAATTGAGAAATCATCTCTTGAAACGTTTGAGGAAATCATTATAAATTGTGTCCGGTTTTTGAATATCACAGACATGAACGAGATTGGTCGCATGACAATGTATGAATACGACTTGTTAATGACTGGGGTATTGTTGAGAAAGCAAGATGAAGATGAACTCTTACATCGTTCTGCTTGGCTATCCAGACAGGTAGAGGCTACTAAATCGGACGGCAAAACTCCTTTATATCGAAAATACAGTGATTTTTACAAGAAAAAAGATACTAACAAGCAAAAGTATCAACTCTCAGACAAAGAGAAACAGCTCTTACTGAGAGCAAATATGTAATGGAAGGAGGTATATAATGGCAGAAACTTATTCAGTCGAAGCGGTGCTTACCGCGGTTGACAAAGGAATGAGTTCGACTTTGAACGGATTGCAAAAGGCTATCAACGGACTTCAAAAGACATCGTCTGCATTTGATACAATTTCAAACAAGAGTAGCTCTATGTTTAAATCAATGCTGGGCGCTAACTTGGTTGGTTCGGCAATAGGTTCAGCAGTCGGTAGCATTAAAGGCTCTCTGGGTGAAATGGTTGGAGAGTTGAACAGTTCCAAAAAAGCATGGGATACGTTTGATGGAAACCTTAGTAAGCTAGGTTGGGGCAAAGACCAAATCAACCAAGCTAAAGAGGCCATGCAGGACTATGCGACTAAAACTATCTACTCGGCTTCAGATATGGCTAGCACGTTCTCACAGATGGCTGCGATTGGTCGAAAAGATAGCGGTGAACTAGTTGAGGCTATGGGTGGACTTGCTGCATCTGCTGAAAATCCTAAGCAGGCAATGAAGTCATTGTCTCAACAAATGGTGCAGGCTTTGGCTAAGCCGAAGATTTCATGGCAAGACTTCCGTGTCATGATGGAACAGGCACCAGCAGGTATGAGTGCAGTGGCCAAAGAAATGGGATTGTCACTCAATGAACTAATTACCAAAATTCAAGCAGGACAAGTCAAAACCGAAGATTTCGCTGAAGCATTTAAACGTGCAGGGATGTCTATGCAGGACATGGCCACGAGCTATAAGACGATAGACCAGGCGCTTGACGGTTTGAAAGAAACGTTAGCTAATAAACTCAAGCCAGCTTTTGATACCTTATCTAAAGCAGGTATCAAGGCTCTTGAAGCAATTATGAATCAGCTTGATAAGATTGATTTTAATAAGTTAGCTACAAGTCTTGAAGGGGTTCTAAACAAGATTGACTTCAACGCAATTGTTGAGAAGATAGCGTCGTTCGTGAGTACATCTGTTGCTAAAATCAAGGAATTTTGGCAAGGTTTCTCAAATACAAGCGCAATCGCTGACTTCAAGAATGCCTTGAGCGAAGTTTGGGAAGCTATTAAGAAAGTAGCGTCAGCGCTCTCTGGTGGTGATATGGCTTCGTTTGGCGAAAAGATCGGGAAAGCTTTAAGTATTGCTTCGACTGCTATCCAGTCATTTGCTAAAGTTGTTCAAAGCCTAAGTCCTGAACAGATACGAGCGATAGCTTCAGCATTTCTTGCGTTTAAGACTGCACAAAGAACGACTAAATTAGCAACGGATGCCTTAATTGGGCTAAGTAGTGCAGTAAGTACTACTAAGAATGTTTTCGGTGGAATGCAAAGTGCTACAAGAGTAGGGACTGCCTTATTTGGGATTGCTAGAGGTTCTAAGGCTGCTAGTTCAGCCTTGTATTTCATGTCTGAGACTTCAACGCTGGCTAAAGTAGCAGTAGGCGGTCTGAATATTTTCAGTAAAATAGGCGGATGGATTGGTCCAGCAGTTACTGCGATAATTAGTTTTCTAGGTCCTGTAGGTCTGGTGATTGCTGCAATCGTGGCAATTGGTGCAGCGTTCGTTGTTCTTTGGAATAAAAGCGAGGGCTTCAGGAACTTCTTCATCGGTTTGTGGAATGGCATTGTCAACGTCGCTTCAAACGCTTGGCAAGGCATCCAGAATGCTTGGAATGGTTTAGTTGAATGGTTCACTAATTTGTGGAACGGCATCAAAGAAACTGCTTCAAATGCTTGGAATAGTTTCATAGAGAAGGCTCAACCCGTAATAGATGCTATCAAGAATGCATGGAATAGCATTACTGAGTTCTTCTCAGGTCTTTGGGAAGGTATTAAACAGATAGCTTCAGATGTCTGGAATAGCTTCTTAGAAGGCGCACGTCCTATTGTTGAAGCATTAATGAACGTGTGGAACGCTTTAACCGAGTTCTTTTCAGCGCTATGGAACGGAATCGTTTCAGTAGCTACAACGGTTTGGAACGGTATTGTTGAAGTAGTGACGCCAATCATTGAAGCGATTAAGACTGCTTGGAATAGTCTAGTAGAGTTCTTTACCAATCTTTGGAATAGTATCACAGAGGGTTCCACAACCGCATGGAATGGATTCGTAGAGTTTTTGACGCCTGTTATTGAAGGTGTTAAAAGTTTGTGGTCTAGCTTTTCTGAGTTCATGTCTACAATTTGGAACGGCATTATTGAAACGGCTACAACCGTCTGGAATATGCTTCAGCCGGTTATTGAGACTGTTTGGACTGCTATTCAGCAGTTTATAACGAGCGCTATCCAAGTTATCCAAAACGTAATTACTACTGGTATGCAGATTGTTCAAAATGTATGGAATGCAGTTTGGACGGTATTTACTACGATAGTTCAGACTGTTTGGACGGTTATCTCTACAGTTATTTCCACTGTTTTGAATGTAATAGCAGGTATTATCAGTGCCGCGACTGCCCTTATTCAAGGAAATTGGAGTGGTGCGTGGGAAGCTATAAAAGGCGTAGCACAGACTGTTTGGGAAGGCATTAAATCGGTTATCTCAACAGTAATCAATGCTATTAGTACTATTATTAGTACGGTTTTAGGAACAATTAAAAACACTGTAACCACGATCTGGAATGGAATTAAAGACTTCATTTCAAATGCTATCAACGCAATTAAAGATACAGTCATAAACGTAGCGAACTCATTGAAAGATGGGTTTTTGAATGTTTTGGAATCGTTGAAAAGTGGTGTCAGCAATGCAATTGATGCAGTCAAAGGTTTCTTTGACCAATTGTGGAACATTGACTTGAGCGGTGCCGGTCAGGCTATTATGGAAGGCTTCCTTGGTGGTTTGAAATCGATGTGGGGTGCAGTCACTGACTTCGTCGGTGGTATCGCAAGCTGGATCGCGGAACACAAAGGACCTATTTCTTATGACCGTAGATTGCTGATACCAGCCGGTCAAGCTATCATGGGTGGTTTTAATACTGCTTTGATGGGTGGCTTTGAAGATGTCAAAAGTAATGTATCTGGAATGGCAGACGGTATCCGTTCGATGTTCGATGATGCAGGTTCTAGAGTTTCAGCAATGTCTAACGCCTTGCAAGGTGATTTCTCAAATAATGTTTCTGGTACATTATCAGCAACGTATGAGGTCAACCAAACCAAAGAGCCAGCTATTATTAACCTCGCTCTTGGCTCGAATGATTTCAGAGCATTTGTTTCCGATATTTCAAATATCCAAAGTAAAGAAGAAAGGATAAGATTGAAGGCTCAAAGCCTTTAATGGTGTTTTAAATGTATACTTTTAACGACACAATAAGAGGCACGCCAACATTTAACTCTGGCTTAGAAGTTCGGTTTGGTGATATAAGCCTCAATCGAGAGATGAACAACGAGGACGGAACGTTTTTTGTGGCAAATACCACAGGACGTGATGTCCTTGATTTTCATCACGAAACTGCGACTATCAAAGGTCGAGACGGTCAATATTTGTATGGCGCAACTTATAAAGAGCGTGAGATAGAAATACAGGTTAAGTTAACAGGATTGACTGATTTGGGCATGCGGAAACAGTATGAGCGATTAAATCGCTTGTTGTTTTCTCGTAAAGCTAAGAAATTAGTATTCGGTGATGACCCCGAAAGATACTATAAAGCTATCTTTTCAAAAGTTAAGAAACCGGAACTAGAAGATGCGAATGATACTGTTATCAAGTTGCATTTCATCTGTCATGACCCGTTCAAGTATACCGATCCTAAAACAGCAACAACAAACAAGATAACTTATAACGGAGACTTTCCAACAGAGCCAATCTTGAGGTTAACAACGCAAGCAGGTTCTGAAATTCGTATCTTACATCTTGAGACTCAGAAGTATATCAGATTGAAGGCTACTTACATTCAAGGTTCAAATCTGCTTGTTAATTGTGAGACAAGAGAAATCAAGTTAAACGATAGAAACGAGTTGATGAACTTTGATATGGTTAACAGTCGATATTTTAAACTTCAAAAAGGTGTGAATACCTTTCAAGTTGTTGGCGCCCTGCTGAATAGTATTGAGTATAAAGAGGTGTTCGCATGATTTATTTATTTAATAAGACAGAAGAATTGATTGATGTAATCGATGAAGCGAGCCTTGCAGAATTTACTCATACAATTGAATTAAATCAATTTGATAGGTCTAGTTTTGAAATTCCTGTTGATTATAAGCCTGAAGTCATAAAAGAAGCCCAGTTTTTCGGATTTCAATCACGAGACAGGGCTTTTTGTTTGTTCAGGATTTCGGAAAAATCTTATGATCTGGGGTTGACTATCCAGGGGATAGACAGAGCAGAAAGCGACTTGCATTCGTTCATTATTGAGGATAAACGTCCTGGTGGTTCCGCTGACCAAGTATTGAGTGAAATTTTAGAAGGTACTGGCTATCAATTAGGAAATGTAGACGGTCTGACTAGAACTGGTAGATTGAGTTTCTACTATATTTCGGCTCGTCAAGCGCTGGTTAAAATAATTGAATCTTACGCTTGCGAGTTCAAGATTAGATATACCTTTGTTGAAAATAAAATCATCGGCAGATATATCGACCTCAATCAACGTTTTGGACGTGTTACAGGACATCAATTTGAATACGGCTCTAACATCCTGAACGTAACCTATGAAGAATCGTCTGACGATGTCGTGACGGCTCTAATCGGTCGTGGTAAGGGTGAAGAGAAAACGAATGAATCAGGAGAAGCTACCGGTGGATATGGTCGTAGAATTCAGTTTAAGGATGTTTCGTGGTCTGTATCAAAAGGCGACCCTGTCGATAAGCCGGCAGGTCAGAATTATGTGAGTAATGAAGCTGCTAGAAACATCTATGGTTTACATCAGAATGGTGTTATCAAGCACCGTTTTGGCGTTTATACGAATGAAGATATTGACAACCCTGTTGAGTTGTTAAAAGCGACTTATAAAGAGTTGCAACGTCTTTCCGTTCCTATCGTTACGTTCAAAGCCAATCTTTTGGATTTAGCGAATGCAATCGAACAAGATGTTTGGGTTGGTGATAGCGTTGGAATCGTAAGAGACCAGATTGGAATAGCTTTTGGAGCCAGAATCCACAAGTTGATAATCGACAAGCTGGACGATAACCGTTCAGTCGCCGAATTAGGAGATTATCAAACTCTTCAAGCTAAAGACCGTTCAACACGTCAGCAGGCCTTGAAGGACGCGATTGGTGGATTTAGTGAAAGTTCTATTAGACAAGCTATTGTTGAAGAAGTAGAGCGGAAAAATAAAGAAATCGACGAACAAATCCGTATCAGAGAACTTGAGATAGATAATGCTTTAAAAGCTTACAAAGATAAGGCGGAAGAGTTCGGCGCTAAAATCCATGAAGAGGTGGAAAAAGGCCGTCCTGATTTCTTGAAGTCAATTAAGGAAGAATTGCTTCAAGATAAGGATTTCAAACAAAATAACAAAGATGCCATTTCCGAATTATCCAAGAAATTGGAACAGGTCAGTGAATCCGCAAGCGTCAATGCTAAGTTGATTGGTGGTGATGGAACTACCCAGTATAATAAGAACCGTTTGAATGGCGGAACTGCTAAAAAAATAGCTTACGGAACTGATTTTGTCGAAATTGGACATAATGGAGATGGTTTTGAACTTGGTAAGCAGTACGTCATCAGCTGGTCAGCAACCTGCACGCCTTACGGCAAAACAGATGTGACTGTGGTAGTCAATAAGACACCGTTTTACGGTGGGCACGTTCATTTTGTGCCTGCTAATACGGTCATGCCAGCGATTGAAAAAGACCTGATTCAGAAAGAGGAGCAGGTCTTGGCGGTCTACTACGGTGCCTATCGTCTGACATTCTCAGGGGACTGGTATCAGAATGTAGAGCAGTCTGTGACGATTGACAATCAGACAAGACGGATTGAACTAGCACCAGTCTATAAGACGGTTGCTGATGGGCAAAATGCTAGATATGAGGGAAGTTGGAGCGAGAGTCCGACTTTTATTTTTGACGGAGGGAGAACATGACAGAGACAATACCCGTAAGGGTGCAACACAAACGCATGTCAGCCAGTGATTGGGCAAGTAGTACCTTGGTCTTGCTTGACGGTGAGTTGGGTGTTGAGAGTGATACTGGGAAGGTCAAGGTCGGAAATGGGCGTGACCGATTTTCAGCGCTTCAATATCTAACGGGACCAAAGGGCGACCGTGGAGAACGAGGTGAACAAGGACCTCAAGGACTTCAAGGTATTCAAGGTTTAACTGGCCCACAAGGTCAGACAGGACCAAAAGGAGACCGTGGAGATACGGGTCCTAAAGGTGCTGACGGTGTCATGCGGTTTGAGGCTTTAACAAGTGAACAGCGTGAGAGTTTAAGAGGTCCTGCAGGACCGAGTGGAGCACAAGGTCAAAGAGGTCCAGAAGGCGCACAAGGCCCTAGAGGTTTAACTGGACCAGCAGGGCCAACTGGACCAAGAGGCGCAGATGGTGCTAGAGGTGCGGATGGAAGACAAGGTCCAGCAGGTCAGAACATCATCAACCAAAACGGTTCGCAGGCTTTAAAATACTGGGCAGGAACTGAATCACAGTATAATGCGATTTCATACAAAGACCCTAATACCATCTACGACATCTTCAAGCAGTGAGGTTAGAACATGGATATAACGATTCAAAATGTACGGTCTCCAGCGCTTGAACATAACGGAAGATATTATAAGGTATTCCAACCACGGTCACGAGATGAACTGCTGAAGCTTCATCACATGGGTTGTGTTGGTGATACTGTTTTAACTGATATCCAGATAGAGCAGGGTGATTTCCCAACTAGCTTTGTGGAACCGACGGTTACTCAGCGTTCCTTGTCCGGTCTCTTTAAGGATATGCGCTCTATTGAACTTGAGTTAAGAGACCCTAACAGTACTCTTTGGGGTAAAATCCAAAAAAACAATCAGGGAGCTTTGAGCCAATTCTTTGATACAAATGTAAAGAGTGCCATTGCTCAGACTGCTAATGAAATCAGACAAGAAGTGCGAAATGCTACGACTAGTAGCGATAGTGCCCTGTCTAGAGCGAAAGAGGAATTAAGAAGTGCGATTTCTCAAACCGCAGGAGAAATCAGGCAGGAAGTCCGAAGTAGTAATAACGCACTTAATCAAGCCAAGGAAGAGTTGAGAAGTTCGCTCACTCAGACGGCTAGTGAAATCAGACAGGAAGTGCGTGAAGCTGGGAAAGGTGCATCTGTTAAAGTCACTTCAAACGGTGTTACAATCGGCGCTACTACCTTAACTGGGAAGCAGTTAGCTTCAGTGATTTCTACTAGTCAAGACGGTATTGACTTAATAGCGCCTAAAATCCGAGTACAGTCTGACATGATTGTGGACGGGTCTATCACAGGTAGCAAGATTGAATCGGGTTCTATCAAGTCTCAGCATCTAGCAGCAGGAGCGATTTCTGGTGATAAAATCACAGTCACAGATGCCTTGATTCGTAATTTAACTGCTAAAGACGGGTTAATTGAGAAATTAACCTCTAAGGAAATCTTCTCTACCAAAGTATCGTCTGTACTGAACAGTTCAACTTTCCTTGAAGCTTACAAGGGTTGGATTGGTGGATTCCAAATTGGTACTCACGATTCAGGTTCTGGTAAGTGGATAACAGGGAACAATCACTTCGCTGTCGGAATGGGCGATGGTGAAGGAGGTAGTGGACGTACTGCACTTTGGGTCAACTGGGGCGACAATTGGGATAAACCAGCTAATACCGCTTGGTTCGTAAAAAACGATGGACGTATGTTCTGTTACAATAGAGCTGAATTTTGGAACATACCTGTCATTCATGGAAATTTGAGGGTTACAGGTCAAATCTACTACAACAATAGAGAGAGTGGCGGTGGAACAGGTGCGTGGGTCTATTCTTCAAAATACACTCATATTGAACCTTATGAGGGGTCATTGTATCTTTATTACGGTTCTAATGAATACGATTGGATAATTATGAACCGAGATGTATCTGACAGACGATACAAGACGAACATCAAAGATAGCAAGGTTTCAGGTCTTGACGTTATCAATAACTTGAAAACGTACAGTTATCGTAAGGAATATAAGGACAAAATCGAAGATATTTCATGCGGTATCATGGCGCAAGACGTACAGAAATACGCACCCGAAGCCTTTTGGGAAAACCCAGATGGTGTATATACCTACAAGGTATTTGAGTTAGTACCTTATTTAATTAAGGCAATTCAAGAATTAAATCAAAAATTGGAGGCAATTAATGGATAAAGAACAAGCAATCAGCAATCTGGTCGCTGAATCGCTAGCTAAGAGCCTAGCAGAAAACTTACTGAACCAAGCGTATTTAGAAGCACGCTATACGCTTGATTTGACTGAGTTACAGGTGTTTCATGCGGTCTTAGAATCAGACCCAGCACTAAAAGAATTATTTGAAGAAACACAAATAAAATTGAAAGGAAATAATGCATGACTTACAAATTAACAGGAAGCCCGATTTTAAAAGGG
>CAUQVK010000026.1:0-21596 GCA_963521495.1 uncultured Streptococcus sp.
AGTTGGTTTACTTTTTGATGCAGGGGCGTCTCTGGTTGACCATTGCAACCTTTGCGGAGCTAGCACTAGTCTTCGTTGCTAGTAACATGGCCTTAAAGAATAGTCCAGCGGCTCTTCCAGTATTTTTGCTTTACTCTGTTTTAAACGGTTTTACACTCAGTTTTGTGGTGGCCTTCTATACTCCGGGTACAGTTTTATCAGCCTTTGTGTCGAGCGCCCTTCTCTTCTTTGTCATGGCGGCAGTTGGCATGTTCACCAAGAAAGATTTGAGTGGCCTTGGTCGAGCGATGATGGCAGCTCTCATCGGTTTGCTGATTGCCATGGTAGTTAATATTTTCTTGGCTAGCGGTTTCTTTGATTATATGATTAGCGTAGCCATGGTTTTAGTTTTCTCAGGCTTGATTGCTTGGGACAATCAAAGGATTCGTCTTGCCTATGAACAATCACAAGGTCGTGTAGCGACAGGTTGGGTTGTGTCAGTGGCTCTCAGCCTCTATCTTGATTTTATCAATCTCTTCCTAAGTATTTTACGTATCTTCGGTCGTAATGACTAGAAGGTACCTAACATCAGTGTTCGAAGGAGCACTGATTTTTTTCGTATTTGCTCTTTCCTTTTCTTGAAAATAGGTGTATAATGCTTTTAATTAATTTTTTGAGGAGTAGTTTATGAAGAAAAGTTTTATTCACCAACAAGAAGAAATTTCCTTTGTCAAAAACACTTTTACCCAGTATTTGAAAGATAAGTTAGAAGTTGTCGAAGTTCAAGGTCCTATCTTGAGCAGGGTCGGAGACGGGATGCAGGACAACTTATCAGGTGTGGAGAACGCCGTATCAGTCAAGGTTCTCCAAATCCCTGATGCTACTTATGAAGTGGTGCACTCACTTGCTAAATGGAAACGCCATACCTTGGCCCGCTTTGGTTTCGGTGAGGGGGAAGGTCTTTTCGTCCACATGAAAGCCCTTCGTCCAGACGAAGATTCGCTGGATGCGACTCACTCTGTTTATGTCGACCAGTGGGATTGGGAGAAAGTTATCCCAAATGGTAAACGTAATATCGCTTATCTAAAAGAAACAGTTGAGAAGATTTACAAGGCTATTCGCCTTACTGAGCTAGCTGTTGAAGCCCGCTATGACATCGAATCAATCTTGCCAAAACAAATCACTTTTATCCACACAGAAGAGTTGGTAGAACGCTACCCAGACTTGACACCAAAAGAGCGTGAAAATGCTATTTGTAAAGAATTTGGAGCAGTCTTCTTGATCGGTATCGGTGGTGAATTACCAGACGGTAAACCGCACGATGGACGTGCACCAGACTACGATGACTGGACAAGTGAGTCTGAAAATGGCTACAAGGGTCTAAATGGTGATATTCTTGTTTGGAATGAGTCTTTAGGTGGAGCCTTTGAGTTGTCTTCTATGGGGATTCGTGTAGATGAAGAAACGCTTCGCCGTCAGGTCGCCATCACAGGTGATGAAGACCGTTTAGAATTGGAATGGCACAAGGCTTTGTTGAACGGCCTATTCCCATTGACAATCGGTGGAGGAATTGGACAATCTCGGATGGCCATGTTCCTACTTCGCAAGAAACACATCGGAGAAGTGCAAACAAGTGTTTGGCCTCAAGAAGTCCGCGATACTTACGAAAATATTTTGTAGAGAATCGAACCGCAAGGTTCGGTTTTCTTTCTCTTTTTGCCTATAATTTGGTATAATAAACGGTATGAAAATCGTATCAGGAATCTATGGGGGACGTCCCCTCAAGACACTAGAAGGCAAGACGACAAGACCAACTTCGGATAAGGTTAGGGGAGCCATTTTTAACATGATTGGTCCCTACTTTGAAGGGGGACGAGTCTTGGACCTTTATGCAGGTAGTGGTGGTTTATCTATCGAGGCAGTCTCGCGTGGCATGTCCAGCGCTGTTTTGGTGGAGCGAGACCGTAAGGCTCAGACCATCGTGGCTGAAAATATTCAGATGACCAAGGAAGTTGGAAAATTTCAACTCCTCAAGATGGATGCAGAAAGGGCATTGGAACAGGTATCTGGGGAATTTGACCTCATTTTCTTAGACCCTCCTTATGCCAAGGAACAAATCGTAGCAGATATTGAAAAAATGGCTGAGAGAGAGCTTTTTTCTGAAGATGTCATGGTCGTGTGTGAGACGGATAAGGCCGTTGAACTTCCAGAAGAAATTGCCTGCCTTGGCATCTGGAAGGAAAAAATTTATGGAATTAGTAAGGTGACAGTCTATGTCAGATAAGATTGGCTTATTCACAGGCTCATTTGATCCGATGACAAATGGGCATCTGGATATCATTGAACGGGCGAGCAAACTCTTTGATAAGCTCTATGTCGGTATTTTTTTTAATCCCCACAAACAAGGATTTCTCCCTATCGAAAATCGTAAACGGGGGCTAGAAAAGGCTGTGAAACATTTGGGAAATGTTAAAGTCGTGTCTTCTCATGATGAATTGGTGGTTGATGTCGCAAAAAGACTGGGAGCTACTTTCCTAGTGCGAGGCTTGAGAAATGCGTCGGATTTGCAATATGAAGCCAGTTTTGATTACTACAACCATCAGCTGTCTCCTGATATAGAGACCATTTATTTACATAGCCGACCTGAACATCTCTATCTCAGTTCATCCGGTGTTAGAGAGCTTTTGAAGTTTGGTCAGGATATTGCTTGCTATGTTCCCGAGAGTATTTTGGAGGAAATAAGAAATGAAAAAAAAGATTAGATGGCCCTTATATGTCATTGCGGCCTTGATTGTGACCTTCTTGGCATTTGTAGTGCCCTTGCCCTACTATATAGAAGTTCCAGGTGGTTCGGAAGATATTCGCCAAGTCCTTAAAGTAAATGACACAGAAGATAAGGAAGCTGGGGCCTATCAATTCGTTACGGTTGGTGTCCAACACGCTACTTTAGCCCATATGATTTATGCTTGGTTGACGCCTTTTACAGATATTCGTAGTGCTCAGGAAATAACGGGAGGTTCTTCTGATGTTGAATTTATGCGGATCAATCAATTCTACATGCAAACATCACAAAATATGGCTAAGTATCAAGGATTGAAGACAGCTGGTAAGGATATTGAACTAAAATATCTTGGGGTTTATGTTTTGACTGTGACGGACAATTCAACCTTTAAAGGTATCCTTAATATCTCTGATACGGTCACCGCAGTTAATGATAAGACCTTTGATAGCTCCAAAGATTTGATTGACTACGTTAATTCTCAAAAATTAGGAGATACAGTTAAGGTCACCTATGAAGAAGATGGTCAAATCAAGTCTGCAGAAGGAAAAATTATTACCTTAGAAAATGGGAAAAATGGGATAGGGATTGGCTTGATTGACCGTACAGAAGTGACCAGTAATGTTCCAATTCACTTTTCAACAGCTGGCATTGGGGGTCCAAGTGCGGGGCTTATGTTTAGTTTAGCAATCTACACCCAGATAGCTGATCCAGCTCTTCGTCATGGACGTATTGTTGCAGGTACAGGATCTATAGACCGTGATGGCAATGTGGGTGATATTGGAGGTATTGATAAGAAAGTTGTCGCTTCTGCAAGAGAAGGAGCTTCAGTTTTCTTTGCTCCGGATAATCCTGTCAGCGAAGAGGAAAAAAGGGTTCATCCTGATGCAAAAAACAATTATCAAACGGCTTTAGAAGCTGCTAAAGAAATCAAGACAGATATGAAAATAGTGCCAGTTAAAACCCTACAAGATGCAATTGATTACTTGAAAAACAATTCCTAGTTTAAGGTGAAAGTTTCCAAACTAGCGTAGAAGCATAGAAGATGGTATAATAGTCAAATGGTTCAATTATTATTCACTCTAAGCAGCCATATGCTCTTTATTTATTTAAGTTTTTACCTTTTAAAGGATTTAGTTAAATGGGAAAAATTTTTAAAAGTGACAGCTGATAATACAAGAAAGCTTCGTTTGTTAGTGGCCTTCATTAGTATTGTGATGGGCTACATCTTGAGTTCCTTCTTTATCAGTTTATATCAGTTGTGGCAAGAAGCGTTTAGAGGACTGTTATAAAATTAAAAGCAAAGGAAATGAGTATGGAAAAAATTGTGGTTCAAGGAGGCGATAATCGTCTAGTCGGAAGTGTTACCATTGAAGGAGCAAAGAATGCAGTTTTACCCTTATTGGCAGCAACTATTTTAGCAAGTGAAGGCAAAACAGTCTTGCATAATGTTCCGATTTTATCAGATGTTTTCACGATGAATCAAGTGGTTCGTGGACTAAATGCCCAGGTTGATTTTGATCAGGAAGCTCACATTATTGAGGTAGATGCAACTGGTGACATCACCAAGGAAGCTCCTTATAAGTATGTCAGCAAGATGCGGGCCTCTATTGTTGTCTTGGGTCCAATCCTTGCTCGGGTAGGGCATGCCAAGGTATCCATGCCGGGTGGTTGTACCATTGGGAGTCGTCCGATTGATCTCCACCTTAAAGGTTTGGAAGCAATGGGGGCCAAGATTACTCAGACAGCTGGTTATATTAAAGCTAGGGCTGAGCGATTACATGGAGCTCATATTTACATGGACTTTCCTAGTGTTGGTGCCACACAAAATTTGATGATGGCAGCGACTTTGGCTGCTGGTATTACGGTTATTGAAAATGCTGCGCGTGAGCCAGAAATTGTAGATTTAGCGATTCTACTAAATGAAATGGGAGCTAAGGTCAAAGGTGCGGGTACTGAGTCTATTACCATTACAGGTATAGACAAGCTTCGTGGAGCAACTCACCATGTGGTACAAGATCGTATCGAAGCTGGAACTTTTATGGTAGCTGCAGCTATGACTGGCGGAGATGTGTTGATTCGAGATGCAGTGTGGGAACACAATCGTCCCTTAATTGCTAAAATGATTGAAATGGGTGTGGAAGTCGTTGAAGAAGATAAAGGAATTCGTGTTCGTTCTCAACTTGAAAATCTTAAAGCTGTTAATGTAAAAACCTTGCCACATCCAGGATTTCCAACAGATATGCAGGCTCAGTTTACTGCCTTGATGACAGTAGCAAAAGGAGAGTCTACTATGGTAGAAACAGTCTTTGAAAATCGTTTTCAACACTTGGAAGAAATGCGCCGTATGGGTTTGAATTCAGAGATTATTCGTGATACTGCCCGTATCGTGGGCAGACAGGCTCTTCAAGGAGCAGAAGTCTTGTCTACTGACCTTCGTGCCAGTGCAGCCTTGATTTTGACAGGTTTAGTAGCAGAGGGTGAAACAGTGGTTGGTAAATTGGTCCACTTGGATAGAGGTTATTACCGATTCCATGAAAAATTGGCCCAGCTAGGTGCAAAGATTCAGCGAATCGAGGCTAGTGATGAAGATGAATAAAAAGACAGATTATGTTGTCCGTCGTCTCCTTTTATTAGCTCTAGTTCTATTTTTAGGATTATTAGCATTAGGAATCGGTTTAATGATTGGATATGGAGTTTTGGGTAAGGGACAGGATCCTTGGGCAATTTTGTCTCCGGCCAAATGGCATGAATTAATTAGGAAATTTACAGGAAATTAGGCTGGATGACCAGCCTTTTTCTAAAGATAAGGAGAATTATGGATAAAAAAACGAGACAGACACTAATCGGACTGCTAGTGTTATTGCTTTTGTCTGTAGGGAGCTATTATATCAAACAGATGCAGTCGACAGCTAATAGTCCCAAAACCAAGCTTAGTCAGAAAAAACAAGCGTCTGAAGCTCCTAGTCAAGAATTGGCAGAAAGTGTCTTAACAGATGCAGTCAAAAGCCAAATAAAAGGAAGTCTTGAGTGGAATGGCTCAGGTGCTTTTATCGTCAATGGCAATAAAACAAATCTAGATGCCAAGGTTTCAAGTAAGCCCTACGCTGATAATAAAACAAAGACAGTGGGCAAGGAAACAGTGCCAACCGTAGCAAATGCCCTCTTGTCTAAGGCTACTCGCCAGTACAAGAATCGTGAAGAAACTGGGAATGGTTCGACTTCATGGACTCCTCCAGGCTGGCATCAGGTTAAGAATCTAAAGGGCACTTATACCCATGCGGTCGATAGAGGTCACTTGTTAGGCTATGCCTTAATCGGTGGCTTGGATGGTTTTGATGCCTCAACAAGCAATCCTAAAAACATTGCTGTCCAGACAGCCTGGGCAAATCAGGCGCAAGCTGAAGATTCGACAGGGCAAAACTACTATGAAAGTCTGGTGCGTAAAGCCCTGGACCAAAACAAGCGTGTCCGTTACCGTGTAACCCTTTATTACGCTACAAACGAGGATTTAGTTCCTTCAGCTTCACAGATTGAAGCCAAGTCTTCAGACGGAGAATTGGAATTTAATGTTCTAGTTCCCAATGTTCAAAAAGGGCTTCAACTGGATTACCGAACTGGAGAAGTGACTGTTACTCAGTAAAAGATAAGATAAACTCCTATGTCATTTGTAGATGTAGGGGTTCTTTTTTGGACAATTTAATACTCTTCGAAAATCAAATTCAAACCGCGTCAACGTCGCCTTGTCGTACGCAAGTACAGCCTGCGGCTAGTTTCCTAGTTTGCTCTTTGATTTCCATTGAGTATAAGTAGAACTAGAATAGACACTGAGAAAAAATAATATGTACTGAGCTAATTTTTGTGATATAATAAAGGATAAGATACTATTTTAGGAGAAGAACTATGGAAGACCCAAGTAGTCAGAATTTGTTGCTACAATTTGTTTTATTGTTTATCTTGACGGTGTTAAATGCCTTTTTCTCAGCCACAGAAATGGCCATGGTTTCACTTAATCGTGCGCGAGTTGAACAAAAGGCGGAAGAAGGAGACAGACGCTACATCCGTCTGCTGAAGGTACTAGAAAATCCTAACCACTTTTTATCAACCATTCAGGTAGGAATTACCCTGATTACGATCTTATCAGGGGCGAGTTTGGCAGAAACTCTAGGACGAGAAATTGCATCCTGGCTTGGAAATGGCGAAACATCTTATGCCGTTGCAAGTTTTCTATCTTTAGCATTTTTGACTTATATTTCCATCGTTTTTGGGGAATTGTATCCTAAGAGAATCGCTCTTAATCTAAAGGATGCCTTGGCGATTCGTACAGCGCCAGTTATTATTGGATTGGGGAAACTAGTTAGTCCCTTTGTTTGGCTCTTATCTGCATCTACCAATCTCTTGAGTCGCTTGACTCCTATGACCTTTGACGATGCTGACGAAAAAATGACCCGTGATGAAATTGAGTACATGCTGACAAATAGTGAAGAAACACTAGATGCTGACGAAATTGAAATGTTACAAGGAATCTTTTCACTGGACGAATTAATGGCCAGAGAAGTCATGGTTCCTCGAACGGATGCCTTTATGGTCGATATTCAGGATGATAGTCAAACCATTATCCAAAGTATTTTAAAACAAAACTTTTCTCGTATACCAGTTTATGATGGGGATAAGGACAACGTGATTGGGATCATTCACACCAAGAGTCTCCTTAAGGCGGGCTTTGTGGACGGTTTTGACAATATTGTTTGGAAGAAAATCTTACAAGATCCACTTTTTGTTCCTGAAACTATTTTTGTGGATGACTTGCTAAAAGAATTGCGAAATACCCAAAGACAAATGGCAATCTTGCTGGATGAATACGGTGGGATGGCTGGTTTGGTGACACTTGAAGACCTCTTAGAGGAAATCGTTGGGGAAATCGATGACGAAACAGATAAGGCTGAAATCGAAGTTCATCAAATCGGAGAAGATACTTATATTGTTCAAGGTACCATGAATCTCAATGATTTTAATGACTACTTTGATGTTGAACTGGAAAGTGATGACGTTGATACCATCGCTGGTTATTATTTGACAGGAGTTGGGACCATTCCAACGACTGAGAAACTCAGCTATGAATTGGTAAGCCAAAACAAACAGCTTATCCTAACCAATGATAAGGTAAAAAATGGACGTGTTACCAAGGTAAAAGTCCAAATCACAGAAGTTGAAATAGAAGAAGAAACAGAGTAAACTAGAGGCTTTTGTCACCAGGCGTGACAAAGCTTTTTTCAGTTGATTTCAAAAGAGAATTGTGTCCTCGAAAAAACTCAGCTCCAACCTAGTCCCAAAAGTTTTTTAAAGTTATACGTATTTATTCGAGGAAAAAAGAAAAAAGCCCTTTAAATTGGGCTTTCCGTTTAAATGAAACCTGATAAATCAAGTTATAGAAGGCGGTAGACGGATTTGAACCGACGATCAAGCTTTTGCAGAGCCGTGCCTTACCACTTGGCTATACCGCCTTAACGTTTATTATTATACCTTGAAAATGATTTTCAGTCAATAGCTTTTTCAGATTTTTTGTGTCAATAAGCCTAAATATTCTGAAAATTCGTTTACTTTTCTTGAAATCTATGATATAATTGATAGTAACCTATACTTCATAAGAGGAGTAAATAAATAACTCTCAATAGAACTTTCTCTCCATGAGGAGAAGGTTCTTTTGGGATTTTTAAAGGAAATGATATGAAAAAATATATTTTTATGCGTGTTTTGCGGTCATTGGTTTCTATCTTCTTAGTAACAACCTTGACTTACACGATTATCTATACAATGGTTCCTCGAAAATTGATTTTCAAACAGGATACCAACTATAACAAGATTGCGACAACGGCTGATAAACGTGATAACTATGAGAATACCGTTTATGAGCGTATGGGCTATATCGAGTACTACGATACCAAAGAGTTGCAAGAAAAAGCTAGCCAGATGGATGCTTCTGTAACAGTTGAAGCCAATGATACCAACAAGGCTATCTATGAAAAATACATCAAACAAATTGGTCATGGTTGGACCTTGGGAGAATTTACTGAAAGTGGCCAATTCTACGCTACTCGTGAAATCCCAATTTTTGAACGTGTTTTCAAATTCTATGCTAACTTGATTGACATTGATCATACAAATAAAATTCAAGACCCTGAAAATCCAGACTTGAAACGTTACCTTCGTTTCGAAAATGATCCAGCTATCGGATGGTCATTGGTCGGTTCAGGAACTAAACACAAATATCTCTTGTACTTCAACAGTCAGTTCCCATTTGTGCATCAAAACTTTGTGAACATTAATTTAGGTGACTCTTATCCAACCTATGCTAATAGCCCTGTTTTACAGGTTATTACTCAAGGACAAGGGCAAACAAAAACCTCTCAAGTTCAGTTCCCAACAGGTAAGAAAACTTCTTCTGTAAATATTTACTCAAGAACCTACAAGTCTCCTAGTCAAGCTGATTCACGTGAAGTAGCTAACTATGGGAAAGATGACCCATATACTGCAACTGAAAGCAACTACCAATATCCTTCTATGATTGCTAGCTCTGCTGTTGTTGGATTGATTGGTTTGGTGATTTCTTATGCGATTGCCGTGCCACTTGGTTCAGCCATGGCTCGCTTCAAGAACACTTGGATTGATAGCTTTTCGACAGGTGCTTTGACCTTCTTGCTTGCTCTTCCAACGATTGCCTTGGTTTACATCGTTCGTTTGATTGGATCATCAATTGGTCTTCCAGATTCATTCCCTATCTTGGGAGCTGGAGATTGGCGTTCTTATGTTTTACCTGCAGTTATCCTTGGTTTGTTGGGTGCTCCTGGTACAGCTATTTGGATTCGTCGCTACATGATTGACTTACAATCACAGGACTTTGTTCGTTTTGCTCGTGCCAAAGGTTTGTCTGAAAAAGAAATTTCAAACAAACACATCTTTAAAAATGCCATGGTTCCGCTGGTTTCAGGAATTCCTGGTGCCGTTATCGGGGTTATCGGTGGTGCAACCCTTACTGAAACAGTCTTCGCCTTCCCAGGTATGGGTAAAATGTTGATTGACTCTGTAAAAGCATCTAATAACTCTATGGTCGTTGGTCTTGTCTTCATCTTTACATGTATTTCTATCTTCTCACTTCTTTTGGGAGATATTTGGATGACGATTATTGACCCACGTATTAAATTGACTGAGAAAGGAGGCAAATAATGTCTACAATCGATAAAGAAAAATTTCAGTTCGTAAAACGTGACGATTTTGCCTCTGAAACTATTGATGCGCCAGCATATTCTTACTGGAAATCAGTATTTAGACAATTTATGAAGAAAAAATCAACTGTAGTCATGTTGGGAATCTTGGTAGCTATCATTTTGATGAGTTTCATCTACCCAATGTTTTCTAAGTTTGATTTCAATGATGTCAGCAAGGTAAACGACTTTAGTGCTCGTTATATCAAGCCAAATGCTGAGCATTGGTTCGGTACAGACAGTAACGGTAAATCTCTCTTTGACGGTGTCTGGTTCGGAGCTCGTAACTCTATCCTCATTTCTGTGATTGCGACAGTGATTAACTTGGTTATCGGTGTTTTTGTCGGTGGTATTTGGGGAATTTCAAAATCAGTTGACCGCGTGATGATGGAAGTTTATAACGTCATCTCAAACATCCCATCTCTTTTGATTGTCATTGTCTTGACTTACTCAATCGGAGCTGGATTCTGGAATCTGATTTTTGCCATGAGTGTAACAACATGGATCGGGATTGCCTTTATGATCCGTGTGCAAATTTTGCGCTATCGTGATTTGGAATACAACTTGGCATCACGCACTTTGGGAACACCAACCTTGAAGATTGTTGCCAAAAACATTATGCCACAATTGGTATCTGTTATTGTGACAACGATGACTCAAATGCTTCCAAGCTTTATCTCATACGAAGCCTTCTTGTCTTTCTTCGGTCTTGGATTACCAATTACAGTGCCAAGTTTGGGTCGTTTGATTTCAGATTATTCACAAAACGTAACAACCAATGCTTACTTGTTCTGGATTCCATTGACAACTCTTGTCTTGGTATCCTTGTCCCTTTTCGTAGTTGGTCAAAACTTAGCGGATGCTAGTGATCCACGTACACATAGATAGGAGTAGAAATGACAAAAGAAAAAAATGTAATTTTGACTGCTCGCGATATTGTCGTGGAATTTGACGTTCGTGACAAAGTATTGACAGCCATTCGCGGCGTTTCCCTTGAACTAGTTGAAGGTGAAGTATTAGCCTTGGTAGGTGAGTCAGGATCAGGAAAATCTGTTTTGACAAAGACTTTTACAGGTATGCTTGAAGAAAATGGTCGCATCGCCCAAGGAAGTATTGACTATCGTGGTCAAGAATTGACAGCCCTATCTTCTCACAAGGATTGGGAACAAATTCGTGGTGCTAAGATTGCTACTATTTTCCAAGATCCGATGACGAGTCTCGATCCAATTAAAACAATTGGTAGTCAAATCACAGAAGTTATTGTGAAACACCAAGGAAAAACAGCCAAGGAAGCAAAAGAATTGGCGATTGATTACATGAATAAGGTTGGGATTCCTGAAGCGGAAAGACGTTTTGATGAATATCCATTCCAATATTCTGGAGGAATGCGTCAACGTATCGTTATTGCCATTGCCCTTGCATGTCGTCCAGATATTTTGATTTGTGATGAGCCGACAACGGCTTTAGATGTGACCATTCAAGCACAGATTATTGATTTGCTTAAATCATTGCAGAATGAGTACCATTTTACAACTATTTTTATCACTCATGACCTTGGTGTAGTAGCAAGTATTGCTGATAAGGTTGCGGTTATGTATGCTGGAGAGATTGTAGAGTATGGAACGGTTGAGGAAGTCTTCTATGACCCTCGCCATCCATATACATGGAGTCTCTTGTCTAGCTTGCCTCAGCTTGCTGATGATAAAGGGGATCTTTACTCAATCCCAGGAACACCTCCGTCACTTTATACTGACCTGAAAGGGGATGCCTTTGCCTTGCGTTCTGACTATGCAATGCAGATTGACTTCGAACAAAAAGCCCCTCAATTCTCAGTATCAGAGACACATTGGGCTAAAACTTGGCTTCTTCATGAGGATGCTCCAAAAGTAGAAAAACCAGCTGTGATTGCAAATCTCCATGATAAGATTCGTGAAAAAATGGGATTTGCCCATCTGGAAGACTAGGAGGAAGGAAATGTCTGAAAAATTAGTAGAAATCAAAGATTTAGAAATTTCCTTCGGTGAAGGAAGTAAGAAGTTTGTCGCGGTTAAAAATGCTAACTTCTTTATCAACAAGGGAGAAACTTTCTCGCTTGTAGGTGAGTCAGGAAGTGGGAAAACAACTATTGGTCGTGCTATCATCGGTCTAAATGATACAAGTAATGGAGATATCATTTTTGAAGGTCAAAAGATTAATGGTAAGAAATCGCGTGAACAAGCTGCAGAATTGATTCGTCGTATCCAGATGATTTTCCAAGATCCTGCCGCAAGTTTGAATGAACGTGCGACTGTTGATTATATTATTTCTGAAGGTCTTTACAATCACCGTTTATTTAACGATGAAGAAGAACGTAAAGAGAAAGTTAAAAATATTATCCGTGAAGTGGGTCTGCTTGCTGAGCACTTGACTCGTTATCCTCATGAGTTTTCAGGTGGTCAACGTCAACGTATCGGTATTGCCCGTGCCTTGGTCATGCAACCAGACTTTGTTATTGCGGATGAGCCCATTTCAGCCTTGGACGTTTCTGTTCGTGCCCAAGTCTTGAACTTGCTCAAAAAATTCCAAAAAGAACTTGGTTTGACCTATCTCTTCATCGCCCATGACTTGTCTGTCGTTCGTTTTATTTCAGATCGTATCGCAGTTATTTACAAGGGTGTTATTGTAGAGGTTGCAGAAACAGAAGAATTGTTTAACAATCCAATTCATCCATATACTCAAGCCTTACTTTCAGCGGTACCAATTCCAGACCCAATCTTGGAACGCAAGAAGGTCTTGAAGGTTTACGATCCAAGTCAACACGACTATGAAACTGACAAACCTTCTATGGTTGAAATCCGTCCAGGTCACTATGTTTGGGCTAACCAAGCCGAATTGGCACGTTATCAACAAGGATTAAGCTAATAATGGTTTTATAATTTCCAAGAAATTTTTTCTGGGGATTATAAACCTTTTTTTGACCTTTGACAACTGTAGTTGATAGGAAACTCAAAATTTGAAAAGTAGAAAAAACCATCTAATGCAATCCTTGAGAATAGGACTTTAGATGGTTTTTATAGTATTGTTTAGTTATCTTTTAATTTAGCCAATTCCTGTGCAAGGAGTTTAAGGGAAACTTGTGGGTTGGCTTGGCCTTTGGTTGCTTTCATAAGGAATCCTGTGAAGGCCTTATCTGCGTTGCGTTTGCCTGACTTGAAGTCGGCAATAGCAGCTTCGTTATCCGCAAAGACTTGGTGGATAATTGGAATCAGGATAGCTGGATCTGAGATTTGAACCATACCTGCTTTTTCCACGTATTCACGCGCTCTACCGCCATTTTTAGCTAGATAGACAAAGACTTTCTTGGCAATCTTAGAAGAGATAGTGCCGTCTTCGATGATGGCAATCATTTCAACCAAGTTTTCTGGTGTCAATTCGATTTGTTCCAGTGTCTTACCTTCGGCGTTCAAGAACTGAGCGACTTCCCCTTGGAGCCAGTTAGAGACTTGCTTAGCATCGCCACCAAGAGCCACCGCTTTTTCAAAGAAATCAGAAGTGACTTTATTTGCCGTCAACTGGCTAGCATCGTAGTCTGACAAGCCAAGATCAGCCACGTAGCGAGCACGTCGTTCTTTTGGAAACTCTGGTAACTCTGTCCGCATTTCCTCAATCCACTCGTCTGAAATTTCAAAGAGAGGTAGATCTGGTTCTGGGAAGTAGCGGTAGTCTGCAGCACCTTCCTTGACACGCATGAGGATGGTTGCCTTGTTAGCTTCATCGTAACGGCGTGTTTCTTGGCGGATTTGACCACCTGAGCGAAGGATTTCAGCTTGACGTTGGACTTCGTATTCAAGACCTTTGCGAACGTTTGAGAAGGAGTTGAGGTTCTTCAATTCAGTCTTGGTACCGAATTTCTCTTGACCATAAGGACGAAGAGAAATATTGGCATCCACACGCATAGAACCTTCTTCCATCTTAACGTCAGAAATGCCAGCGTACTGGATGACCTCCTTGAGGGCTGTTAGGTAAGCATAGGCTTCTTCAGGAGAACGCATATCTGCTTCAGATACAATCTCAATCAAGGGCACCCCTTGACGGTTAAGGTCAACGTAAGAATAGCCGTCTGTACCGTGGGTGTTTTTACCAGCGTCTTCTTCTAAGTGGGCACGCTCGATACCTATTTTCTTAGTTGTACCGTCTTCTAGCTCGACTTCAATCCAACCGTTATAACCGATTGGCTCATCAAACTGAGAAATTTGGTAGGCTTTGGGATTATCAGGGTAGAAGTAGTTCTTGCGGTCAAAGTGCATCTTTTTGTGGATGTCCATGTTGAGGGCAAGAGCAGCCTTGATACCGGCATCGACAACACCTTTATTGAGAACTGGCAGAACTCCTGGGAAAGACCAGTCAATCACGTTAGTGTTGGCATTTTGGTCATTTCCAAAGTGGGCAGAAGTAGGTGAGAAGATTTTTGAATTGGTGTTGAGCTCTACGTGGACTTCAAGTCCAATGACTGTTTCAAAGTTCATTAGTTGTCACCTCCAAAAATCACGGGTTGTTGTTTGTGGTAGTCTGTTGTTGCTTCAAAAGCAGCAGCAGCTTGGTAAATGGTTTCCTCAGAGTACTTAGGACCAATCAATTGCAGACCGACAGGTAGACCTTGAGAGAATCCAGCAGGAATCGAAATTCCTGGCAGACCAGCTAAGTTGACTGGGATGGTCAAGAGGTCAGCCAAGTACATGGCAACTGGGTCATGGTTGAGTGAATCCAAGTCATAGGCAACACTTGGAGCAGTTGGCCCCAAAATCAAGTCGTAATCCGCGAAGACTTTTTCGAAATCTTGAATGATGAGTGTACGAACCTGACCAGCTTTCTTGTAGTAGGCATCGTAGTAACCTGATGAAAGGCTGAAAGTACCTAACATGATACGACGTTTCACTTCTTCACCGAAACCTTGGCTACGGCTGTTTACATAGATTTCATCAAGGTTGGTCGCATCCTCTGCACGATAGCCGTAACGGATACCGTCAAAGCGTTGCAAGTTTGATGAAGCTTCTGATGAAGCAATGATGTAGTAAACGGCAACACCGTATTTAGAGTGAGGCAGGCTGACTTCTTCAACGATAGCACCAAGTTTTTCAAAGTGTTTGGCTGCGTTGATGATGGTTTCTTTAACTTCTGGGTCAATTCCTTCACCGAGGTATTCCTTAGGCAAAGCAATTTTCATGCCCTTGACATTTTGCCCGATTTTTGATGTAAAGTCAGCAATGCGGACAGGAGCAGAAGTAGAGTCTTTTGCATCTTCGCTGGCAATAGCGTTGAGCAAGAGAGCATTTTCCTTAACAGTAGGAGCAAAAGGTCCAATCTGGTCTAATGAACTACCAAAGGCAATGAGACCGAAACGAGAAACCGTTCCGTAGGTTGGTTTGAGACCAACAATCCCATTGAAGGCAGCAGGTTGGCGGATAGAGCCCCCCGTATCAGAACCAAGTGACAAGCGAACTTGTCCTGAGGCTACAGCTGCGGCAGAACCACTTGATGAACCACCAGGAACCTTGCTGTGGTCCCAAGCGTTTTTAGTTGCTCCGTAGTGGGAAGTCTCACCTGAACCACCCATGGCAAACTCGTCCATGTTAGTTTTTCCGACGACAATCATGCCTTTCGCTTTTGCATTGGCAACGGCTGTTGCATCAAAGATTGGCTCATAGTTGTAGAGCATTTTTGAAGCAGCAGTTGTGAGAATACCGTCAGTAGAGATGTTATCCTTAACTGCAAGTGGAATTCCTGAAAGGACATTATCAGCGTCAATTCCAGCTTCATCAATAGCTTTAGCTTGAGCAAGAGCTTGGTCTTCAGCGATGGTAACAAAAGTGTTGATAGCTGTCTCGCGAGACTTGATATCTTCAAGAGTTGCTTGTGTCAATTCTGTTGCTGAAATTTCCTTAGAAACAAGGAGATTGTGCAAGTCCTCAATGGTTTTATTGTTGAAAGTCATTAGGCATCTCCTCCATCGTCTAGGATAGCTGGTACCTTGATATAGTAGTTGTCTTTTTCAGGTACGTTTTTAAACAAGCGATCACGGTCTGTTCCTTCTTCGGCCACATCAGGGCGGAGTACGGTCTTACGGTCAGCCATAGTTGTAGTAGGTGCGACACCAGTTGTGTCAACTTCGCCCAGCAATTCAACCATGTCAACAATCTTAGACAAGGTAGTCGCAAAGGCAGCAGTTTCTTCTTCAGAGAATCTTAATTTTGAAAGATTGGCAACGTGTGTTACCTCTTCTTGCGTAATTTTCATCTTGCATCCTTTCGTGAAATGATGATTTTTAGTCTGTTCTATTTTACCATATTTTCCTATAAATAAGGGAGGGATAAGTGAAAAGAAATAGAAATTGAAAAAAATGCTAAAATCCGATATAATGGAGTGTTGAAAGGAATGGTAAAATCCAATGTAGAAATCATTCTTAGCTATCGAAACAAGAAAAATAGAGAATCAAAGAAAGAGAACTTATGAATATTCAAGAAGAAATTAAGAAACGTCGTACTTTTGCCATCATCTCCCACCCTGACGCGGGGAAAACAACCATCACTGAGCAACTGCTCTACTTTGGGGGCGAGATTCGTGAGGCTGGTACCGTAAAAGGAAAGAAAACAGGGACTTTTGCCAAGTCTGACTGGATGGATATCGAGAAGCAACGTGGGATTTCGGTTACTTCATCTGTGATGCAGTTTGACTACGATGGTAAGCGCGTGAATATCCTTGACACACCAGGACACGAGGATTTCTCAGAAGATACCTATCGTACCTTGATGGCAGTGGATGCTGCAGTTATGGTTGTGGATTCTGCCAAGGGGATCGAGGCTCAAACTAAGAAATTATTTGAGGTTGTCAAACACCGTGGCATTCCAGTCTTTACCTTTATGAACAAGCTGGACCGTGACGGACGTGAGCCACTGGACCTCTTGCAAGAATTGGAAGAAGTCTTGGGTATTGCGAGCTACCCGATGAACTGGCCTATCGGGATGGGGAAAGCCTTTGAGGGCTTGTATGACTTTTACAATCAACGCTTGGAGCTATATAAAGGGGATGAGCGTTTTGCTAGTTTAGAAGATGGGGATAAGCTTTTTGGTAGCAATCCTTTCTACGAGCAAGTCAAGGATGATATTGAACTTTTAAATGAAGCTGGAAATGAGTTTTCAGAGGAAGCTATCCTTGCTGGAGAATTGACACCTGTCTTCTTCGGTTCAGCTTTGACAAACTTTGGTGTTCAGACCTTCCTTGAAACTTTTCTCAAATTTGCTCCAGAACCACATGGGCACAAGAAAACAGATGGAGAAATTGTGGATCCTTATAACAAGGATTTCTCAGGATTTGTCTTTAAAATCCAAGCCAACATGGACCCTCGTCACCGTGACCGTATTGCCTTTGTCCGTATCGTATCGGGTGAATTTGAACGTGGCATGAGTGTTAACTTGCCTCGTACTGGTAAGGGCGCCAAACTTTCAAATGTTACTCAGTTTATGGCGGAAAGTCGCGAGAATGTAACCAATGCCGTGGCAGGAGATATCATCGGGGTTTACGATACAGGTACTTATCAAGTTGGGGATACCTTGACAGTTGGGAAAAATAAATTTGAATTTGAACCCCTGCCAACCTTTACACCTGAGATTTTCATGAAAGTCTCTGCTAAGAATGTCATGAAGCAAAAATCCTTCCACAAGGGGATTGAGCAATTAGTACAAGAAGGTGCTATTCAGCTTTATAAAAATTACCAAACAGGCGAGTACATGCTAGGCGCTGTAGGTCAACTTCAGTTTGAAGTCTTTAAGCATCGTATGGAAGGTGAGTACAACGCTGAAGTAGTTATGAGCCCAATGGGTAAAAAGACCGTTCGTTGGATCAAGCCTGAGGATCTGGATGAACGGATGTCATCAAGTCGCAATATCTTGGCCAAAGACCGTTTTGACCAACCAGTCTTCCTCTTTGAGAATGACTTTGCCCTCCGCTGGTTTGCGGACAAGTATCCAGATGTAGAGTTAGAGGAGAAGATGTGATGAAGATACAAAGCCCGTTAAAAAAGCGAGAAGAAAATAGGAAAATCGCCGAAGAAACGTAGTTTCTAGAAGATTTTATCTTTTTCTCGACGCTTTTAGGGCGTGTTCAATTTTTCTAACTGCTTCACCAACTGAGTTTTACAAATGGAATCGATTTGCAAAACTCAGTGTCGTGGATAATAAGATAGCAAAGTATGTAGGGTTTTACCTTAGCCTTCTATAAAGAGATGTTGAATATTAGACCTTATTCATTTTACTATTAACCTTTATGGTGATAACTTACAAATAAAAGAAAACTTCAGATATTCACCTTTTGTGATTGGTCTGAAGTTTTCTTTTTTACTGTCCATATTTTTGGTAAAAATCAACTTTTACTTGGATGAAGGTTTTGGCTTCACGTAGGAGTTGAAGAAGGGTGGCGCGGGTTTCAAATTCTTCTCTTGTCTTGGGGAGACTGCGGTTGCGGAAGACTTCTAGATAGCGTTCGATTTCATCTAGCAAATCAGAAGCAGGATTGGTCTGGCTTAGTTGACCGGCAATTTTTGAAAAGAGTTGGGCCAAAATCAGGCTCTCACTGGCAGCTAGGTGACAGGTGTTGATTTGCTGGGCCATATTTCGCAGGATACGACTTTGTCGCTGTCTCATCTCAAAGTAGTGGATATGGTAGTCGGTCTGGTGAAAGAGGTGGTCAGAGTGATCTAGATAGACAAGTCTGAGGGCTTCTTCCAAAAGGGTGTCTAATTCTTCTACTAGCTGTGCTCGGTTGCGTCCATCACCTCTGGATAAATAATATTTGAAGCGCTGGAGAATATCTTTTAACTTTTCTTCTACCAATGTGTAATAGTGATGAATTTCCTCTTCTCGTGAAGGCATATAGAGATTAACAAGCAAGGCAAATCCTGTACCGATAGCAAAGAGAAGGAATTCATTGGCTAGAAGGTCTGGAGAGGTTGACTTTTGCACCAAGAGATGGCTAACCAAAACGCTACTTGGTGTGATGCCAATTTCCCAGCCCATCTTGTAGGCTAGAGGCACATAAAGGGCTAGATAGAGGCCAAGGCTCCAGATATGAAATCCGCTCAAGTAAAAAGCCAGAACTCCGATAACCAAAGCCAGAAGCATGGAAAAGAGGCGATTGCGGGCCAGTTTTAAGGTACTTCTACGGGTATCGGATAGGCTCAAGAGGGCGATGATTCCAGCTGAAACTGCTGAGGAGAGATTGAGAAAATAAGCAAGAAGGCAGGCAAGACAGGTAGCTAAGATGAGCTTGGCCGTACGTTGGCTAATAGACATAAGAATTTCCTAGTAAGTTAGAATAAAAGCGTAAAAGACAAGACCTGAGCAGGCTTGTCTTTATGAGTTATTTTTTACGGGCTGCTGCGTATTCGGCAACGGCAGTAAAGAGGACATCAGTAGAAGAGTTGAGGGCTGTTTCACATGAGTCTTGGATGACACCAATCACAAATCCAACCCCAACAACTTGCATGGCAATATCGTTAGAAATACCGAAAAGGCTACAAGCAACTGGGATAAGAAGGAGGGAACCTCCCGCAATACCAGAAGCACCACAGGCTGAGATAGCTGCTACCACACTGAGGACAAAGGCTGTCGCAAAGTCAACAGGGATTCCAAGAGTGTTAACTGCAGCAAGGGTCAAAATGTTAATGGTAATCGCTGCTCCTGCCATGTTGATAGTAGATCCAAGTGGAATAGAAACAGAATAGGTGTCTGGATCCAGTCCAAGGTCGTGGCAAAGTTTCATGTTGACAGGGATGTTAGCCGCAGAACTACGAGTGAAGAAGGCTGTCACACCGCTGACACGCAAACATTTCCAAACGAGGGGATAAGGATTGCTCTTCATAAAGAGGAAGGAAATCAATGGATTGACTACCAGAGCCACAAAGAACATGGTTGTCACCAAGAGGGCAAGCAAGATTCCGTAGTTAGCTAGGCTTCCGATTCCCTTATCAGAGATGGTTTTAAATACAAGTCCTAATATCCCAAATGGAGCTAGGTTGATGATCCATTCGACAATTTTAGAAGTCACATCAGCCATGGTTTTAAGCAATTCTTTACTGTTTTTGCTGGCTTCTCTCATGGCAATCCCGAAAACAACTGCCCATGATAGGATACCAATGTAGTTGGCTGTGACAAGGGCATTGACTGGATTGTCAACAAGTTTGAGCAAGAGGTTGCTGAGGACCTGTCCAATCCCATCTGGTGGAGCAATATCGGTATTAGCGCTATTTAGGGTAATTTCAACAGGTACAATGAAACTTGCTAGTACAGCGATAAGGGCAGCGGCAAAGGTTCCCACCAAGTAAAGGAAGATAACGGTTTTCATATTGCTATCTTGTCCCTTTTGATGTTGGGAAAGAGCATTGGCAACGAGGGCAAAGACCAGAATCGGTGCGATGGCTTTGAGGCCACCAACAAAGAGATCTCCCAGCAGACCAATTCCTGAAATGTTAGGAAGTGTCAGTCCTAGGGTTCCTCCAATAAGCATACCAATCAAAATTCGTTTGATTAGGCTTGCCTTATTCCAAGTATGAATGAGTTTTTTCATAATAACCTCCTTTGTTGTGTAATGTTTATGATTATAGTATAAATATGAACTAAAATCAAGAATTTTCTGTCTATTTTTGAAATTATTTTTGAATATTTATGGAGAATGACACTTTATGAAAGTATGGTATAATAAATGAAAGGAGTTTTCTATGCAAGAATTTATTCAAACCTATCTCAATAAGCTTGATGTTACAGCGATTATCGAGAATATCTTAACCAAGGTACTTTCTCTTTTATTCTTATTTTTACTCTTTTATATAGCTAAGAAATTGCTCCATACCATGGTGCAGAGAATTGTTAAACCTTCTCTAAAAATGTCTCGCCACGATGTCGGGCGTCAGAAAACCATTTCACGTTTATTAGAGAATGTGTTTAATTATACCCTTTATTTCTTTTTGCTCTACTGCATTTTGTCGATTTTAGGTTTGCCAGTTTCGAGTTTGCTGGCAGGGGCTGGGATTGCTGGGGTGGCTATTGGTATGGGAGCCCAAGGTTTTCTGTCCGATGTCATCAATGGCTTTTTCATCCTCTTTGAACGTCAACTGGATGTAGGAGATGAAGTTGTTTTGACAAATGGTCCTATTACTGTATCGGGCAAGGTGGTTAGCGTCGGCATTCGAACAACGCAACTCAGAGGAGAAGACCAGGTTCTGCACTTCGTTCCCAATCGGAATATCACCGTTGTCAGCAATTTCTCTCGGACAGACCAGGCCTGAAATTTTAGCAGATTTATGGTACAATAGAAAGAGTTTGGTAAAGGAGAGAAGATGTTTTTAGATGAGCAATTAGGAAATGATTGTGTTTGGATCAATCTAGATGTAGAAAAAATTAAAAATCTTGAAGATTTATCTGAAATCTACGGATTAGATAAGGAGACCATCGAATATGCGCTGGATAAAAATGAACGTGCCCATATGGATTACAACCGTGAGAATGGGACTGTGACCTTTATCTACAATGTTCTGGACTTAGAAAAGG
>CAUQVK010000027.1:0-21237 GCA_963521495.1 uncultured Streptococcus sp.
GAAATGACTGAAGCTAACTGCTTGCCAGTTAAGGTAGTAGCACCAATCGTAACACTTCTTGACGTAACAGATACTGATGCACCTTTACTTGCTTCACGCACCTCTTGTCTGATTTCTCTAGCGGTCTGAGTTAGCGTGCTTCTCAACTCTTCCTTAGCTTGATTAAGTGCGTTATTACTACTTTTGACTTCCTGCCTGATTTCATTAGCAGTCTGAGCGATGGCACTCTTGACATCTTTGTCAAAGAATTGGCTCAAAGCACCCTGATTGTTTTTTTGGATTTTACCCCAAAGAGTACTGTTAGGGTCTCTTAACTCAAGTTCAATAGAGCGCATATCCTTAAAGAGACCGGACAAGGAACGCTGAGTAACCGTCGGTTCCACAAAGCTAGTTGGGAAATCACCCTGCTCTATCTGGATATCAGTTAAAACAGTATCACCAACACAACCCATGTGATGAAGCTTCAGCAGTTCATCTCGTGACCGTGGTTGGAATACCTTATAATATCTTCCGTTATGTTCAAGCGCTGGAGACCGTACATTTTGAATCGTTATATCCATGTTCTAACCTCACTGCTTGAAGATGTCGTAGATGGTATTAGGGTCTTTGTATGAAATCGCATTATACTGTGATTCAGTTCCTGCCCAGTATTTTAAAGCCTGCGAACCGTTTTGGTTCACAATATTTTGACCAGGCGCTCCATCTGCACCTCTAGCACCGTCTTCACCTCTTGGCCCTCTTGGCCCTTGTGGTCCTACGGGACCTGTCTGTCCCATTGGTCCTTGTGGGCCAGTTAAACCTTGTGGGCCTCTTAGGCTTTCACGCTGTTCGCTTGTCAAAGCTTCAAAACGCATAACACCGTCTGCACCTCTGGGTCCAGTCTCGCCACGGTCACCTTTAGGTCCTGTCTGACCTTGTGGTCCAGTTAAACCTCTAAGTCCTTGGATACCTTGAAGTCCTTGTTGCCCTCGTTCTCCACGATCTCCCTTTGGTCCTGTTAGATATTGAAGCGATGAGAATCGGTCACGGCCATTTCCGACCTTAACCTTACCTGTATCGCTTTCTACTCCCAACTCACCGTCAAGCAAGACCAAGCTACTACTCGCCCAATCACTGGCTGACATGCGTTTGTGTTGCACCCTTACGGGTATTGTTTCCGTCATGTTTTACCTCCGTCAAAAATTAAAGTCGGAGTCTCACTCCAACTTCCGTCATATCTTGCATTCTGTCCGTCTGCTATCGTTTTATAAACTGGTGTGATTTCAACCCTTGAGTTGCGATTGTCAATCATTAGTGACTGTTCTTGCGTCTGATACCAATCACCCGAGAATACAACGCTATATCCACCAAAATAGACAGATAGAACCTTTTCGGTCTTATTGGTTATATCTTGCTCAATGACCGGCATAATAGTATTGGTTGGATTAAATCGAACGTGTCCACCGTAGAACAGATTACTGTTAACCGTTAGAGTTACATCTGTCTTTCCGTAAGGTGTACAGACACTAGACCAACTGATTACATACTGCTTGCCTAGCTCAAAGCCGTCACCATTGTGCCCCACTTCCACATAATCAGTGCCGTAAGCTATTTTCTTAGCCGTTCCACCAGCTACTCTATTCTTGTTGTACTGAGTAGTACCGTCACCACCAATCAAACGAGCGTTGACGCTTGCGGATTCGCTGACTTGTTCCAGTTTCTTGGATAATTCGGCTATAGCGTCTTTGTTATTCTCTTTGAAATCATTATCTTGAAGCAATTCTTCTTTAATCGACTTAAATAAATCAGGACGGCCTTTCTCCACTTCTTCGTGAATTTTAGCGCCGAATTCTTCAGCTTTGGCCTTGTACTGCTCGACGGCATCTGTGATAGCTTTCTCATGCTTGGCAAATTCAGCATCAAATGCACGATCAGCGTTTGCGATTTCTTTTTTTAAATGTTCGCTTAAAATCTCATGCAATCTCTGGCTTTCGCCTTGAACTGCATCATTTACCATCCCCCCGATTGCGCTAGCAAGACTGGACTGAAACGTCCCAAAACCAATTGATTTCAAGCGTTTTGCCATTGGTGAGTAGGTGTATTTGGTGATTTTCTTACGAACGTCAAGACCATACCAATCATGGTAGATACTGACCACATCGAACATTTGAACTGCTACATCGCTCTGACCAACAACCGAAATTTCAAGGCTATCTTCCATCATGTCACACATGCTGGTACGATAGTATTGTTTCCCGTACTTGATTAAGCTATCTTGGTCTTTTACGTCTTGGTCATTAACCTCAACGACTGCTTCATAGATTTGACTATACTTGCTAATCAACGGGCTATCAATTACGACCTTAAAATCTTGGTCAACTGCATTTTCTCCCTCACCCTTAACAGTCGTTTTAAAGGTTATCCGAGTTTTCAGTGACTTGGTAGAAGTCTTGTGCTGGTAGCTAGACAGGTTTTTTTTGTACATAAAAAGCGATTCATTTTCTGAACCGCCATTCTTCAACAAGCGTAAGTTATAGCCATTTCGCACCATATCTCCACCCCATTGGCCAAGAATAGAGTGCTTATCTTTAACCAAGACCTCCATAGCGTTCATCTCTTTAATATTGAAGGTGTGTCTATCCTCAATATCACAAAAGAAAGAAAACGGGTGTTCTCTTGTGATACTACCAGCTAATAAACTTAACGCTCTCGAACCAGTCACCCTGTCAGCGTTGATTCCGCTCACGACATAGTTATTTAATAAACTAAAAACTTGATTAGCATAGACTTGGATATATCCTTGTTGTTTTTCAATCTCAAAAATATAAAAATCCTGCTCACCGTGCAGGTCATCAGATGTCAAAAAGGTTTCCTCTTTCAGCAATTCCCACTTGGTATCCGATGTAGGAAAACGAAAGGTCAGTTGATAGGTATTGTTCCCCAAATGGACAATTTCATCATTGTAAGCCTCGTTCAGAGGTATGTTGCCATTGGTAAGGTAAATCATATGATATACCTCCAATTTGGACTTACAGTCACCTTACGAATATTTCCAGTAAACACTAAACCGTTATTTCCGACTGCCAACTCAAAGAATCCTCCACGTTTTCGTAGCGTATTTTGAACTGCACCTTCAGCATTGTAGATATTTTGCTTCTTGTGCCTACAATCAATCGTGACTTTCTGTCTAATCGTCAAGTGCATGGTCGTTTTACCGATTGTCAAAGAAACATCTCCGTCACCTTCAATCTCAATCACTGGCTCGCTATAGACAGAACCTGGATTGTTAATGTTTCCGCTTGATGTGAAAATTAAAGGCTCAACTGATCTCTGATAACGAAATGGTTGCATATCTAACTTAATTGCTAATTCCCAACCATACATACCTCTTACAGTAATTTCAGTATCTAGTAAATCAGCATAGAAAATAGCTTCAGGCTGATAGCTAAATTCCAGTTTATTATCAACTGGTTTAAATTTTTCAACGAGTGTTGCTAAATCCGAAAAACATTCAAAGAATATTCGAATCGTTCTATCGTAATTTTCAAAAGCGCCATCGATAATATTGTAGCTTCCGTTTGTTCCGTAAAGTTTTATCTGCTCAGAGAAACGAGGGCTTGCATGGATTGTTCCAAAGTCCATGACTACACAATGCTTGATATTAGCAGTCGTAAAATCATTTACTTTTAAATAATTTGTCATCACAATCCCTCTCTTCTCATGATATTACCTTGATAGCGATAAGAATTCTCTGCAATCACTTGTCCGTCTAGATAAGTATTAAAATCCTTATCCAATAACTTACCAAGCAGATTTTCCACACTGGATTTTAAAGCAACCAATTCTCTCAAGACAGCTTGGTCTTGATTGTTCGTGTTATTAACTGTGTAGATTGTCTTAGCTTGCTCGTTTGAACGATTATTGACATTGATATCTCTTATGCGACGTGTTAAATGAGAAAGTTTGGTATCTTCAAAACCAATACCCTTCTCATAGTTCGGCATACCTAAACGGTTCATCAACGTTCTAGTATCACCGGCTTTCATAACCTTCGTGCCAGGAGGCAGTGGTAAAGTTACGTTACGACCTTCCGGAATAAATGAAATTCCGTTAGGTAATGTAATCAACTCTTTATACAGAGTTCCTCGTTGGTCATTGACCATAGCAAGACCGCCGGGGTGATTGTCGGTACCTTTAGCATGCTGTTCAGTAAAATGACGTGTGATGATATCAATAAACTTAAATGCTGGTAATGAGCTTATCGCATTCCAGACAGCGCTAATAACTCCGCCAGTTTTGTTATTCGCATTAATATCTATCGGACTGTTTTGCTTAACTGCATTTACCGCACTGCTTGCAGCATTCGCTTCGCCTTGAGTTTTGTTCGTGGCATTGATATCGATTGGAAAATTTTGCTTAATAGCATTAACTGCTGCACTTGCCGAAGAAGACGGATTTCCTGTTAAATCCGTCGCATTAATTCCGATAGGACTTAATTGCGTAGGCGAATTCACACTTGCGCTTGCAGACTGTGAAGCGCCTGCAGTATTATCTGTTGCATTGATATCAATAGGATTAGTTTGTTTAGCAGAATCAACACTAGCTTGCGCACTTGCAACTCCACTACCAGTGTTATCTGTAGCATTTAATACCTTATTATCTGCTTTAGCAAGGTTCCATTCCATAATCTTATCAATTGATAACTTACCGTTCCCCAAAACATTCGCGACATCTAATTTCAAATCTTTAGGAAATGGAGTTGTTGCGTCCCACGTCTTCAAGGTTTCTGTGGAACGAGATACCGCATCTCTGAAATTTTTATCCGTTGCTAAAAGTTCTTTAATTTTAGGAGTTTGAGCGTCATAATTTTTAAGAGTTTGCGAAGCAATTTCCACATTGTTCATCACTTCTGTTTTATCCAATAGAAGTTGTTTTAGTTCAGCAGGCATGCTATTCCAAATTTTGAGGTTTTCCTCACTATCAAAAATAGCTTGCAACCCTGCTTGGTTTTGGACAACGAGTTGCTTCTCTTCTAAACTCATTTCTGACCACTTACCAGATTCAACAAGTGCTTCAGCAATTGTCACACGGGCATTTGAATTTAAGTTTGCGTTTTTGACAATGAATTGCAGTTGCTCCCAACCTTCAGCGGACTTGGTAGCCTCTCCGATGACTTCTTTTACGTTTGATTTAATCTCAAAATTACCATTCTCGTTGATATTGCCAACCAAAAGAGACCAAGCGTCATTTGCTTCTTTAGTTTCCTTGCTCATTTCGCTAGTATACTTGGCTAGAATACTATGAGATTCTCCCATCTTTTGAGAAGCTTCTGCAGCTTTTTGACCAATAAAATCAAAAGAGTACCCATATCCTTCAAGCGTCTTTTTAGCTTCTTCCCAGTAATTGAAACTTTCCGAACCACGAAGTTTTAGTTTAGCATCTAGATTTTTCATTACTTGGTAATACTTAACACCTAGCGCTTCCATCGTTTGATTATGGTTAGTTTCTAGAGTTTGCAATTTCTTGTTATAAGTTTCTTGGTCAAGAACTTTACCATCTAAGAGTTGTTTTAACTCGTCTTTTTGTGTTTTGTATAATTGATTCTCTTCATCAAGAGCCTTTTTCAAAACATCTTTAGCATGATGTAGTTGAGTTTCATTTAGAGTATTGATTTCTCCATTTAAAGCTTGAATTGCTGCTTTCTGTTGTTCGCCTGACAATTCCATCATAGAGATTCTAGCTTTTACCATCTCTCTTTGGTTGTTTAAGACGATTTCTTTTTCTTCTTGAGAAAATTTCTGAGCATCGCCATTGTGACGTTTATAAATTTCGCTAACCTGATTAGCCATTGCATCAGTATTTGAAACAACTTGCTCATTTTTTGCTTTCATATTAGCGATTGCTTCATCACTAATGCCCCACTTCTTAGCTAGTTCTTCCATACGCTGACTAGCTTTTTCTGCTCCTGAAGCAACCTCTTCATGAAGCTTTCTAAAGGATTCAGATACCTTTTCAGCATCTCCAGCGTGAGTTCCGAAATTAGCAACTGCAGTGCTTGTTTCATCTACTTTAGTTTGGAAATCTCTTAAATCTTTGGTAGCAGTATCGCTTAATTGAGAGCCGAATTCTTCGGTTTTGATTCTTGCTTCATCTTTCTTGTTACCTAAGTAAACAAGACCTGCTGCAAGTAATGCAGTACCACCGACCAATAAGCCTATTGGATTTGCTAAAGCACCAAATGCGCCAGATAACGCTCCTGCGTTAGATGCTGCGCCTGCTGCTGCAGTTTCAACTGCTCCTGCTGATCCAGCGAATGCTTTCATCGCGCCTGCTGCAAACTTAAAATCTTTTAAATACTTGAGCGAACCACTCAGTATTCCAAGTCCTCTGGACAAGAAACCTATAGCTTTAATAAGACCACCGATGGTAGAAATACCACCACCTAATAGCTTAAATACAGGTCCGATAGCAGCTAATGCCAAACCCCATTTAATGATGTTCTGCTGTTGTTCTCTAGACAAGGAACTGAATTGCTTGGCTAAATCTGCTAGTGTGCTTATCCAAGGTTTTGCTGCTTCCAATCCGTCTTTCAGAGCGTCTAATAAAGGACCTCCAAATTCAATCGCCACATCTGTCAATTGGTTCTTGAGCATTTGGAGTTTGGATTGCATCGTTTCGTAGCGTTTATTCGCTTCATCTGTCAATGCAGTTCCTTTTTCCCATTCACTATTTGCCAATCCAACTGCCTTGCCCATTGTTTCTGCTGCAAGACCCAAAGATTTTAACATGTTAGATTGTCGGATACCTGTTAGACCAAGTTCATCTAAAATCTTGTTAGTGTCTTTACCTTCTTCTTTTGCCCTACCAAGACCTCTAATGAAATCTTGCAAAGCCTCGGCAGGTTTAGTTCTCCACTTTTCTGCGAACTGGTCTGCAGTTGTTCCTGCAGTTTCAGCATAAAGTCTTAAATCATTTCCGCCCTCTGACACCGCTTTTGAAATAGCAGTCAGAGTTTGAGTCATTGCAGTACCTCCTGCTTCAGCTTCAATACCGACCGAACTCATTGCAGTTGATAGACCTAAGATTTCAGGCGTAGTCAATCCAGCTATTTTACCTGATGCTGCAAGACGATTGGCCATGTTAACAATATCGCTTTCAGTTGTTGCGAAATTATTCCCCAATCCTACGACGGTTGCACCAAATTTTGCAGACCAACTATCAAGATCATCTCCTGACACTTGCATGATATTACCGATTTTAGCAATAGATGTTGCAGCCTCTTCGGCACTCAAGTTGGTAGACACGCCAAGGTTAATCATGGTCTTAGTAAAACCTTCAATAGAACCAATTGGTACACCCAACTGGCCTGCCGCTTCAGCGACTGCAGCAATTTCTGTGGCACTAGCTGGCATTTCTTTTGCCATGTTACGAATACTAGCGCTGAGTTTTTCAAATTGTTGAGGGGTTCCGTCTACTGTCTTTTTAACACCAGCAAACGCACTTTCATAATCGATTGCTGCTTTCAGAGCTAATCCTGCTCCAGCTACAATAGGAGCGGTTACTCCACGAGTTAAAGCAGAACCGAAACCAGATACGCTTTCACCAACATTTTTGAATTTATTACCCAATTCTTGAGCGCTTTTCCCAAACTTAGTGAACGCACTATCATCTATGTAGGCTTGTCTCATGGATTTAGCCAATTCTTCATAGCGATTTTTCAACTCAGTTACTTTAGCAGCAGTTGCAGTCATGCTAGTGCCGGCTTCAAGTAATTTTTGTTTCTGTTCTGCAGTCGCCGTAGAAACATCACCAATACTAGCTTTTAGCTGATTGTATCGTTCGCTTTGTGAACTTAACAACTTTTGGTAATTGCCTAAAGCAGAACCAGTTTGATCCATAAGACTCTTTAAGTTAGTGACATTCTTGCCAGCACCCTTAAAGTTGTTTTCCATAGCTTTTAGGGAATTATCGACGCCTTTTAAGTATGTCTTCAACCTTCCAACGTTCGATTGGAAAGGAGCGACATCTAAAGTAGCGGTTGCGACTAATTCACCAATATTACTTGCCATTTACTCTCCTTTCTAACCAAAAAGGAATGGAAAGGCCTTATCAAGGGTAGTCTCTTCTTCCTCTTTGCTATTTTTTATTTCTAAAGCCTGCACCATCAAATCGAAATCAGAAAGGCGCATGCTCTTAATATCATGGATTGTATATCCTTGACTCATTAACGATTGAACCCAAGCTAACAAGTTTTCTTGTGCTTGTTTAGGAGTCAATCCTTTTTCTTCTTTTTTCCCTTGGCAGTCTCTTTTTCTTCTTGCTTGCCACCTAGTGCAGCTAAATAGAGATCATTCAAGGTTTCAAGAGTTTCAACACTTGCAGTTTTTAAATCTTCTGCAGCAAACTGCTCACCGTACATTTTGACAAACATATCAAGATATGCTTCATTTAATTCACGGTGTTTAGCTGGATTTAATAAATCCTCTTTGGTTTCATACAAAGCAGTCTGACGGACTTGATGTTCCAAAGCTAGTAAGTTGTCTTCGACATTTACATAGTCTTTAGAAAATTCCTTCAAAACACCTGCTTTTTTAAATTTAATTTCAAACATTCCTTTTCCTCATAAATAATAAGAGGCTTGGAAACCCAAGCCTCTTATTACTGTTGTTCTAGTGTTCTTGTTGTTTCAGCGGTAACTGCTAATTCTGGACTAGCACCGCTTAGGCATTTGGGAAAACCATCTCACGGAATTTAGTTTCTTGGAACTCATGGTTATCTTCACGACCAACGATAAGAACCAATCCTTCTTCTTCGTTTCCACGAGCTACGAAGCTTCCTGAAACTGTATCGTTCTTAGGATCTGGTGAACCATCTTTAGTTTCGTAATCCATACCTGGAAGCGAGAATTTACCTTTAAGCAATCCAATCCAGATTTTCTTCCCGTCTTCTCCAGTTGTTTTGAAAAGACAAGCGATATCTTGAGGAGTAAGTTTCTTGCTATACTTCTCAATACCGTTTTCCACTTCAATTCCGTAGAAATCTTTACGAACGTCACTTGGTAAGTCTAACCAAGCTACTTCAAGAGTTGTACCTGTGATACCAGACGACAATACAACGTAAGGTCCATCATCAGCTGCGATTGTTTTTAATTCATTTGTGATATCAATCTTTGCAGTTTTCAAACCAGGGATTTTTTTAGTAGTTGGAACCAGATTCTTATCTGTTACAACACCATACTCAAATCCGCTCAAACCAAATTTTACTTTAGACATTTATTTAATTCCTTTCTGTTTCGAGATCTTCCCAATCAAAAAAGCGATATTTTCGGACATTCATTAATAATCCAATATCGCTATCCATGTATCTGGGCTTCTCATTTGCTGTGTAGCGTTCAAAACCGCCACGTTCTAGTACCGTATCCAATCGCTTGTTGATTTGGTCGGCTTGTTTAGCGTTCTTGCACCAATAATCGATTGTAATACGTTGCTCCATTGCAATTACTCCATCGTCTGCATACTCGTGAGGTGTTTCGTAAGTAGAGTAAATTCTTGCAAATGGAGCAAGTTCTTTTTGCTTCATATTGATTGGCTTTTCAGGTATATCATAGGTGAAAATACCTTGTTTATATTGCCCTGGAAACACCTTGCCTCTGAACTGATTAAACAATTGATTCAGAGGTTCATCTGCTATCAAAAGTTTATACGCTTCTGTTTCGGCAATCATTTACCCAACACCCCCTTCATTTTTTGTAAATAAATTTCTTTTGCACGAGGAGTCATTGCATTTATTGTTTTTTCCTCAAATCCTTGAGACTTTTGATAAATTGTTCCGTCATCTGGAAATCTAGCACGCCAACCTGTTGCACGACCGTATCCGATATCTTTTGACGGTGCATCACCGCCGCTCTTGAAGTTACTGATTTTAACATCTTCCTTCAATCGCGAATAGGTTTCTTCTTTGTATACCGGAGTGTTCACTTCAAGTTCTTTCTTGAACTCTTGAGCAACTTCAGTCACAGCCTCACGAGCAACACGAGGTGCTTTTGCTTCAAGTATCGTAAGATTTTTAAGGCAAAGATCCAATCCTTTCGTCATGACATCATCACTCCTGCGATTAAATCAAACTCTTTATTCGCATAATCTCGTTCAATTGCGACAATTTGATACTCACATCCATCAAAGTCGATATGGCAAGAATTATCAAAAGGTAATTTTGGGAGATGGCGAATCAAAAACGTTTTAGTATCTTTGTGTTCAAGTAAGCCACTTGCTTTCGTGACAGTTGCGTTCTCACGAAAATCTTTGATACTTGTTTTTGATACTTCTGCCCAGCAAGTATACAAGCATTTCTTTTTGAAAGTTAATACTTCCCCGTCTTCATTCTGTTCGCCTACTTTTTTAAAAAAAGTAATACGAACATTCATTTTACGAGTTCTCATCCACTTCACCTCTCGTTCTAAGCTGATGAATGATATTTAAAACACCGTTAGCCAATGGATACCGCATGGTATCCGCTGACATTCCACGGTGTTCATACTCTTCTTTGACTTGTTTCTTAACTGCCAGACGGAATTTCGCATAGCCTTGCAAATCTTTAGGTTGCAAGTCATTTCCGATTGCGAAACAAATTTGCTCTCTTGCTGCTTCAATCATCTCAATTAGTAAATCATCTTCAAAATCATAATCGATTTTGCAGTACAACTTGACTTCTTCTAAAAAGTCGAATATTTCATTATCCATATTTCTAACCTCCAATCAAATCAAGTAGATCTTGTTTAAGGCTAGAAGGATTGTAGCTGATACCTTTGCTGTCTAGATAAGCCATGATGTCTGCTTTTGTACTTGCCGCAGTCGGTTTATCTAACTCGACAGTCGCCGTTCTACTAACGGCTGGGAGTGGGCGTGAATGTTACGAAGTAACCAGCTTTTGCATCTGCTTTCTTAACATCAAAGCGCATAACTGCTTGTAGGTATTGTCCGTAGATTTCATTATCTGCCCAACGAAGACCAAGATCCATACGGTCGGCAAACAATACTGCACGGTTCACATCACCAACGAACGCTTTAGCTTCGCCTTTAGCACCAAGCGCCTCATCTGATACTACGAATACTGGGTGGCCAAGGAATGCTTTTCCAGACGATGAAACGATTGAATCTTGAAGCAAATAACGACCGTTTTTATCTTTAAGAGTATCAAGAACTTGATAGAATGATTGAGTCACTACGAATGAAACGTTATAAGCTGGATCAAAGTCTACGTTCAAGATTGATTTAATAGCATCCAAATCTCCTGCAGTTTTTTCTTCGAAAGATTTAAAGATTTTAGCAATAGCGTCATTCGTTGTATTGACTTTAATTTGAGAAATCGCCTCAGATACAATAGCAAGCAAGTCAACATCTGCATCATCGATTGATTCTTGAGAAACTGGAATCGCACCACGGTAAGTAGCTACTTCCCATGCTACGCTTTCGAATTCTGGTTTAGCAAGTGCAGGATTTTTTTCCAATTCAGCAACGCTAACCATCTTAGCAGTCGCACGTTTAAGAATAGGATACTTACCAGAACCCTTAGTAGCTTTATGAATTGTTGTGAATTGCTTCAAATCCACAACTGTTTTAACTTCACGGAGTGGAGTTGTTACAATTTCTTCACTAGTTACAGGTTTAGTTTTTTCTTTCTTCAAACCATCTGATGTTGGGTTGATATCATTCATTGGGATAAGTACTTCATCTTTCCCCTCAAAACGAAGGCCCTCATTACGAATGCGACCTTTAGAGCGGATGAATTCATTTACAGATTCACGATAAGATTTAGTTTCTTCTTCAACTTTATGAGCTTGTCCAACAGTTTTTACATCAGAACCAGCTTCTGCAGTTTCATATGCTTTTAGATTGTTTTCTGTTTCTGTTTTTTGTGATTTCAAAGAATCGATTTCAGCACGCACTTCACGAGCCTTCTCAAGATCACCTTCGTTCAAAAGAGTTTTCAACTCTTCTGTTTTAGCAGTAATTTCAGCACCAATATTTAAGATTTGTGCTTTAAGTTCTTTCATTTTTTCTTTAAACATACCTTACTTTTCCTTTCTGGGTATAAAAAAAGAGCCTTACAGCCCTTTAAGTAATTCTTCTTTTTCCAAATCTAACTTCATTGCTTCAATTTCGTTCTTACGACTCGATTTATTAGCAAAAAAGTCATCAATAACTGCTTGTGGTAACATTCCTGTTCCAAAGCTTGCAACAACTTCACGGCCTTCAAAGGACATCACTTCATCAGCAAAACCTTTTTCAACCGCTTCTTCAGCACTCATGAAGGTCTCATTTTTCATCATGTCGATGATAACAGATTCTTCAAGGCCTGTTTTAGATACATAGGCATTAACAATGGCTCGGTCGCTCGCTTTTAAAGCATTTGACGCTTTCTCCAAATCATCGCTATTGCCTGAAACCCATGGTAATAATGCTTTATGGATCATAATTTGAGCAGTTGGACTCATACGAACCGCATCTGCTCCCATGATTGCGACACTTGCAGCACTTGCAGCCATCCCAGTCACTTCAACCGTGACACGCCCTGGATATGAACGTAATGCAGTATAGATTTCACTTCCAACAGTTACTAAACCACCGTTTGAGTTAACCTCTAGTACCACATCGCTTCCGTCTTCTGGGAAAGCATCAACCACAGATTTAGCACTGACCGCTTCCATCCCGAAATAATCATAAACTTCTTGTTGATTATTCGAGATTAGCGGACCCTTCATCTTGATTCTCTTTGGCATCTCTTGTCTCACCTCCTTTCATTGCTTGATACTCTTCTTTTTTATCTAAGAATACATAGTTCAAACTAGATAGATAGCGGTCCATATTCGGATCGTTAGAACGTTCTTTACCAAGTTCAATGAGTGCTTGGTTAGGTGTCAATATTTGGTTATTTACGAGTTTAACCAACTCATCAACATTACGACCTGTAACGCTACGAGTATCAAATTCAACACGATATTTTCTACGTTCATCATCATCTAGCACTTTTAACCCTAACTCGCTAGTGATTGCATCAAAATAAAAAGGAAGGTCGTTGGTAACGTAATCTTCCGTCAACTGAGCAACAGACTGGTTTGGACTGTTAACTCCCAATTTAAAGCTAGGAACTCGCAAAGCTTTTGCAATTTGAGCAGTTGAAAAGTTATTTGACGTAATCAGCTGCAAGACATTTGTATCAATTTCAAGAGGGGTATACTCTTGAGTATCGTCAAATACAAGTGGACTTCCACCTGTTGAACCTTCACGCATTTTCTCGAAGTCTATACGTGCTTTTTGCCTAGCTTCACTGTTTAACTGAGCGCCTTTAAGTTTAATAATTCCGCTTGAAAAACCATCACGGAAAAACTTAATTAAGGTGTTAATTCCGCCATTTTGGAGACTGATTTCATCCCCAAGAGATAGCAACGGAGAGCGTCCAAGTATCGTGTCATGACTAAAGAATTTCCAATGAATAACGTCATCAGACTCACACCTTATCTCTTTGCCACTCAACTGGTCACGGAATGTATATATCAATTCGTGGTTATTGGTTTCTTCAACAGTCGTTTCAGACGGTCTAAAGAATTGAAATTCCATTGCTTTGCCAGTTACAGGGTCTCGAAGAATACGAGAAAATGAATTTCCTGTCAAAATGGTATTGACCGTCATTGCGAATTTCCACTGTCTAGCCGAAGCGTTACCAGTCGATTTCACATTGAGAAGATAATTCATATCCTCATCTATCTCAATATTCCCCATTAAATCTTTTTTTAACAAAGGGAAACGTGCCACATCACCAGCTATAATAGATACTGCAGTCAAGACATCACTATTTTTTAAAGCTTTGATACCAGTATATTCAGGGCTTGAATTGGCAGATACCACCGATGATATATAGTCGTCATAAGATAATTTTGACGATCCTAAAGATTGAAAAAAAGCCATTAGATTCTCACCTCCTTTCTATTTTTGGGTACAAAAAAACCGCCTCGATTTCGATGCGGTTAGGTTATAATTAGATAAATAGTAGTCTAAAGGTTTCACGGCCTTTAGGTGTGATGAGAGTCTGTGTGCCAGACCATTGTGTTTTTTCGTTGAGTGTTTCCTTGACCTCAAACAAACCATCGTTTTTATTGGCTGTTGGTTGGAGCTTGCCTTTCTTATCTCGATAGATGTATTTTTTCTCCATCAAGAAGTCAATAAACTTACGTTCTTTTATTTTTAATTGTTTTGCTGTTTCTCGGAAGCTGGTCAGTAAGTTTCTATCTACTAGTTCATCGAAATAGTCTGCTTTCGGTTTCATTATGGTATTTTCAACGGAAAGTACAGCTTTTTCAGCTTCCAAGTGTTTAATGACTGCTTCTTTTTCTTTCAGTTGATTACCAGCCATAAGGAGCAAGTCTGCTAAGGCTTGTTTATTGTGTGTGATATTATAGGCCACTTGGTCGGTCATATAAGCGCCATGCTTACGAATAGAGGGCAGCACTTCGCTAGTGACCCAATCAGCAAATTTCTCTGCTTCTGGTTTGCGAGATTGAAAAACAAGTTTATAGAAATTCGCTTCGTTAATGAAGTTGGCTTGTTGTGTTCGTCCTAGACTGTCGGTGAGGTCGGTAGTAACGACCCCATCCTTATTTAGCCGTTTTAGTGCGTCGTTGTGATTTTTAATTTCCAAAACCTGACAACAATCTTTTAAGTTGAAATAAATTTCTTGATTAACTTCTGCCGTCCGCACTTCTCCGAATTGTTCATTTTTAAAAATTTGTAGTTCCATTTTTTATGCTCCTAGTTAAAAATTTTACTTCCTAAGATTTCTGTTTTATCTGTTGAGTTCATCAAAATAAAAGCAATTTCATCTAGTGTTGAATGAAGTAAACCGAATTGTTCATTAAAAGTATCAAAGAACTTTTTAGACATCTCTTTAAAAACTGTATCGTCCTTAAGTTGAACCCAAGCCAAGGTTTCTGTCATATTGGTTGCCATTTTAACCGTTCTTCGAATATCTGCAAGCTCGTAGCCTAGATGAGTCAATTGTTCTTCTGTTAATTCAATTTTTGCCATTATAAAAACTCCTTTGCGGTATGACAAAGAAGCTCTTTTCTGATATAATGATTTCAGAAAGAGTTTCTTTCGTGCGATAGCTTAGAACCATCTGATTGGCGTTAGTGGGTTCTAGGCTATTTTTGTTTATTTAATTCTTGATATAACTTGTCAATACCCTTTCGGATAACACTAGATTTCGTGCTATCCGTTTTTTTTGCAATTTCTTCAAGTTTATCAACCGTTTCGTCATCAACTCGAACTCGCAACATGGTATTTTTAGGCTTATCTTTGAATTGTTCTTTTCGTGCAAGCAATTTGCTCACCTCCTTTTTGTTGCTACAATGTCAGTATATAACTTTGTAGCAACAAAGTCAAGAGGTTTTTTGAAAAAAGCACTCAATTTTCTTGAATGCTATTTCTTCCTAATTCTTAACTCTATATCGTAACGTATCGGATAACTTGTATCACCATCAAAAGAACCTCCTGTTCCTATGACTTCACCCTCGATAATGTAATCATCATTATTTACGTATTTTTTCAAACCTTTGTTATAACGTCTGTCAATATAACCTACAAAATAACCCTCTACCATTACTTTTATTGCATTCTCATCTGCTTGATTAGTTGGTTCTGGAACAAGTTTGAAATTCTTTGTTTTTACTATTTCATGGTAAAACATATCATCTTCATCTTCTGGGATACCAGCTAATTTACGAAACGGAACCTCTCCTTCTTCTCGGTATTTAGTTCCCTTTACAAATAACCTATGTCCATAAACATAGTCTTTTTCTAATTCCTCTTCAAGTTTACCCAACCACTGTTGTATCTCAGATTTTTTATTTAATAACGGTTGAATCCTAAAGCTATAGTCTCTTGCCCCAAACAAGAAAGCAAGAAAACCTTTTTTACTCTCTTTAACAAGTTGGTCTACTTCTTGGTCAATCTCTTCTATCTGGTTTCTGTAATCAGATATTCTTTCCAGCAACTGAGTTTTGTATGATTTTGGCATAAACACCCCTCCTATTTAAAGGATATTATAGCTCATTCATTTAGTTTTATCAATATATAAAGCAAGTAAGCATAGAATGATACCTGTAGCGATATACCCATATACTTCACCTATCAAGAAAATACCATAGATAAAGAAAGACAATCCAACTAATAGCAAGATTGTATGTATTTGATTTAAAAATCTCAAAACAGTGAACCTCCTTTCAGAATTTTCTCATTTGTCCAGTAACCTGTCCCGTCAAATGGTTCTAAATAGCAAGCTGCATACGCATCTAAAAGTGCATCCAAAGGGTCAATTTTATTGCTATTTTTGTTCTTATCTATCCTCATACCGTTGTTATCGACACGAGTATAAGCATTATTCACTGCCATAGTAAGCAACTGATTTCCACTGTGTTTTATCTTCCCTAATCGGACATCATCACGGAATTGCTTCGTGGGCATATTCAAGACCATGGTGGTTTGTGGTATTTGCGTCAAAGGCCACTCAGGATGTCGTTTCTCAATCATGGTCAATAACGAACCAAACTGGTAAGGGTCAAAATAAATACCCTGCAATTCCCAATCATTCTCATAAACCATTTCTTCAATCTTCTCAAGAACACGCTCATCATCGATAACACCACTTTCAAGAGTGGTAATCTCGCATTCGCCCATTCGTTCCAAATTGGTATAAGAAACACCGTCTCGTTTTTCTTTAGCAATCAAACCGTATTTGGTAGCTACAAAAGAAAAACTATCCGCATACCAATAATCATCCATCATGACCATCGGAGAAATGGAGAATAAGTCACTTGACCTACCTACGTCAACACCAATCCATACTCTACGTTTTCTTGTGTCTGGTCTATCAATCTTAGCTTTAGACCAACTTTCTTTATCCATATAAGACTCTTCAGAGGATTGTCTCCACATATTGAAGTTCTTGATTAAAACTTCATTGACCGTACCAGTTTCTAACGATGTTTTGCGACGTTGTCGGAGATAATCCATCATCTTTTCGTGAAGTGCTTCGACTTCAAGAATTGGGTTGGATTTTATCCAATTGGCCTCATCCGCTATCTCTTCTTCATTGTCTTGTTCTGCGATAAAAGCAAAGTAGCCATCATCTATAACGTCTCCTACCAAAATCTTCTCGATATATGGATATTCGATCGTGTGCATTGGAGCATTTAAGTTCATACCAGCTGTTGAGATTATCAAAATTAACGGATTATCCAACTGCCCTTGACCAGATTCTAACAACTCAATCATCTCATTGGTTTTAGATGCTGCAAACTCATCCAAGATACCAACATATGGCTCGAATCCATCGACTGCCCCTGTATCTCGACTTAGTGCACGAACATAACTCTCATCATTCAAATTACGAAGTTCATCACGTACGATTTTAGTCGCTTTCCGAATATCCTCGTCTTGCGCCCTCAAAGCATCTAACTGCTTACGGATCATATCATATGCAATACGAGCCTGAGAACGGTCGTTAGCGGTACAGAAGAGTTGTCGGCTCATAGACGGGTTCCGGCCAAATAAAAACTCGTACAAGGCAATCCCTGCAACGAGAATGGTCTTTCCGTTCTTTCTGGCCAAGCTGATTAGTGCTTTCTTAAAACGTCTTATCGATGTATCAGACTTTTTTCGCCATCCGTACAGACTCGACAAGATGAATTTCTGAAAATCAGCCAGTGGATATGGCTTACCAGTCTTTACATCTGGTAGCATTTCGATAAAATCAATCGGATTTTTAGCTTTGTCAGGTAGATAAATATATGGAAAATCTTCATCATTCATACGCTCTAAATCTCTTAAATGACGCTTACAAGCCTTTATAACCTTTTTACTTGCAATAATATCGCCATTTACTACTTTTAAAGCGTATCGATAAGCTACATCTTCCACATAATCACCTCCTAACTACCGAACTTATCAAAAATACTCTCTTTCTTTTCTTCAACTTGTGGCACAAATAATTTCATGCGACTATCCACGGTTAATCCCAATTGCGATGCTGCTCTTGATAGATTAGTAGTAGCACGTTCTAAACTATACAACATCTTATTTGGTAGAACCTTACCCTTTTCTGTTTCATAAACATATCCTTCCTTTTGCAATCCACGAGAGATTTCTTTGTAGACCGCATACCAGGTACAATATGTTTCCAATACTGCCCGATCTAGATTCCTTAGGGGTAGCTTTCTAAGGTCTTCAATCACACGTTTGTATTCTGCTTTCGCAATTGCGTCGAAGTGCTTTGGTGGCGTTAATTGCAACGCATCCAAACCGTCAGAAGCCTTCTCCTGCATGGTTTTTTTGGCGATTTTCTCTTCTTTTGTTAAATGACTTTTAGTCGATTCTACTATCTTCATTTTACGTCCCATGAGACACCTCCTTTACATTATTTTTTACAGTTAAAACATTTCAAAAACGGAATTTTTTGCACGGAAGAGGGCAGCGTTCTTATTCCCGAACGTTATATGGCCCCGTTCAAAAACCAAGGGGGTATTTCCGTACAATTATCACCCTGTTCCCTTACGTTATATCTATTTAGATTGCTATTTCATTCGTATTTAGCTATCTAAACTCACATCATTTACATCACATTTACACTCAAAGAAACTAAAAAGAATATCTTTCTTCGATTGCTTTCTTGTCATTACACTTCTTACAACTCGCTTGCAGATTGGTGCGATCTAATCGTCTCGACCAATCTCTCTTAACACTCACAATGTGGTCAGTCATTGTTGCTTCATTTCCACACATCGCACAGACATAATCAGATTCAAGTAAGACTTGCTTGCTTGTTCGCTTCCAGATAGATGAATTATAAAACCTCTTCACATCCTTGTCGTACTTCCAGCGAGTACGATTGTACTCAGTATACTCATCATTCCGTTGATCGTAGTCTACTGAGGTTCTTCTGCCGTTTAATATAGTCAATCTTTGTGGTTTCATTATTCTCTTTCTAAAGATGTGTATTTTATGCGCATTTATTCTTGACATCCGTCTTTGTTTTGTGTATAATATAAGTATAGAAAGTGAGGTAAAGCAAATGCCGATGACGCCTAAACAAATGGTTAAGTTGTTAAAGAAGAACGGTTTTTACAAAGTGTCTCAACGTGGAAGTCACATAAAAATGCGAGATAACAAAGGACATCAAACAACCGTTCCAATGCACAACAAAGACCTAGATAAAGGTACTGAAGATGCTATCTTGAAACAAGCGGGTTTGAAATAACCTGCTTGTCTCTTGACTTGCTTTACCTCCCAACATGAGAAAGGAATACATTATGTTACTCTACCCTGCTATTTTCAAATACGGCGATACAGCTATCACTGTAACCTTCCCAGACATTCCTGAAGCTATTACGCAAGGAAAAGATTTGAATGAGGCCTATCAAATGGCTGTTGAGGTTCTTGGTTTTGCTCTTGAAGATTATCAAGAATATCCTCAAGCGAGTTCTAGTTCTCAAGTTCAGGCTGATAATCCCGATGCTGATGTTGCTTTGATAAGCATTGATATGAATGCTTATCTACGTAAATACCATTCTAAAAAAATTCGTAAGAATGTAACTATCCCAGAATGGTTAAACAATCTCGCAGAAGAAAATAAACTCAATTTTTCTCAGGTTCTCACTGAGGCTCTCGAGTCTAAACTTCAAGTTTAAGAGTTGCTTTTGCAGCTCTTTTTTATAATCAAAAAAAGCCACACGATGTGCGACCTTTTCCAGACCTCTCACAGGTTTTGTAGGAATCGAACCCACGATAACAGATTTGGAGTCTGTTGTGTTACCGCTACACTAAAAACCTCTTTTACTTTTAAATGCAAGGCGACTACTACCTTGCTTGTTAATTAGAAATTAATTCATTTCTTTTTTATTTTTTGTAGTCATTTATGGCGGTGACCGGACTCGAACCGAATGTAAAATAAATATGAGAAAAACTCAAGAAGGCTGACCGTATTCGCCTTCACCGCCAGAGAGGCCGAAGCCTCGAAAAATAAAATGAAAAATATAAGGAGTTATCAATCCAGCTTACCGCTTTTGCTGACAATACTATTTTATCACGTAAAACAAGCCATTTCCTAGCAATTTCCTAGCAAATATCTCCCGAAAATTTACGAAAGACAATTAACTTACCTTTTCGATAGGCCTCTGCAAATTCCAAAGCACCTCTACTAAGTATGCGGTAGAACTCACTCTCAGAATAACCTAAGTCCATATAGATAGCCTTGTCTGATAATTGGGTTTTCATATCCATGTACTTCTTTGCGATAATCTGCCGAACGTGTGGATCTATGATGCAGTTGACTGCTCTCTCAATTTCCAAAACTTCTGCCTCTGCATCCACATGTTCGATAACCATATTCTCAGTAGCTGTGTTCTTACCAGTGAATGTCTTTGGTTCAAATGAGTAGGTCGTTGTGATTTTAGGCAAATACTCAGAGCCTGCCATTCGGACATACGAGCGATAACTCTCTAGAACGTCATATACATTTTTCTTGGTAAATTGCACGTCAACTTTTTTTAGTAACCTCACAACATCGCCCCTTTATGATATAATAGTTTTAAGGAATAATTCATAAAGAAGGTCAGTCGTGTGCTGGCTCTTTTTTATATCTCAATTCCAAAGAATGTGCAGATGTCCTCCAATGCGTATTTAGAAATACTACTGCCTGTTTCCCACTTTGCTATTGTATCTCTATGATATCCTAATTTAATAGCTAATTCACAGAGTTTGATTTGATTTCCGAATTTATTATCACTCATCATTCAATTCCTCCCATAATGTCTACTTGCTCCATGCAAATAATAAGTTCCATCTTTTCGCTTGTTCACGTAATACGTATATTTCCCATCTGGGCTAGCATAAGAAATCTGCTTTTCTCCTGCCCAACAACCATTGTCTCGCATCATGTGGCAATGTTCCATAATCCATTCTACGTCAGGCATCTAGTAACCCCTTGTTCTCGTAGATATGCCGATGATTTCAAATGGATATGTGTTATTTTCAACCAATTCAGCTAAAGGTTCCTGTTCGTTATATTTTTTCGACTCGAACATAAATAAAGCATGCTCTTCATCCCAAAATACATTCACATTTATCACTTCATCATCAGTTTCAAATGCTAAAATATCCCCCTCAAAGATTTCCTTGCCGTTCTTATCTTTGAGTCCTGTTGATTGTA
>CAUQVK010000028.1:0-19794 GCA_963521495.1 uncultured Streptococcus sp.
AAGTCCACAGGACTTACTTCGCTTTCGAATTTCCTGGCTCAGGCTGAAAAAGTCCCCCGGACTTTTTCACTCCCACAAATCTTTCTAATTTTTTCTTCTACTAGTATAACAAAAAAAGGGAAGAAGGCAAACTTCCCTGTTTAGTCATTTTCTTCCCAGTCGTGGTAGGCAGCATAGAGCTGACTTTTATTCCACTGGTAAATCTTAGCTATTTCCTTGATAGCTTGGTTTTTCTTCATGCCTTGCTGGATACGGGCTTGGATTTCTAAGAATAAGACTTCCTCGTCTTTTTCTTCTACATCCTGACTGGCACCTTCAACGATGAGAAGGCATTCGCCCTTGAGTGGCGTTTCAGCAATGCTTTCCAGCAATTCAGAGATCTTTCCTCTTTGGTATTCTTCATAAATTTTAGTCAATTCTCTGACCAAGACGACCGAGCGGTCACCATAGACTTCTAGCATATTTTCTAACGTATCTACCACACGATGGGGCGATTCATAGAAAATCTGGGTTTCTGGATAGTCTTTTTTCGAGTCAAAAAATTGCTTTTGCTGGCCTGATTTTCTCGGTAAAAAGCCGTAAAAGATATGTGGCTGTGGCGCTAAACCACTGGCAATCAAGGCAGAAATCCCTGCAGAGGCACCTGGAACTGTGACAACAGCAATATCCTCCTCAATCGCTGCCTTGACCAAATCATGACCAGGATCTGAGATGCTAGGCAGACCCGCATCAGAAACCTGAGCAATACTTTGTCCTGTTTTCAAGAAAGCAATCAAATCAGGAATTTTTTCCTTGGCATTGTGCTCATGAAAACTAATCTGCTTAGTCGGAATATCAAAATGCTTGAGCAAAAGCCCTGTATTGCGCGTATCCTCAGCAGCAATCCAGTCCACCTCTTTCAAGGTCTGAATAGCTCGAAAGGTCATATCATCTAGATTGCCAATCGGCGTTGCCACTAGATACAGCTTGCCATAGGGAGACTGCCCCTTAAAACTTTTTTGAATCTGCATGCTTACTCCCTGTATAACAACTCGTCACAGAACATACATTCCTCGTCCTGCTCCCGACGTTGTCCATAAAAATCATTACATACGTGAAAACCATCACGGTAAATGCGACGAACACTTTCACGAACATGCTTGGCCTTAACTGGAGTATCTGCCTCCACCTCACCCAAACGTTCTCTCAATTTAGAATTTTCCAAGCGTAGAGCTGTATTTTCCTCGACCAGGCTCTTGAGATTTTTCTTGATTGCTTCAACGTCAGCCAAGGTCACCAATAACTGCTGGGAAAAATCATCCAGTGCATCAAATAATTCTTTCTTATCCATAAAACAGCCCTTTCCTTTCTTTGTGATTCATTCTATAAGTCTAAATTTCTTTTAAGACCAGATATTCCATGGCATTTTGAAAGCTAACATTGGCTTGCCACATCTTTCTGGCTTCTAGCAAGTCTTGTAAAACCTCACGAACTCTAGATTGCAGGAGATCCTGCCCACAGAGAACTTCAAGGATTCGTAAAACATAATCTTGTTTTTCCTTATCATCTGCCAAGCTAGCTAATTTAGCAACTTGCAGATACGTTTCTTTTTTCTTAGCTACTAACAAGGACAAAAATCGTTCACTTTCCTCAACCAAGGTCCAAAAATTTGCCTGATTGACTAACTTTTCTGCTTCAGTCTGAGATAGACTTAACTGAGCTAACAGGGTCGCTTTTTTCTTAATGAGGCCGGCTTGCTCCATTTGAAGAACTAAGTTAGTTACTTGTTTCTGAAAGTAAAAAATCTGCGTCCGACTCCGGATAGTTGGTAAGATCTTTTCCTCATCACTGGTCAAGAAGAAAATGTAGACCTCACTCTGAGGCTCTTCTATAACTTTGAGAAGAGAATTAGCAGCATTGGGATGCATCTTTTCTGCCTGCTCAATGATAAAGACCTGTTGCTGACTTTCAATCCCTGCTTGGGAAAACTGGGAAACTAATTCCCGAATGCGTTCTGTCTTGATAATCTGATTGATTGGCTTAATCATGGTAACATCGGGGAATTCTTCCTCTTCAATCAGCTTACAATTTCGGCATTTTTCACAGGGTAAAACACCTACCTTATCAGTACAAAAAAGACTTTTAGCTAAAAATTTTGCCATATCCAAACCACCAAATAAGCCTGAAAACAGATAGGCATGATTGAGCTGATTTTGCTCCAAGATACGGACAAAGCGGCCAAACTGCTCTGGTTGCAAATCTTTTAGTTGCTCTTGCTTCATTTACTTAATCCCATTCTTTCAAACAAGACAGACTTGGTATTTTCCAAAACTTGGTCCAAAATAAGACTGGCATTAATCTTGACAATACGGTCTCCTTCTTTCTCCAAAAGAGAAAGGTAACCTTGACGGACTTTTTTATGTAAATCCAAGCCTTCTAGGTCCAAACGATTAACCTCACGATTACTATTAGCAGCAATACGTGCCAGCCCATCTTCCACCTCAATGTCAAAATAAAGGGTTAAATCGGGTTTTAGTCCATCTGTCGCAAACTGATTGAGCCAATCAATGGCCTCGATATCTAAGCCTCGGCCAAATCCCTGATAGGCAACTGAACTATCAATAAAGCGATCCATGATAACCATTTTTCCAGCTTCAAGAGCCGGTAATACCTTTTCTACTAAGTGCTGTCTACGACTGGCAATATAAAGAAGCAACTCGGTCTTCGCATCCATCTGCGTATGATTTGGATCTAAAATCACTTCACGAATCTTCTCACCAATCAAGACTCCACCTGGTTCGCGGGTAGTCAGAACCTCAATTCCTTTTTCTTCTAATATCGGCAGTAAGGCTTCTAAAACACTGGTCTTTCCTGCACCTTCAGGCCCCTCAAGCGAGACTAAAAATCCTTTTGACATGACAAACTCATTTCTTTTTTACTATCTTCTATTTTATCAAAAAAATAGATATTGTGAAAATCTTTTTAGACACTGATTTTAAGGAAGTATAAAAGAGGTAGATTTCTCCACCTCTTATTTACCAAGTTTTTTAGTTCGTTTGTAGGCTTTTTTGACTGCCTCCATAACGGTTCCTCTAAAGGCATGTGCTTCTAAACTAGCTACACCAGCAATAGTAGATCCCCCAGGACTACAAACTTGATCTTTTAATAATCCTGGATGTTCTTTACTCTCTAAGACCAATTGACCGGCACCAAGTACGGTTTGAGCTGCCATTTGTAGAGCAGTATCTCGTTGTAATCCTGTCTGAACACCTGCATCTGCCAAGGCCTCAATAAAGAGATAGACAAAGGCTGGTCCACAACCTGCAAGACCAGTCGCAGCATCGATTAAGTCTTCACTGATTTCAAACAAGAGACCGGCATGTTGTAAAAGTTGACCAAAGACTTCCTTATCATCTGCTTGGCAGTTAGCTGACAAGGCATAACTAATGACTCCTTGACCGATAGAAACTGGAGTATTGGGCATCATACGTATCAAACGGTGCTGACTTGCAACAAGACTAGCCAATTTTTCCAACCTTACTCCAGCTGCCATGGAAATCAAGAGCAGACTCTGACGTTTTTCAAGAATATATTGAAATTCTGCAAGTAAATCAGATATCTGTGCTGGCTTGACAGCTAGAAAAATCACATCTGCTTCCGCAAAGATATCTTCATTACTAGAAGCTTGGCCTCCATAACTAGAAATAAAAGTATCAACCTTATCTTGACTTAGATTAGAAAGAAGAATCGTGTCAGTATTTCTAGCTTGCCAAACAGCCTTGGCTAAGCTAGCTCCCATATTTCCTAAACCGATAAAACCAATCTTCATTTTTTACTCCCTTATCTGTCCATTACCAGCAATTACATACTTGTAACTGGTTAATTCTTTTAAGCCCATTGGGCCACGCGCATGAAGTTTCTGAGTTGAAATCCCCATTTCGCATCCAAGTCCAAATTGACCACCATCTGTAAAACGAGTTGAGGCATTAACGTAGACTGCTGCTGAGTCCACTTGATCTGTAAAGTAAGCTGCTGCATCCGCATTTTCAGTAACAATTGCATCTGAGTGGTGAGTACTATGAGCCTCAATATGATCTACAGCTTCTTCAAGACTACCCACTATTTTAATAGCTAGAATATAATCTAAAAACTCTGTATCAAAGTCTTGATCTTCTGCTGCTTGGCCAGATACAAACTGACTTGCTTTGCTATCCAAGCGGAATTGAATTGGTTCCAACCCAGCTTCTTTACGCTCCGCAACCAGAACTTGCTCTAAACGAGAAAGGAAGCTAGCAGCTATATCTTCATGTACAAGCAAAACCTCCATGGCATTGCAGACAGAAGGACGACTAGTTTTAGCATTGTTGATGATAGACAGAGCCTTGTCTTCATCTGCATCCTTGTCCACATAGACGTGGACAATCCCAGTTCCTGTCTCAATTACTGGTACAATAGCATTCTCAACCACTGCATTGATCAAACCAGCTCCTCCACGAGGAATGAGAAGGTCTAGATAGCCCTTTGCCTTCATCATAGCATAACTACTTTCACGGCTAGTATCTTCCACCAGTTGAATCACATCTGGGTGAATAGTAGTCGTTTCCAAGCCCTTCTTCAAGGCTGTGACAATGGCATGAGCTGTTTGGTAGGCATCCTTTCCACTACGAAGAACAACCGCATTTCCACTCTTAAGAGCCAAAGCCGCTGCGTCAGACGTCACATTTGGACGACTTTCATAGATAATGCCAATGACACCCATAGCTACACGTTTCTTGGTAATAACCAAACCATTTTCAAGTTGACTTGTTTCTAAGACTTCACCGATTGGATCTGGTAAAGCAACCACTTCACGAATCCCAGTTGCCATTGCTTCTATACGACCTGCATCCAAATAAAGACGATCCAGCATCACATCTGAGATTTTACCTTTAGCTGCTTCCATATCGAGTGCATTGGCTGCTAAGATATCTTCCGTAGCCTTTATCAAATGATCAGCCATTGCAAGTAAAGCCTGATTTTTCACTCTTTCACTAGCAGTATTAATCGATTTTTTAACAGCCTGTACCTGTTCAAATTGTTCTTGTGTACTTACCATAGTTTACCTCTAAAATTCTGTAAAGAGTAGTTGGATTTCAGGAGTAATGGAAATCCAGTCGTCACGATGAATCAAGACACCCTTGGCTTTTTGAGAACGCAACATATCCTCCAAAGCAGATGCTCCAAATTGCACGCGCCCTTTTCCAAGTGATTTTCCACTTTCCTTGTCAAATACTGTCACGATATCACCGTAAGAAAAGGCTCCTTCTGCTTCAACAATACCAGATAAAAGGAGACTCTTTCCATGTTGAGAGAGAGCTTCTGCAGCCCCTTTATCAACCCAAATAGAACCTTGACTCTGAGCATAAAAGGCCAGCCATTGTTTCTGGGTACGAAGTCCCTTCTCTTGGGCAACAAAGTAGGAACCATCCTTAGTCACCTCAGCTGCCTCAATCATGGCATCCGCCTTCAAGGATGAACAGATATAAACTGGAACTCCTGATTCTGTCGCGATAGTCGCAGCCTTGATTTTTGTTAGCATGCCCCCAGTTCCATTTGAAGAACCGGCTCCACCAGCCATATCAATAATCTCACGATTGATTGTTTCAATTTTTTTCAAACGTTTAGCCTTAGGATCAGAGTTCGGATTCCCAGTATAAAGACCATCGACATCTGTCAAAAGAACTAATAGGTCTGCTTGAACCATAGCCGCAACCTGGGCACTTAGAGTATCATTATCCCCAACCTTGAGTTCATCAATAACAACACTATCATTCTCGTTTATGATAGGAATTGCCCCACGACTAAGTAGAACTGATAAAGCTTGATGGGCATTTTTATAGCGACGTTTATCCACGAAATCATCCTGTGTCAACAAAATCTGAGCTGATACAATCTGACGAAGAAGAAGATTGGTCGTGTATTCTTCCAACAAAAGACCCTGTCCTACTGCTGCTGAAGCCTGTTTATCAGCAATCTTAGTCGGACGCTTTTTAAATCCTAAGGCCCCAAAACCTGCAGCAATGGCACCTGACGACACCAAAATCAATTCATGACCCGCCTCGTGCAACATAGCCAACTGCTGGGTAATAGCCTTTACCTTACTACGTGATAAACTTCCATCCTCATTTGTCAGAGAAGAAGTTCCCACCTTAAAGACAATCCGTTTGTATTTCATAGTCTCACTCCGATTCTTCATATTTATCCATTATAACATGAATGGCAGGAAATAGAAAAGAGTTGATAGGAAAAAGGTCGAGACAAGTTATCTCAACCTTTTATCACGTCTAATTCTTTCTCAATCTCTCCAATGTTTTCTTAAAAATCTCTGGGATATCTGCTGTAAACTCCAAGGTCTCACCTGTTCTCGGATGAGTAAATCCTAGGGTCTTGGCATGAAGAAATTGTCCATGTCCTTTCAAAGTCTTGCGAGGACCATAGACTTCATCACCAGCGACTGGATGACCAATATAAGCCATGTGAACACGGATTTGATGGGTACGCCCTGTCTCCAGTTGTAACTCCACTAAGCTATAATCGCCAAAGCGTTCCAAGACGTGGAAACGAGTCACTGCAGGCTTACCTTTAGCAGTCACAGCCTGTTTCTTACGGTCTTTTTCACTACGGCCAATCGGAGCTTCAATCACACCACGATCATTGGGCAGATTTCCATGAACAATCGCCCAATATTTACGAAGAGACTTTTTATCCTTCAGTTCTTGAGCAAGTGCTAGATGCGCCTCATCGTTTTTAGCAATCATGAGAAGGCCAGACGTATCCTTATCAATACGATGAACAATTCCTGGACGCAGAACCCCATTGATACCCGACAAGTCCTTAATATGATACATAAGGGCATTTACCAGGGTCCCACTGGTATGACCAGCACTCGGATGCACAACCATCCCCTGAGGTTTGTTAACGACGGCCACATCCTCATCTTGGTAGATGATTTCTAGCGGAAGATTCTCAGCCACATACTCTAAAACCTCTGGCTCTGGTACATGGTAAGTGACGATATCACCCTCTTGAACTGTGTATTTAGCTTTCTTGACTTGGCCATTGACCAAGACCTGGCCTGATTTGATTTGTTCATTCGCGAGACTGCGTGATAATTCTGTCAAATCCGACAAAGCCTTATCTAAACGCAGGCCACCAGTTTCAATTTTAATTTCCATTTATTTCCTCTTTTAGCATTGCAATCAATAAAATAATCACTCCAACAGTCAGATAGCTATCTGCCACATTGAAAATTGCAAAATTGATAAAGTCAAGGTGGAACATATCCACAACAAAGCCCTGACTGATCCTGTCAATAAAGTTTCCAAGACCACCTGCAATAATCAAGGTCAAACCCAAGACCATCCAGAGTGAGTCCTCCATGTGTTTATGTAGATACCAAATGGCACCTACCACGACAACCAGAGTAATGATAGCAAATAACAACTGCTGATCTTGTAAGAAAGAAAAGGCTGCCCCTCGATTTTGCAGATAGGTCAAGCTAACGAAATTGGGAATCCAAGAACGCACTTCACCCAGTGGAATTTGCTGGACGATATAGGATTTAACCAACTGATCTAGGGCAATTAAAAGTAAAATCAAAACTGCTACTATTCCTCTTTTTTTCATGATTTCCTCTTTTGATTAAAATATTCTTGCATGACCTCAACAAAAAGTGTACCTGCTTGACTGAGCTCGACTTCTTCACGTTTGACAAAGACCATGTGGTTATCGAGATTATCTTTAAGTCGAATAACGGTAATTCCATTCACACTATCACTATCTAAAAATCCTGAACCAGTCGCATAAGCGTCTGTCCGCTCCAAAATACCGTTTAAGGTAGCGCGATCCGTCACATTAAACATTTGAGAACTAGAACTAGTGTCTACAAAATTCTCAGAATAATAGAGATACTCATCCTTTTCTTGAGTGAAGCGAACTGTTGGTAAATCAACCAAATCCTCCATAACCAGTTCATCTTTCTTTGCCAAAGGATGACCTTCACGCAAATAAATATGAGTATGGAAAGGAAGCAATTCAATGACCTCAAGGCCTAATTTTTCAACCCGTTGCATAATCCCTTTTTTATTTTGATTATTTAGATAGATAATTCCAATCTCACTATGCCCTTGGGCTACCTCGTCTAAGATTTGAACAGTAGTTGATTCAAAAATACGGAAGTTCTTATAGTCAGGATAGCGCTCTGAGAAAGCCGTAATGGTTGGCGGTAAGAAGTCATAGTGTTGGCTGGCAATTGAAAATTCATCCTTTTCTTCCTCAGGATTTGCATACTGATTTTGAAAAATATCAAAGCCCTTGACCAACTCTTGAGCCTTCTCATAAAACTCCATTCCACGACGAGTCAAGAAAGTTCCTGAACTTGTACGACGAAAAATCTTAAAGCCTAACTCTTTCTCTAAATCTCGGACAGAAATAGACAGACTTGGCTGACTCACATACATCTTTTCAGCTGCTTCACGAAAAGTACCACTATTTGCAATGGCCACAACATAGCGTAATTGTTGAATGTTCATCTTCTACCTCCAACTTCTCTATCTGTTCATTATATCATATTTCAGAAGTTTTCCACAAAGGAAAAAAGGTATCAAAAGAAATTTGACCTAAACTTGGTTTTTAAAATATGGGTATCAAAACAAAAAAGAGGCTCTCCGAAAACTCGGAAAGCCTTATTTATGCTACTTCTAGCTTCCTCGCCTTTATATTTTAAGGCTCGGGATAAAAAGGTTCACTGGACCTTTTTATTTAGCGATTGGGTAAACAGAAACTTGTTTCTTATCGCGACCTTTACGTTCAAAGCGTACTACGCCTTCAACTTTAGCGAACAAAGTATCGTCTCCACCACGTCCAACGTTTACACCTGGGTAGATGTGTGTACCACGTTGACGGTAAAGGATTGATCCACCTGTTACAGTTTGTCCGTCAGCTGCTTTAGCTCCAAGACGTTTTGCTTGTGAATCACGTCCGTTTGATGTAGAACCTCCACCTTTTTTGTGGGCGAAAAGTTGCAAGTTGTTAAGAGTCATTTTTAACATAATGTTTTCCTCCGTGTTAGTTTTCTGTGATAACTCTGGTTTGGACGAACTCAGAAGAGTTCTCCGATAAGTTTGCCATACCTAAGAAAAATGATTCAAAGAATAACTGGGTCATTTCTCTCTGGTGTGAAGGAAGATCTTTTGGAATTTCAACCATCAGATAGCCACCTTCATCTTCGTTTAATTCTAAGATTGGTTCATAGCCTGCAAATTTTTCAATGGAATTGATAAAGTTAATGGCAAGCGTAGAAACCGATGCACACACGACATCAAAGCCGTATTCGCCACTCTCGGCGTGTCCAGTAATTTCCGCACTCCTCAGCTCGCCATCTTCGGCTCTCTCAAAGACTGCTTGTATCATGTGTTCTCCTTAAAATTAAGCGTTGATTGCGTTGATGACAACTTTAGTATATGGTTGACGGTGACCTTGTTTACGGTGGCTACCTTTTTTAGGTTTGTACTTGTAAGTAACAACTTTCTTTTGTTTTCCTTGTTTTTCAACAGTTCCAACTACAGTAGCTCCAGCAACAAGTGGAGTTCCGACAACAGTGTTTTCACCACCAACAAGAACAACTTCGTTAAAAGTAACTTCTTGACCAGCTTCAACGTTCAATTTTTCAACGTAAACTGCTTGACCAACTTCAACTTTAACTTGTTTTCCGCCAGTTTTGATAATTGCGTATGTGCTCATTATGCACCTCCTATGATTTTTGGGGTTTCCCCGTATTTTTTGTGAAGACTCGCCTAGCATCGTGGGACGAACCACTTAGAGCAACGATGTTCGTGCGGTTGCACAGGAACGTGCATAGTCAACTCTTCAAGTATAGCATATCTTCTAATTTGATACAAGTAAAAACAACCTAAATTTACTCTTTTTCTTTCACCTTTTTTCTCCAATTCGCAAAAAGCATACTAGAATAAAAAATGCTCATCATAATAGGAATACCTAAAATGGTCTTTTCGTTATAAAAAATTGTTAGATAGGCTGAAAAGATGACTCCAAAACTAAAACTCAAAAGCAAGCTTACAAAGATAATCCCCTCGCGTAAGAAAGGTGTGTGCTTGGTTCTAAAATAATCCCCAAAAGCTAGCATTGTCCGTTTGATATTCCCTGTCATAAAAGCATTATTGTAGGCAATCCCCGACACTTCACCAAAGGCAGTTGTTACCAAGCCCATACAAAAGGCTAAGGGAGGAACTAGGTAAATATTGTCAACTGTCAAAGGAACAAAGCCGATAATAATAGACAAAAATGCTAAGGGCAATAAAGAAAAGATTGGCTTTTTGACAATTCCTAATTTTTCCTTATAAAAAGTTAGGAAAAATACCCCCAACATAAAAGCTACCAGTGTCATCACCTTATCTCTCACATCTGATACATTATTATGAATTAACTCGACAGATAAAAAGACAACATTTCCAGTTTGTCCTGCTACTAGGGTATTTCCTCTTATGATAAAGGTATAGGCATCCACATATCCTGCACAAAAAGTCAAAAAAAGCGCTAGCCTTTTAGACTGACGAGATATTTTTCTTATTGGTAATAATCTCATTTTCACTCCAATTCATTTAGTCATCTCTCTATTTTACCATTTTCTAAAAAAATCGTAGTCTATTTTAAATATTTCCTCAGTAATTGGATAGTCTATCTATTCTATGATATAATGAAAAAAGGATTTGCCAGAAAAAGGAGAAAGAATGCTGAAACTAGGAATTATTGGAACAGGTGCCATCAGTCATCATTTTATAGAGGCTGCCCATGCTAGTGGAGAATACCAGCTGGTCGCAGTTTATTCTAGAAAGATAGAAACTGCAGAAATATTTGCTAATCGCTACAATAATGTCCACTTGTTTGACAAGCTAGAAGATTTTTTCGATAGCTCCTTCGATGTGGTCTATATTGCCAGTCCAAATTCTTTACATTATGCTCAAGCCAAGCTTGCCCTTGAAATGGGTAAGCACGTTATCCTTGAAAAGCCAGCTGTTACAAGATCAGAAGAATGGCAAGATTTAGTGCAAACAGCCAAGAATCATCACTCTTTCATCTTTGAAGCTGCTCGCAACTACCATGAAGATGCCTTCAAAACTATCAAAGATTTTCTAGCAGATAAGCATGTTTTAGGGGCTGATTTTAACTATGCCAAGTATTCTTCTAAGATGCCTGACTTGTTAGCTGGACAGACCCCGAATGTCTTTTCAGATCGCTTTGCTGGTGGTGCCCTAATGGATTTAGGGATTTACCCCATTTATGCTGCCGTTTGTCTATTTGGCAAGTCTTTAGATGCAAATTATCGAGCTCAACAATTAGAAAACAGTATTGACCTAAATGGAGATGGACTTCTCTTCTATCCTAACTTCCAAGTTCGTATCAAGGCTGGAAAAAATATCACTTGCAATCTTCCTTGTGAAATTTATACTGCTGACGGAACCTTGACACTTAAAACAATCGAACATATCTGCTCTGCTATTTTCAAAGACCATAAAGGGAATAAAATTCATCTTCCTATCCAGCAAGCACCCCACACCATGATTGAGGAAGTCGTTGCATTTGCAAACATGATGAAAGAACCTGACCAATCTCTCTACCAAGACTGGCTGAATGATGCAGCACATGTCCACCACCTACTTTATAGCATGCGCCAGAAAGCTGGCATTAGATTTGAGGCAGAAAAATGAAAACCAAACTACCTACCGAATGGCAGGAACTAAGTGAACAACTAGGATTCCAAGAATTCACACCCATTCAAACCCAACTTTTTGATCCTATCCTTGCAGGAGAAACTCTTCTTGGAGTGAGTCCAACTGGAACTGGGAAAACTTTAGCCTATCTCCTGCCTAGTCTCCTCAGACTGACAAAGAAAAAAGCCCAACAATTACTTATTCTGGCTCCAAATACCGAACTTGCAGGTCAGATTTTTGAGGTAACTAAGACTTGGGCAGAAGCAATCGGATTAAATCCTCAACTATTTCTATCTGGTTCTAGTCAGAAACGACAAATTGAACGTCTCAAAAAAGGACCAGAAATTCTCATTGGAACTCCGGGCCGTATCTTTGAACTCATCAAATTGAAGAAAATCAAGATGATGAACGTGGAAACGATTATCCTAGACGAATTTGACCAGTTACTAGACGATTCTCAGATTCACTTTGTAGAAAAAATCACTCACCACGCACCTCGTGACCACCAACTCATCTACATGAGTGCCACAACCAAGTTTGACCAAGAAAAGATTGCGCCTAATACGCATACCATCGACCTCTCTGATCAAAAGTTGGACAACATCCAACACTTCTACATGCAGGTGGATCAACGTAACCGTGTTGAGTTGCTCCGTAAATTAGCTTATGTTGAAGATTTCCGTGGTTTAGTTTTCTTTAATAGCTTGTCCGACCTTGGTAGCGCAGAAGAAAAACTGCAATATCGCGATGTCTTGGCTGTTTCTCTCGCGAGTGATGTCAACGTCAAGTTCAGAAAAGTCATTTTAGAGAAATTCAAGGACAAGCAACTAACCCTACTTCTTGCTACTGATCTTCTGGCACGTGGAATTGATATCGATAGCCTAGAATGTGTCATAAACTTTGACGTCCCAAGAGATATGGAAACCTACACCCACCGTGCTGGCCGTACTGGCCGTATGGGCAAGGAAGGTTATGTTATCACTCTCGTCACTCATCCAGAAGAACATAAAAAACTCAAGAAGTTTACAAATGTACGAGAAATTGTCCTAAAAAATCAAGAACTCTATATCAAATAAGGTTGGCTCTCGCCAACCTTTTTTAACCCCAAGTAATTTCTAAACGATAGCTGGCAAAGGGAAGGCCCTCTTTGTTTTGCAGTTGATAGTCTAGGTAAATCTTTTGCCCTTCAAGCTCATAGCGACTGGTCTCTATGATAAACTCCTGAACCCCCATCGGTGTCGGTATATAGGCTAAACTATCCTGTCCTTTTAAAAAACGCATAATGGTATTAGGTTTAGAAAAACGAGTCATGACTAGTTCTTCCCCATGAAACTTGAGTACCACTTTTTCCTTCTCTTCATTGTAAAAAAGTAGATAGCTATAATCGCCCTTTTCTCTCAACTCCACATCATAGAGTTGGTCAATCACTTCCAACTGCTCATCAAACTGAATCGTATTTCGCATCCGAATCTTCACATCAGGTCCTCTTTCTTGTCTCTTGTCCTACTATTTTACCAAAAACTCTAGCTTTTTGCTATAATGGTCATATGAACGAAAAAGTATTCCGTGACCCAGTTCACAACTACATCCATGTTAATAATCATATCATCTATGACTTAATTAATACCAAAGAATTTCAGCGCTTGCGCCGTATCAAGCAACTGGGTACGTCCAGTTATACTTTCCACGGTGGGGAGCACAGCCGCTTCTCTCACTGTCTAGGAGTGTATGAGATTGCACGACGTATCACTGAGATTTTTGAAGAAAAATATCCTGATGAATGGGATCCTGCCGAGTCTCTCTTGACCATGACCGCTGCTCTCCTACATGACCTTGGGCATGGTGCCTACTCCCATACTTTTGAACATCTCTTTGATACAGACCATGAAGCCATTACTCAGGAGATTATCCAAAGTCCTGAAACGGAGATTCACCAAGTCCTGCTACAAGTGGCGCCAGATTTTCCAGAAAAGGTAGCCAGTGTCATCGACCATACCTATCCTAACAAGCAGGTCGTGCAACTCATTTCTAGTCAGATTGATGCGGACCGCATGGACTATCTCTTGCGCGATTCCTATTTTACAGGTGCTTCTTACGGAGAATTTGACTTGACTCGGATCCTCCGAGTCATTCGTCCTGTCGAAAATGGTATCGCCTTTCAGCACAATGGCATGCACGCCATCGAAGACTATGTCCTCAGTCGCTACCAGATGTATATGCAGGTTTATTTTCATCCCGCAACACGCGCCATGGAAGTTCTCCTACAGAACCTTCTCAAACGCGCCAAGGAACTCTATCCCAAGGACAAAGACTTCTTTGCACGAACTTCACCACACCTCCTGCCTTTCTTTGAAAAAAATGTGACCTTGTCTGACTATCTGGCTCTGGATGATGGTGTGATGAATACCTACTTCCAGCTCTGGATGACCAGTCCTGACAAGATTCTCGCAGATTTGTCGCAACGCTTTGTCAACCGCAAGGTCTTTAAATCCATTACCTTTTCACAAGAAGATCAAGACCAACTCGCTAGCATGAGAAAATTGGTTGAGGACATCGGCTTTGATCCTGACTACTACACTGCTATTCATAAGAACTTTGACCTCCCTTATGATATCTATCGTCCCGAATCTGAAAATCCACGGACACAGATTGAGATTTTACAGAAAAATGGAGAACTGGCCGAACTCTCTAGCCTGTCTCCTATCGTCCAATCCCTTGCTGGCAGTCGCCACGGAGATAATCGTTTCTATTTCCCAAAAGAAATGTTGGAGCAAAACAGTATCTTTGCTAGCATTACCCAGCAATTTTTACACTTGATTGAGAACGATCATTTTACCCCAAATAAAAACTAGAAGAGGAAATTTATGAGTATTAAACTAATCGCCGTCGATATCGACGGAACCCTAGTCAACAGCCAAAAGGAGATTACTCCTGAAGTCTTTTCTGCCATCCAAGATGCCAAAGAAGCTGGTGTCAAAGTCGTGATTGCAACTGGCCGCCCTATCGCAGGTGTTGCCAAACTTCTGGACGACTTGCAGTTGAGAGACGAGGGTGACTATGTCGTGACCTTCAACGGTGCCCTTGTCCAAGAAACTGCTACAGGACATGAGATTATCAGTGAATCCTTGACCTATGAGGATTATCTGGATATGGAATTTCTCAGTCGCAAGCTCGGTGTCCACATGCACGCCATTACCAAGGATGGTATCTATACTGCCAATCGCAATATCGGAAAATACACAGTGCACGAATCAACCCTCGTCAGCATGCCCATCTTCTACCGCACTCCTGAAGAAATGGCTGGCAAGGAAATCGTAAAATGTATGTTTATCGATGAACCTGAAATTCTGGATGCTGCGATTGAAAAAATCCCAGCAGAATTTTACGAACGCTACTCTATCAACAAATCTGCTCCTTTCTACCTCGAACTCCTTAAAAAGAATGTAGATAAGGGTTCAGCTATTACCCACTTAGCTGAAAAACTAGGATTGACCAAAGATGAAACCATGGCTATCGGTGACGAAGAAAATGACCGTGCCATGCTGGAAGTCGTTGGAAACCCCGTTGTCATGGAAAATGGAAATCCAGAAATCAAAAAAATCGCCAAATACATCACCAAAACAAATGACGAATCTGGCGTTGCCCATGCCATCCGTACATGGGTACTGTAAAATAATTTGAATATAGAAAAAGCACTCCAGAAGTTAGAGATAATGTACTGACCCCAAAAGTTAGACAGAAAAAATCTTACTTCTGGGGTGCAGTTTAAGATTCAGTATTTTTGTCTCTAGTTCTATCCCCTAAATAATTATTAAATCTGAAAAAGGTAGTACATTATGTAAAACCTTTTTCATTTTTTTATTTTACTACGAATTAATATTATTTTTTCTAATGATAATTAATCCACTAATCTTCCTTTATAAATATTGCAGTTCTTTTCTTAGTTAGCTTTTTTCATAACTCTTTATAAGAATAACCAATAAACTACTTAGTAATCCCAAAATAACTAGACTTAATCTCGGGTTTAAAAGCCAATTAAAATAAGCGGCTAATATCCCTCCAAAAGGTGCAAAATGGTAGCTATTACAAAAAAACTAGAAAGTATCTTTCCAATATTATACACAATACTTTCTTGTTGCTGTATTGTTGTAATCGAAACAGAAGCTATTGTAATTAATCCACTCAAAATTGAATAACAAATTCCAAAAAATATCCAATTTTCTACTATTCCACTCGCCATTGAAAGTTCTATAATGAAGTTAGCCACCCAGGCCTCCTAAAAATTAGATGGTTCAACTAGCTTATAGCTAGTCCTCGATTTCATTTGATAAGAGGCTTGATGCTGTTAGGCTGGCGAACCAAGGCTAAGACTAGCCTTGGTTTAGCTAACGAAACAGCTTCAAGGGTTCCTCTTGTCAAATGAAAGCTCTTATAGGCATAAGAAAACACCTCTGTGTTATACTTGTTGTTCACCACAAACACAAGAAAGGCACAGAGATGCAAGACAATTATACTACAAAAGGTAAACATTTGACAATCGATAGCCGTCGCTTAATCGAACGATGGAAAAAAGAAGGAAAATCAAATAGAGAAATTGCCTCTCTACTTGGAAAAGCTCCTCAAACTATCCACACTGAAATCAAGCGTGGGACAGTCCTACAATGTCTTGGAAAAGGGCGCTTCAAAAAGGTTTATTCTGCTGACTATGCTCAACAATCTTATGAAAGCAATCGCAGCCGCTCGGTCAAGAAATTAAGCTTAACCAAGGAACTAAAGGAAAAGATTCTCCACTATCATAATCAAAAGTTTTCTCCTGAAATGATGGTCAAGGCTAAGGAGGTTAACGTGGGCATTTCTACCATCTACTACTGGATTCATCATGGAAAATTGGGGTTAACCAAACAGGATCTGCTTTATCCTAGAAAAGGAAAATCTGTTAAGAAACAAGCTAGCAACAATTTTAAACCCGCTGGTCAATCTATCGAACAGAGGCCTGAAGCTATCAATCTGCGATTGGAAAATGGGCATTATGAGATTGATACGGTTCTTCTTACAAGAGCGAAAAACTATTGTTTACTGGTCTTAACTGATCGAAGGACTAGGCATCAAATCATCCGATTAATTCCAAATAAAAGCGCTGGGTTGCTCAATCAGGCTCTAAAACTCATCTTAAAACAGCATCAAATTCTTTCCATCACGGCAGATAATGGAACGGAATTCAATCGCTTGTCCGATGTGTTTTCTAAGGAACATATCTATTATGCACACCCCTATGCCTCTTGGGAAAGGGGAACTAATGAGAATCACAACAGGCTCATTCGTAGATGGTTACCTAAAGGAACTAAGAAAACGACTCCCAAAGAAGTCGCATTCATCGAAAAGTGGATTAATAACTATCCTAAAAAATGCTTGAACTACAAGTCGCCTAGAGAATTTCTTCTTGATGGCTAACTTGAACTTGAAATTTGGCATTACACTCGCCATAATGACAAGTGGGATGGTTGCCATTGATATATTCATCAAGATAAAGGCATCCTTCTTATTCAAAAAAGTAGAAAGAAAGGTTACTGCTATCAAACTTCCAAATCCAGTAATTGAGTAAACAATCCCAACAAGACTATTTGATAATTTCAATTACGTCCATTTTTTTCTCTCATTAATTGGACATAGCCCTTTGTTTCTATTTTTGAATTTAAAAACGAGAACTCTCCGCACATTTTCTCATAAAAATTATTATAATCTTCTTTTGAAAAATCTCCTAAAATCTCTATTTCAAGATAAAATCCAAGACCATCAATCTTATCTAGATTAATCGTTTTATTTTCTAATACATCATGATATGTCTTTCTATATTTACTTATTGTGAAAATATTTGAAAATCCATCTTGCAAGATATTCCTTACAAATTCTAATTTTTCAGATTCCAACTCTATTTCACTTTCACTCCACATTCCTTGTTTTATCGTATCTTTTCTTGTGAAAATACTTGCTCTATTATCATCTTCTTGGCGAATTCTGTAGATAAAGCTACCTACCTCATCATTTTCAAATTCTCTTCCTTTGGTTTTAAAATATTCATCAACTTGCTTATTTTCACTCTTGAATTTATAAGATTTTTCTAAATATGAAATAGCATTATTATAATCTCTCTCATCGTTGAGTTCAAATCTAACTTCTAATTCATTCATTAATTTTACCTCTCAATTCTTTAAAGGCTGAAGTCTCTTTACATTCACTCAGTCTATAGTAAGTTTCTGTAGATGTTTTATGGACACAAAGCCTAATATTTTCTTGTACTCATTTTAGCACTTCAATATAATAATGTCAAGAATTTTGATAATGTTTTTTATTTATTTTTATTAAATACATATTTGTATCTTTCTGGATTAAAAAAGCGATGCTTAATTGAACATCGTCTTTACTATTCTGTTATATCTGCAATATAATGCTCGATTTTAAGAGCCATTGACATATTGCCCTCAAGCTTATAAAGGAAATAAGCCGTTTCAAAGTACTCTTTTACTGCAACTTTAGAAGAAAAATTCTTACTGACATTTCCCATCAATACATACAAATCAGCCAAAAGATATGTTGTTCTATACGTCTTACATTGCTTTATCGTATCTGTGATTTTAGTAATAGCCTCTTCAGTATTATTCTGCAACCATAGATAGCGACAAACATTATAATTAAATTTAATAGAAAGGTTTAATTCTTCGATTGTGTTTAACTGGAGTTGATTTACTTGATACTCTAACTTTTCTCGAATTTCATTAAAACTCTCTAAATCTTCAATATCATAATAAAAATTAAATAGAGTATTTGCAACTTGAAGGTAGATCAGGTCAGTTACATTTAACTGAGACAGTACCTTCTCCAATCTTGCCACAGCCTCCTCTTTTTGCCCGTAGAAATAAAAATCTATAAGAGATTTTATCCACTCCATATAAAACTTATTTACTAGAGACAAGCGATGTACCTTTACACTCTCTAATTCATATATATATTTCAAAGACTCATAATTTCGATTTGTGATAAATGTCTGGGCTAAGTTTTTAAACTCTGATAACTCATCAATCTCTTCTACAATCTGCTCATTAAAAAAATAATCTATACTAACTTTTAACTTCTTCGACAGAGCATATAAAAAGTCTGCTCCTGGAGTAAATTCTCCATTCTCTAATCGACTAATCTGTCCCTGTTTACATATCCCCTCAGCCAATTCTCGCTGAGACATTTTTAATTCTTTTCGTCTATTTTTTAATCTTGTTGCTAAAAGTGTGCCCACGTTTGCATTTTCCTTTTCTATTTGATTTCAATTTCAATTGTAACACGATTAAATTTTAAATACAAATTAACAAAACAAAAGATACAAATTATATATAAGCAATGACTAGATATGTTACCTTTGAAAACCTATCCCTTCTTCTTTTGAGATTTTCTTACTCAAACGATTGATAAACGTATTCACTTTAAATGGATTAGATATTAGACTATCATGTTTAAATTTTGTTATTGATATATTTAACAGACCAGAAATAATCTTTTACAACATATCAAATTCAGGGGAACAATAACGATTTTCCCCATTTTTTAGGCTCTCTATTTCATAACAATCAATTCTTTTTGTCACATACCTTAGCCCGAAACATCCATACCAAATCTTTTTGAAAGCTGATTAAAGCTTTGTGCTTGTTTTCTTAATTCATAGAACTAAACCTTAACCTCATTTGTCAATTCCATAATAAAAATAAGGACATTCCAATAAAGGAAGTCCTTATTTTTTAACTAATAGATGTCAAAGTTACTATGCAGATCCACTTTATTCTGTAATCATTGATCAAAATATAATTTTTTGTAAAATTTTGATTATGAATTAGTCAAAGAAAAAACACTAACCTATTTTAAAAAACTAAATTGTGATGATTGCCTATAAATAAACACCTTGAATATTCTTTATTGTTCTTAATTTACTAAATTATGCCCCCTGCTGGAATCGAACCAGCAACTACTCCTTAGGAGGGAGTTGTTATATCCATTGAACTAA
>CAUQVK010000029.1:0-19505 GCA_963521495.1 uncultured Streptococcus sp.
ATACCAAACGAACATCAGATAGATTTTGTTGATGAAGTTCGTAATAGCTCATCAAGTCGATGAACGATTCACAAAAGACCAGTCTATTTGGTTTACCAATGTTAAAGGATATTCCAACATGTCCATGGCTTCCTTTTAGAATCGTTTTTAACCTCTTTCTTGGGAGAGAATGATTCTTATATATCCCTTGTAAGCTTGCTGCTTGCAGTTTGTGACGATGATCAAAACTTTTAAAAACACTAACAGGTTCAACAGTTTCATTTGTTTTCCAACTGGCTTGTGCCATCAAACCTTGTTGAATCATCTTTTCTATGATTTCTTCTGAGATTCCTCTACATTTTGTTAAGTAATATCTGGCCAGACTACAGTTAGAATCTTCTACTCTCTTTAAAGGATAATAAAATGGTCTCAATATATTTTCTTGAACAGCTTCTTTTTGAAAAGTTTCTTCAGAAAGAAAGCCTAGAGCTTCTTTAAAAGAAATTCCCTTAACAAGTCGAACAAAATCAATGACATCACCTTGAATATCTCTTGAAAACCATTTATAAGTATTGGTAGTTGAAAAAATCCGAAATGAATCGTGTTCAGGATGTTCATAGACACTGCTCGAAACTTGTTTAAAGGAGATACCTAAACGACTTGCTACATCAAGAATTGAAATTTTCTTACATTCTTCTATTTCCATGCAATATCATCATTTTGTCGTAGTATTTGGCAATAATGGAACAGATGAGGATTCTTCTAAAGTTTTGGGAATTGCCTTATCTAAATCATCTAATCCAGATTTCCAAATCTGTACTTGGTTGACCAATAACTTACCAGGTAGTTTAGAATAGGACAATTTAACAGTTCTGGTTTCTGTTTGATTTGTCTTTGATTGGTTGGCATTCTTTAAATCAGATACATAGGTTACATTATAAGAGACCATGGCAATGGCTTGATTCGTAGTCTGATTGACAAAGATATCTGCTTTTTCAAAATGATAATCCAAAATATAATCCTTATACACTTGGTTCATGGCATCATTTTGACTTGACAATTCTTGAGAATAAGCAGATTCAGTCATATAAGGTTGAATACGTGTATTATTTTCTCCGAGCTTTTCTTTCGTATAGTACTGTGTCAAAAATTCTTTTACAGTATCCGATGACAAAATGCTGGCTTTATCTTCTGCTTGTTTGTCTTCTACAAGTTTAGCTGCAGCCAATTCGATTTCTTTGCGACTTTGTTTAGCAGTAGAATGTTGACCAGCAGTATATCCCATCATGAGAATAAAGCTAGTTGCAGCCACTGCTCCAACACTAATTAAGGCTTTAGTTTTGACTTTATTTAACATCTTAGACCTTCTTTCTATAAAAACTAGGTCAAGAATAACAGATAAAGCTTGAAAAAAGTATCACAATAGAAAAAGGACTCTACATTGAAAAAAGAATCCTTAATTTTTTATAATACTATCAAATAATTGTCTCAAATTCACCGAGCTTACCACGGGAAAAACGAGGCCTGAGTAAAACAAGCGCACGGTATTCAGACCCCCCAAAAAACCGAAATGCGTTGAAAACGTATGATCAGTTTTATCATGACTAGATAATAGATGATGAAAATCAGGAATATCCAAAATCATATTCTTATGAAAACTCTTTTGAACTTGTGAAAAGCTTATGTTAGTCATGTTTTAGAACTCTTTTCACGACAACCAACTCCCCATCCTTGATTTCCCAAATCTGATCAAAGCGTGATAGCATCTCTTCTTGACGGTGAAGTGTAAGGACGACAGCACTTGAAAAGCTAAGTACCTTGTCTAATTCCTTTTGAAATTGGCTGGCATCCAAAGCAGAAAAAGGCTCATCCATGATAATTAGCGGACTATGACGATTTTTCTCCCGATTGAGATACATGTGCTGTTGCTGACCACCTGACAGGGACTGGGGTGGTATCTTTTCAAACTTTTCATCCCTAAAATTAGCCTCAAAAGTCTTGAAAATAGTGACATTATTTTCATAAGATGAGATAAAGGTGTGCTCCTGTTGCAAAATCATACCAAATTTGCCCCAGAGTTGATGAACAGGGAGATGATCAAGTAAGATTTCACCTTGAAAATCCCGGTCAGTCCCGTTTAAAATGTTGAGCAGACTACTCTTTCCAGAACCATTTTCGCCGATGAGGGCGATCTTGTCCCCCTTACGAATTTCAACGTGGGGAATAGTCAAGCTAGACTCCCCCAGTCGCTTGGTGATATGGTTTAGCATCAGGCTCTCGAAAGACATCTGAGGCGCCTGAACAGCGGACGGACGGCTGACAATTGCTTGAAAACTTTGCACCACAGGTTTGACCGACTCCAGCATTTGCAAGTCGTATAGGATTTCCTGGATTGGCTCCGAAAAAGCAGTGATATAGCCAAAGCTAGCCACAACCTCAGGAATGCCCAACTGCTGAGTGGCAAGGGAGTAAGCGAGATAAGCGAAAAGGACAATGCTGATAAACTCAAAGGAAAGCCCTGTCAGCAGAATACCCATGATTTTGGTCAAACCGTAACCCAAATACTTATCCTGCAAGGTATTGAGAGCATTTCGTTGCTGGTCCTGAAAGCCAGACAGGGTAACTTGATTGACCAGATGGTGTCCCTTGAGCAAATCCTCCAAAGTACGATAGTAATTTCCCTGCTTTTCTAGATAAACCTGCCGACGTTGGGCGGTTAACTTCCCCACAATCTTGGGAATTTGAATACTGACAGCTGTCGAAACAAGCAAAATCAAAGCGACCAAAGGATTGATGGTGCGACTAATCACCACAGTGTAAATGAGAATCCTTAGAATTTGCTTGATAAAACTCATAAGAGGTGGTAGGTAGTCCTTCTCCAAGGAATCTAGGTCGTTTGATTGATAGGAAATGTACTCTGCCACCGTTTTCTTCTTGAAATCGTGGTGCCTCAACTCCAAAAGCGAATGGAACCAGTCATTTTTAAGATGGGTGGAAAAGAGAATTGCCTGCTTCCAATCCAAACGCATCTGGATATAGTTGCAACCCAGATAGCACAACACCGCCAGGCAGTAGCCATACAAGGCAAATTGATAATGCCCCCGAACCAATTCCTGGGTGAAATAGGGTAGCAAGGCAGTGCAGACATTGGAAATACCACCAAAAACCAGATTAAAGAAAAGATACCAACGCAGCGGTTTAAGATAAATCTGCATAGACTATACTCCTTGCTAAAGCTGTTTTTTTGCATATCGTAGAACAATTTCTACTGTCTCCCGATTCTGATAATGCAATACCAGGACATTGCGTACAATAATTAGAAATCGCACATGTACTACAATTCTTACTGTTTTTTAAAGTGTATTTTGCTATCTTATTGAAAGCCGATCTATTCCATATTTCTCTGATAGGGGTCAGATATATATTTCCAAGACTCCTACTGTAAAGAGAACATGGTTGTACTGCTCCTAAACATGTTATATATAGTGATAATTGCACAGAACTACACGTTAAAAAATTTTCATTCTTATCAACAAAAGTAACACAATTTATTTCATCTATTTTTTTCTGAAGTGAAATTAGTTGTTTTAGACTCAACGATTTCACCCTAACCTTATTTCCGATTGTACCTCTCCTTGGAACAATTTGGGTATCAACCTTATATTTGAAATTATTTTTCTTACAAAAATCATATACTTTATCATATGACTAGATTATACCATAATAATTAAAGTTTTTATTAATTTATTAAAGGAGGTTTCACATGAATATTCCCAAAAGAAGATTCTTAATGATTTTACTTGAAATCATCATTATCATCGCCTTATAATTACAATTCTGTAATTTAGCCCCTATATAAAAAACAGCTGAACAACCTTGTTCAACTGTTTTTTTACTCTCTTTTCCAACTGATAATTTTTAAAATACCAAAGACAAGAAAGGCTAGATTAAAAGTTACATAAAATACTGTAAAACTGATCAGACCATTCTGGGATAAATCTTCCATATAAAGGGTCGGTTCAGTAAAGATAAGATAAATTCCATAGACCTCTACGAAAATAAGAAAACTGATAAAACCAATAAGGAAAAGTCCACTGGCAATAAGAAAGAGTCTCCATAAAAGAATGAGAATTCCTCCTACTGCTAAAAAAATTACTGGGATAAGGAGTAAATCATTCATGACTTTCTCCTTTCTAGTCAATCAATTGACGATAATGGGTGGCAAGAGAGGAATCAAACTCTTCTAATTTTTGAACTAAGTCCAAATACTCCTCTTTCTCATGTTCTTCAAAGTCCACACCTCGATGATTCTGAAGAGCGATTTCCAGTTGACTAGTGAGTTCTCGTTTAGAAAAACTGTAATCCCCCGTCACTTCCTCATAATGTTCCTTTAACTCCTTGTAGGCTTGGTATTCTTCAGGTGTTTGAAATCCCTGTACTAAGGCCTCTTCTAATTGATAATTAGACCTTCTTTCTATAAAAACTAGGTCAAGAATAACAGATAAAGCTTGGAGCTTTTATCACAAGAAAAAGACTCCGAAGAGTCTTCGCATTACTTATGCAATTCTTTATTACTCAATGTATGAAAAATCCCCCACAGAAGAATATTTACAATGATAAACAGCACTATTTCCACTAAATTAAAGTCTATCAAATTCCGTGACCGCATTGCCACCATAGCTTGGGAGTAGGGATAGATTAAAGATAATTTATCTGATACAAAAATCATCATAAATCCTACGAAAGTACCAATAGCACCAATTCCCACAGATTTACTGAAAACACGAGTTTTAGCTGTCACAAAAAACTGCACTGCCATCATACTAATTGTTCCAAAAATTCCCAATAAATCCCACTTGAGGTAGGTGAACAAATTAGAAATTTCTAAATGAGCTAGGTGAGCACTGACATAAAAAATACCAAACAAGAACAACTGTAAAACAGCAATAAACAAGATAATTACTATTTCTTTTGCCAACAATAATTTCCCAAGACTGACATTATTAGCTCTGAGAAATTCAATATTTTTTCTATCAAACTCTTTTCCTAACATCATGGCTACATAAAGGCTGACCAAAATCGGAAAGAAAAGCTGGCTATAATAGAAGGTCAATTGTCCCCATAAAACAGGCACTTTTTCACTTTCTTCAACCATAGAATAAGCTGCACCAAAGTAAATCCCAAGACCAATCAGGCTACAAAAAGCTAAGAAGCAAATACCAATCATCAACATGGAAAATTTTTTAGTTTTCCGCCATTCTACTGATAGATAAGACATCATAGCTTGCCTCCTTTCTTTTCAACCAGATAGAGAGATAAGAAGAGATAGATTAGGGCTATTGGCAAATATGTAAATAGTTTAAATCCTAGGTTTGTCGCAAAAACATAACTCACTTGACTGGCAACTTGCTGGTAATCCACCAGAGACAGATATCCTATACCACCAAAAGGGAAAATCAGCTGTAGAAAAGCTGGTGCATGACCAAATCCAACACCAAGAAATCCTCCGAAAATCCCTAATGCCAGTATCAATGCCTGCTTCTTCAGTAAAAACTGCAAAGTCAAAAACAGACAGGTTAAGACAAAAGAGGCTAGCAAGAAAATGACGATTTGCCAGAGGATTAGGCTAACAGGCATTTCTAAACCTGATAAGATTGCAATCAACTGGGCTACTACCCCCTCCAAAAAAGCAAGAAAGGTCAAAATGAACATAGTCAGGCCAAGCTTACTCAGAAAGATATGCCGTACATTTTCACCATTTGCCAAAAGCAGTTTGAAAGTGTTGCCCTCCTTCTCGTTCTTGACAATCCGCGATACAAAGAGAGCAATCACAATAGGGAGAATCAAGCCATTTACTTCTTTTATCATATAGAAAATTAGGCTAATCTGGTGCATGTCTGGATTACTTAGGTAGCGTGTAGCGGCTGCAATTGCCCAAGCAAATCCGACTCCCATAACTAGTATGCTAATGAGGAAGGATTTGGTTCGTTTTGCCTTGAGCAATTCAATAGACAAATTATTCAACATAAGACTCACTCCTTGGTTAAGTTGAGGAAGATAGATTCCAAGGTTTCTTGTTCTTGCTTCACTTCATAAATTGGAACTTTCTCGACTATTAAATCTCGTAACAAACTAGAAATATGCTGATCGGCAAGGTTAGTCAGCTTGAGTTTATCCTCTTGTATCTCCAACATCTTGCACGGATAACCAAATAACACTTGGCTAATGACTTCACGTCGACCTCTAAAATCCCCACGCACTTCCAGCCATTTATTGGACTGAATTTTACGAATTTCTCCCTCGTAAACCAGTTGACCATGATTGATAATCCCCACACGGTCAGCTATATGCTCTACTTCAGAAAGGATATGGGTAGAGATGAAGACAGTAATGCCCTGTTCTTTTGCCAACTTGATAATCAGTTCCCGAATTTCATGAATCCCTGCTGGATCTAGCCCATTTGTTGGCTCATCCAGTATCAACAAACGCGGTTTCTTGACTAAGGCAAAGGCTAAAGCCAAGCGCTGTTTCATACCCAGAGAATAATCTTTAACCAATTTTTTCTTGTTTTTAGGTTGATCTAACCCAACAATTTTCAAGGTTTCCTGAATATTTTTCTTATCAAATCCAAGAATTTTTTGGAAGACCAAGAGATTTTCATAGCCTGTCAAATTGGGATAATAAGACGGTTCTTCAATCATAGAGCCAATCTGATTAAGATACTGCTTGTCCGTACCTATAGATTGACCGAACACTTCAATCTCCCCAGCTGTACGAGAAATCAAAGACAAAATCATCTTCATGGTGGTTGTTTTCCCAGCTCCATTTGGACCTAGAAAACCATAAATCTCACCTTGTTGAACTGATAAGGAACTAAGGTTAACTACCTGAGTGTCCTTAAATCCCTTTTGTAAGTTTTTTATCTGTAAAACATTACTAATCATTATGAACTTCCTCCTTTAAACCAAATAATTTTCTATAATTTTGATTTCTATAAATCAAATTATCATGAGTATCTTTGATAACATCTCCACTACTCTTATCAACAAAAATGATAGAATCAACATAATTCACAATATCTAATTGGTGACTCACTATTACCATTGTTTTGTCTGAATAAAATGGATTACTCCACCACCAGCACCAAGAACGTTATCAAGTTCTTCAAGAGTCAATTCTTGAAGAGAATTCATTGCTTCAATCTCAACGAGATTCATTTGTTGTTTAGCCATTTGGAAATACCTCACTGATTAAAATTTATTTGAGAAGTATCTCTATCTAGGTTATGTCTTTATTATAGACATGCTAGATTAATTTTAAACTAAGCTAACCTTAATTTTACATTAAGATTAAAGTATCTTGCTTTTTTCATTCTTTTAAATGGTATAATATAGATAAGCGAGGTAAGATTATGAATTTCGAACAACAACTCCTGAATAAGCACATCCTTATCATTGATGACGATAAAATTTTAAACTCTTCCATAAGAGATATTCTAACTGCCTACGGATTTTCCAATCTAACATCAGCCTATGATATAGAATCTAGTTTGGACATGATTGAAACAGAGCAGTTCGACCTTTTCCTTTTGGACATTATGCTCCCCGATGGTGATGGCTATACATTAGCAAAACATATCCGAAAAAAAGGCGATACTCCTATCCTCTTTCTGACTGCCAAAAATAATCCTGAAGATGAGGTAGCTGGTTTCAATGCTGGTGGTGATGATTATGTCATGAAACCCTTCATTCCAAAAAATCTTATCTATCGTATTATGGCTCTGCTCAGGAGAAGCTATAAATCAGAACAGGAAGCAATACAGATTGGACAGACTTTGGTGAATTTTCGGAATGCAACAGTACAAAAAAATGGATCAGAAATTTCTATTACGCCAATTGAAATTCAGATTTTGAAAAAACTTTACGATAATAAAAATTACATCGTTTCAACCGAATCTCTCTGTGATACGATTTGGGGAGTGGATAGCTTTGGTTATGAAAACTCTTTGACTGTACATATTCGGAAAATTCGAGAAAAAATAGAAGAAAATCCTTCAAAACCTCAATATTTAAAGACAGCTAAAGGGCTGGGATATAAATTGTTATCATGATTATGAACCAAACCAAAATTTTAAGGTATTCACTAAAGAAATTTATCTTTTTTTCCATCATTATCTTTATTACCAATATTATTCTAATTGCCAGTTTTGTTTTCTACATTAGGGAAAAGCAAACTGCTACTGAGACTGTAAAAATAATTTCTGAACACATTACCATCACAAAAAATAACGTCCACATACCTAAAAAAGATATCTCTAGTCTAAAAGAACAAGAGTTATGGCTCATGGTATTGGATAAGCAGACTGGAAAACAGGTGTACGAACAGTATAAACCTACAGAAGTTCCTTCGCAATTTGACTATGGGGACATTTTACAGTTTTCTCGCTATTATCTTTCAGATTATCCTGTTTTTAGTCAGATAAAAGGTGGCTACATCATTGTTGTTGGTTTTCCAAAAGATAAAATTGCTCGTTATAGTTATAATTACTTAGATATAGATAGTATTCGCCTAATTCCACTAGTAGCATTTGGAGTATTGCTTTTCAACTGCCTTTATTTCGCTTTTCTTTACTACTATGGTGTGACGCATATCAATCGTAAAATTGCGCCTCTTGTAACTGCTATTCAGAATCTCCCAGATGGTTTGAAAAATCCAATAAATTCTATATCAGAACTAGAATATCTTACAACTGCAATTAATCAAACCGATACTCTACTCAAAGAGAATGAAGTCTTTAAAGAGCAATGGATTTCAGGAATTGCACACGATATCAAAACACCTCTTTCTGTCATCATTTCTAACGCGTCCTTGTTAAATGATTCTGAACTAGATACACAGTCTAAAAAACATATTCGCCCAATATTGACAGAATCCTATTACATCCAAAATATTTTAAATGACTTAAATATAGTAGCTCGCCTTTCATCCGGTCATCTTCAATTAAATCAGACTGAAACAAAAATTATCCCCTTCTTCAAAGACATTCTCATCCATATTTTAAATCAAGAAATCTGGAATGATTTTGAATTTGAATTTGATTACGATTATTCACTTGTTAATCATTCTATCATGATTGAGCAGTTTTTAATCACGAGAGTTATCCATAATATCATCTACAACTCTGTTTTACATAACGAAAAGGGATGCACAATAAGATTCTACATATTCAAAAAAGATACAAATGTAATTGTCGAAATCAAAGATAATGGACAGGGAGCTTCACCAGAAAAAATTGCTGAACTTAATGAATTATCTTTTAAAAACATTGATATTTCTAAAATTAGAACGACTGGAATTGGGCTAAAAATTTCAAAACAAATTGTTGATTTGCATCAGGGCTCTATTTCGTTTGCTAGTGTCCAAAATGAATTCTTTGAAAGTATCATTTCACTTCCGATTTTCAACATTACCAATTAGATAAAAAAATGGAGAAGAACCATTAGAGTTTTCTCCATTTTTAAACTAAAAGTTTACGTACAATTGACTTAACAAGAGCTAAACTATTGATATAATTGAATTAGAAGCATAAAGTACACTGTTTAAAAAATGTACTTTATTTTTATTTTGTACATTATTTTAGGGGTGAATAATGTACATTTTGAGTAGTGACTATAGTGATTAAGTAGTATGTTCAATTGTACATTTTGCTGGTTATGGAGTGGGTGAGGGGAGTTGGAATAATGTACATTTTAGTTCTATATTTATCTGCTTAAATCATGTAAAAGCCGTGTTATCATTTAGAAAAGGAAAATTATACTTTTAGGAGGACAACATATGAGCAGTCGTGATAAATACACAGTAGAGTTAAAACCTTCAGTATTAGATATTAAACAAGCTTACTTTGACTACCCTGAATTGAAGAATCTGCTAGAAAATTCTTCATATGATGATGGTGGTTTTTTCATTCTGAATAACAATAAGATGTTTGATGATGATAAATGGCCTAGTATTTGTCAGCATAAAATTATTTTGGACGAAATACAAAATATTGAAATTAAAACAATAAAGGTATTGTTGTCTAAACGGTTTTATAAAAACAAAGATAATTCTGAAGTTTCCGAGACTCATAAAGATAAAAAAGGGAAGTATTTAGAGTGGACAATTAAACCTGATAATGTCTATGGCAAACAACAAATAGACATTGATTGTTCAGTGTGTCCCAGTGAGGATAATTTTAATCGAGGACATTTAATAGCAGATTCAAACAAAGGAACAAGAGAAACAATCAGAAAAATAAGAACCCCTTGTACCGCATAGACCATAATATTTTTTAAATAGCCAATACCAATAGACTTCCACTCATCACTTAAAAATGTTGGAATCGTAAGAGGGGCAAATGGAATCATAAGGTAGAGTTGAATAAATCGAATAGATACCAAAAGATTGACCATGGCTGCACTTACTATCCGAACAAGCCAAATGAGGAGGGCGAAAAAGCCCACAATCATCCGGCCAATAAATCCTGAACCTTTTAATCCAGAGATGGTATCATACTTTGCCCCACCGTGAGCCACAATCGGAGGCCACTTGTTCAATGGCGTGACTCGCAATCCCGATGATGGCTTCTACAATCACGGTAGTGTTGGTAATTACAACTGCGACCATAATATAACTAATCAACATCGGCGCCAATGCTTCAAAGGTCATCGCTCCACCAGAGTTAGCAATTTTCTTTGCCATCTTCGAAAATTCTAAGATGAGAACAACTGATAAAATCGCAACTCCAAGGGGCTGCATGACACTTTTAGTAATACTAGACATATAAGTCCAAACTGTTGGATTGTAGCTAGATAGGGATTTAATCAGATCTACCGTAGATTGTAAATCCACATTAAATCCTTCAAATAAATTTTCAGCTGATATTTTTTCAGATGCAAGGTAAACAAGGGGTGAGACTAAACTAAGATTCATGTCATTGTTTATCCTCCTAAATTGAAATCTGGGTTACAAAGGCTCCAGCAGCCCCGACCATAACACCACCGACAATTTCAAGAATGGCATTCCGAACACCTGGTCCACCATCTTTAATGTTGGTTGCAAGATTGACAATCCCAACAACAACGAGAAAGGCACCAACCGCAATCAATCCCTTCTGTAACAAAGACATAGCTTGTGCAAACATAGCACTTGCGTCTACTCCATAAACAAAACCTTTAAAATGCGTAATCATCTATTTCCTCTTTTCTATTTTTATTTTAAACTAGATTCAAAAGTTAAATCACGAATTCTAAGGCCTTCAAGATGGTTTTCTTGTCTTTGATTCAAAGGATTGATTTGATAGTTCCACCACCGTTCATCGGTTTCTTGATTGGCTAGGTATTTCCAGTTTGGATGCTTGGTTGAATTGTATTTTTTGCTTTTAAAGACAGGCATATTGGCAATTCGAACCAGGCATTCATGCCGTTTCATATTTCCGACTTCATCAGGTGTCATTAAATCACGAGCAATCTTTTGATGGGAAAGGGATCCTGAACCTGTCTGGCCAAAGGAACGACTAGTATTTCGAACATCAATGGTTTGTTTACCGAGTAAGCCACTCATAAATTTAAAGGTATCTTCATCATTACCACCTAAGTAGACTAAGCTATCACAGTTCCCCAAAATGGTTTTCCAAGCTTCTTTTTCTTTATAGAGCCCTTGAAGTTGGGCAATATTTTGTAGAATAGGAACGAGACTCATATTTCGAGAACGGACTGTTGAGGTTTGTTCAGCAAAATCTGGAATTTCTCCGATATTTGCGAACTCATCTAAATAGACTCTCACATGAAGAGGCAATTGACCCTTAAAATCAATATCTGCTTGTCTTGTTAGGGTTTGAAATACGGTTGAAAAAAAGAGGGCTGAAAGAAAGCGAAAGGTACTATCGTTATCTGGGATAACTAAGTAAACCATTGATTTTTCCTGGCCCCATGTCTTCATATCAAGGGTATCTCTTTTGGTCAAATCCATGACACTTTGAATATTGAAGAGGGCAAATTTAGCAGTGGTTACAGCTATAACAGAATCCAGAGTCTTATCCTTATAATTTTGGAAATCTGCCCAATTTCGCATGGTAAAATTTTCAGTTCCATACTTTTTAGCATAATTTTCAAATAGAATTTCTAAGACACTTTTTTCTTGATTTTCACCCTTGGATAAGTGTTTAATGAGTTTTGAGATTTCAGCAAAACTTGGATAACGCCCTCGTTTTTTTCGCTCTTCCACTTCTTTTTTTTGACGTTTCAACAAGTTTTGGTATTCTGTTTGACTCAAACGACTCTCTTCTATGAGCTGTTCTCTTGTTTTAGGTGGGTTATAGAAATCGACCAAGTAGGAGGCTAAAGCTCGTACCAAAGTCATAGAAGCTTCATCCCAAAATGGATCACTACGAGAGCCAGAGCCTTTGGTGTTATTGAAATAAACCGTCAGCAAGCGATTCAAATCGTTTTCTGTCTCTATATAGCGAAAAGGATTGAAGCCATCTGAGTTCTTCATATTAACTAAATCTAACACCTTTACTTGGTAGCCATGTTCTAAAAAGAGTTTACCTGTTTTCTCGGCCAAGTGATCTTTAGGATCCACGACAATATTAGAACTATTCATCTGAATCAGATTGGGTTTCACAAAGCGAAATGTCTTCCCACTTCCTGAACCTCCGATCACCGCAATATTTTTATTTCTATCATATTGGGGTGGTTTTTTATCTAATAATGTCAAACGAACATCTTGTGCTAAAATCGTATCATGAGAAAATTCTTTACCGTAAAAGAGCTTCTTTTCTTTTAGAGTTCCAAAACGGGCGCTCCCGTATTCTACTCCTTCTCGGTATTGTTTTTTACCGGTCTCTAGATAGAGATAAACTAGTAACATCATCACAAAGCCTAGTAGAAAAAAAGCACTTGATTTTCCAGTAAAGGAAACATTCCATGGCGACTGAAGAACTTCATCTTGACCTTCCATCAGAAGATGAGTCCATTTATCTAAGCTATTTCCAGTATAGGAATCATACAAAAGCGTCAAACGATGAAAAAGATAGCCTAGTAAGATGCCTAACAGTGAGAATAGTAGGAATTTCTTTCCACTGTACATCATCTCACCATCTCTTTCTGTTTGACGGCCCCTTCTTGTCTAAAGGTAATTTGAGATTTAGCCTCATCAATTGCATCGTCTAATGACTTATCCATGGTAAAATCAGCTAATTTCTCCGGATCATTAACCATTTTTTCTAACAGATGGTCTAAATGATTGTCTAGAATCGAACGGTCTTTCGTGTAGAAATGTAGAGAATCCCCTTGCCAAGCGATGGCCAAAGGAATCTCTTCTTTTTCTAAAAAAGCTTTAAATTTCTCTATATCAATTGGTTTGTCTAAAAAATCTTTTTTCAGATTAATCGTATCAATCGAATAAGGAGATTGTAGCAATTCTTCTAATTTCTGCACACCTATCTTATAGGCGGAATCCTGTGCTAAAGCCTGACGTCTAGACCATTCTAGAATCTTTAAAAGACTTTTGACAGTGAATAAAAGACTACGCTCAGCATATTGAACTGCCATTCGTTCCTGTTGTTCAGAGGACATCTGATGCCTCCTTCTTCACAAATAGCAGCTTTCCTTCTTTATAACGATAAGCTATCAATTTCTGACGTTGCTTAATCGACTTGACAACCTTCAGTAGATCTCTCGAATAAGGTTCTCGAAGAGTAACTTCTACTGCTTTCCCATCAAAGATACCAACACGTTTAAATTCAATGTAATCTTTTTTGAGATGTCCTAAGCCCATACCAAAAGGAAAGTGATGAATCAACTGGATGGTACAACCACCTTTATTCCCCATTTGTTTCAAATCATACAAGTTTACTACCTTCATGATTAACTCCTTTATCTAGTTTGTCGCATCGTTTAAGTCTGGTAACGATAAACTCCGTGTCTGTTAGAAAATTCTCACACACGTCTTGTGCCAGTTGCCCTTCACAGGGAAATACTCTCAGTCCCTACTTACACAGGCACGCTAATCAAGACGGAGTGGATTCAATTTTCAAAGAACAGGTAGCTTTATTATAGATAAGAGTAGTTGAAATTTTTATCACATTTTTGAGGTTGTTGGAATAAAAAAAGCAACTCACTGCTTTACGAATGAGTTACTATTGTACTAAAATATTTGTTGCATAATTTCCCTAATAACCTGAACAGAGTTATCAAATGAGATATCTTTAGCATACTTAAATTGGCGTTGATAACGAATCCATAGCTCTTTCTGATAATCAGAAATTTCAATTCCTCTCACTTGTTCTTCCCAATTATAAATAGTATCTTTACTTTTACGTTTTTCTGCTGTATTTTCAAGTGCATTTTTTAATACTTCAAGATTAATCTCTTCTTTTCTAAGTTTATACAAGGTGAAAAGATCATATCGATCACGTGGGCGTGTCGAAGCTAATCCCCTACTGATGATTGTTTCTAACTTTTCAGCAAATACAGTCTCTAAATTATATGTCCATATCTTGATGCTTTCATTAGTAAAGATAGAAGTCATTGAATAAGTTATTTCTCTTGGTGTGATCTTATCACCAGTAGTAATATCAATAAAAACAACCTCCTTTAATGTATCAAAAGTTGCATTTAATTTTAATGAAAATCCTCCATATTCATCATCTTGGCGAATAGGTTCTAGCTTATCTACTGAAAATGAAAATCCATCAGTTTTAGAACAAAGAATCTCTTCAAAGATATGAATCAAATTTTCTCTGCTCATTTCGGTTCCCTTTAGAGTGACATCTAAATCCATTGTGGTTCGCTTATCTAGTCCAATCATTTGACCTATTAGATACCCTCCTTTTACAATGAAGGAATCTCTGTAAGAACTAGTAGAAATCAACTTTAACACTTGCTCAATTAAATAATGTTGTTGTACTTGTTGAGCTGGAATTTCCTTATCTTTTGAAATGTTTTTGATTTTTGCTTTAAAGCTATTCGCATTTGAAAACATTAAGATAGTACCTCCGTATAAGATTGTAACTTATCAGTTACTTTAAATAGCTGGGCATAATAAAATAATTTGTGTAAATGAATGTGATTCTGTTGAAAATATTTTTTAAATGCTGGTGCAATAATTTGAAGATCCACCTGATGAACCGGTCTTAGACATTCAACCAAAACTCGTTCAACTTCATAAACTTTAATAAATTGACCAGGAAGACGCTCTATTTCAATAATTCCTTCACTATAGTGAGAGCGTAAGATAATAGGACATATATCTGCTTCCTTAATGTTTTTAGTATTCGTACCATAAGGAAAACTCATCGTCATGTTAAAAGGGATAGTCAAAGATAAACCATGTAACCAAAGTGCTGTCTCCAAAGAAAAGATTCCCTTTGGAAATCGATACTGGAGGACAAACCACTCATCTAAATAAATATCAGGTAAGCGATATAACCCTTTTTCTTCAGCATCGATTTTTCCTTCTGTAACCATTTTTAATAAGGTTTTGTAGTGTAAATTTTCATCTATTACTTGTTTAAAAGTTAAAAAACCATACTGATTGAAAGAGTTCATCAGTTTCTCTCTTTTATCAACCATATCATTCTCCTTTCTTAGAAACAAAATGCTAACATCTTCTATATATGTTAGCATTTTATTTCTTTAAAATCAATTCATTTAGTTTTTTTATTTCAAAATTAATCCATACGTAAGACAGACCAGCTATTATTAAAGACATAGACTGATAGGTTTCACACCAAATGTAGCCACATACTGCCCCATAAGTCCGATTTGTAGCGTACAAGCCCTAAAAACATTCCCAATGAAACATATAAACACCAAGCTAGAATGGTTCCTGGATGATGAGCTAAGGCGAACAAAACACTTGTCAAAGCAATTCGAATATCTAATTTTCTAACCAAGTTCCATAAAATTTCTCGATACAGAAATTCTTCAACCATACTCGCATTGATTAAGAACAATAAAAATGAAAACCAAGGAACTTGATGTTGAAGGCCAATTAAGTTTGCTTGATTCGTGCTTCCTTGAGCATGAATCAGACTAAAACATAGACTTATAATCAGTAGGCTAACGAATCCAATACCAAGCCATTTCATCCTAGATTTCATATTGACCTTATGCGCTTGTTTGCGTTGACCATACATCCATAAAAAAGAAATGAGTGACGAACTATAGAGAATCTCTAGTATAGTTAACTCACCGATACAAAGAAATTTCAGTAAGTATAGAGATACCAATAGGACATTTACTTGTTGGAATATATAAACTGGAATTATTCTTTTCATAGTTACCTCCGAAATAAATCTTCATAATCTAAATCTAATACCTGCACAATCCTTTCTACCCATGGACTTTGAGGCATTCGTCGTTCCATCTTATAGTGGCGAATCTTTTGATACAAACGATTCAATTCACTTGGATAGTGAAATTCTCCCGCAAACATTTTTCTGGTTAACTCAATCCAGCTGATATTTCTTTCAGCCAAAATAATGGACAAGTTCTCCCAAAATCGTTCAGCCATATTGCTTCTCCTTTAGTTAGATAAATAATGTGTTTGTGCCATGTAAATCAATTGTTTCGTATCTCTTGGCAATAAAGCTCTAGCCTCTTCCAAATTCAGATTTGGATAAACTCGCTTATTTGAAACCGCAAGAGGAAGTCTGATGGTTAGTTCAGGATTTTTTAATATCATTTCAATGAAATCCGTTAATCTTAGATTGTCACGATTCTTAAATCGTAATAAATTGGGAGATAGAAACTCAAAACAATCTGAAGAATAGCTCATCATCTCAATTAATTTGTCCTTTGTCATTTCAGAAATAGAATGAGGAGTGACCTCTATGCCATACTTTTGAAAGAAATCCAAAAGAAGTTGATTTCTTTGGCTATTTTTACTTAGATAGAGATCAATCATGGGAGACCTCCCAAAGATTCGGTTCCATTTGATATTCTGAGACGATTAAGGAATCTAATAAATTTGAGAAGTTAATCGGTTTCTTGTCTTCATCATAAGCTTTTACAGTTACTTGGGTTGTAAGTATTCCCTCTTTTCCCTCGGCTCGATAGCCTTGCCCATATAAAACAAAAACAAGATTCTGATGATCATCTACAAAGGCATCAGCTCCGTTCTTTATATCCTGACTTTCAAGGAATTCCATAACGTTTTGAAGATAGGATTCGTAAAATAGGGGGTAGTTGTGTTTTTTATGGTAATCATCTAAAAATGTCACTTCAAACTCACATGGATAATTGGGCATCAAAAATATTTGTTCATCCAACTGCATCATTTCTGCATCATGTAATTCTGTTTCTAATTCATCACAATCTAGTATTGACTCTTTATTTAACACTTTCATCTTTTTCCTCTATTTCTTTTAATTTCTTTGCGATTGCGGCAATCACAGGAACGGTTACACTATTACCAGCTTGTTTATAGAGCTGACTATTACTAGAGACTTTTCTAGCAGCTTCAAAAGCCCAATCAGGAAAACCCTGCAAGCGAAAACACTCTTTAGGAGTGATTCGTCGTATCCTCAGACGGTAAAATTGTCCATCTATTAAGACACCGGCTACATGATAAACTTGTTTATCTTCTCCTTCATAGCTAGCCACTACTACTCCCATTTGCCCACTAGTTGTTAACGTATTCGCTATACCTTTTCCAACTCTACCACGACGATACTGAGAACTTGGTCTTTCCAAATTGATTGAATCTCCTATTTCTGCTTGAGCATATCCTTTTTTCGTTGCCTCCCGGACTTTTAGAAATTGGATTGGTTCTGGAATCAGTATTTTGGGGATTTTATCTCCTCCTTACATCGTAGTCAGTGTTGGAGATAAGCCCTCACTTCCATAGACACGACCAGTTTCCTTAAAGCTAGTTGGTAAATCTCCAACAACGACAATACCATGGCGATCCTGAGTATTTAAAGTAAACATTGGCTCTTGATTATCCTTGAAACGTCTACCATTTTGTCTCTTGTCTAATCTATCTGGTGTAATGCAAGGAATAGCAACCTTAAATCCTTCTCCTTTTCCACGAACTAAGGTTGGCGCAAGACCTTCTGAATAATAGACTTTACCACTCATTCCACTTCTTGATGGATTCAAATTTCCTAGTACTTTCAAAGTCTCAGAGTTAGTTGCTTGACCTTCTCGTCTGAAAGGAAATAAGAGTCTGGTACCTTTCTTTCTAGAATGTCCGATAATAAACACCCTCTCTCTGTTTTGGGGAACGCCAAAATCCTTACTGTTAAGCATTTGCCACTCAACATCAAACCCCAACTCATCAAGTGTGGTAAGGATTGTGGTGAACGTCCGTCCCTTATCGTGATTGAGTAGGCCTTTAACATTTTCAAGAAAAAGAAAACGTGGTTGGATTTGTTTGGCCGCCCGAGCAATTTCAAAGAACAAAGTACCTCTAATATCTTCAAATCCCAATCGTCTTCCTGCGATTGAAAATGCTTGACAAGGGAATCCCCCACAAATGACATCGACTTTCCCTCTAAGTTTTTTAAATTCGTCATCTGAAACATCTCGTATGTCATGAAACTCAATTTCTCCTTCCGTTTGAAAAATGGACTTATAAGATTCTCTAGCAAATTTATCAATCTCACAAAATCCAATACACTCGTGTCCAACACTTTCCATTCCAAGTCGAAAGCCACCGATACCTGAAAATAAATCAATAAATCTCATTTCTTGATCACCCCTTTCTGATCGACTATCATTGTCAGAACTGTCACTCCGCTTGAAATGACAATGAGGATAACTAATATCCACTCTATTGGCGACATTTTAACCACCTCCTTTTCTAACACGGTTGTTCCAAACGGAATACAAGCCATTAAACACAAATTCAGCAAGTACTTCCGCTCGTCTAACAAAGCGAACATTGTCAAGAGCATACTGATAGATTCTCTCAAAATCAGTCATAGCAATTTCACTGGCTGTTTCAGAAAAACCTTCTCGTCTAAATTGATCTTGTACCAATCCCCAAATATAATCTCGATCATATTTTGTGACCTTTTCTACTTTTCTTTTCAAAATAGGTTGAGTATTCCTATCCTCCTCATCCTCAATAAATAAAGAATCAGTCTCACTATATTTAGTCTCACTAACTTCAGTCTCACTAGGGGCTGAATATGAGACGGGGGCCGTTTCATTTTCAACCTGCCCTAGTCTTTTTTTAACACTAGGCCTGTCTGAATTACCTACTGGGGTAGAAGATAATTCCCCTAAATAAATCTTATTAGCTAGTCTTCCTTTCTCACTTGAAGACTGTTGGACTTCATCAATTAAGTCATATTCTTTAAGAGTTTTTTTGATGGACAGTAATTTTGACTTCGAACAACCTAACAGCCTCATCAGTTTAGAATTAGAAAATACTAAATAGACTGCTCCTTCTTCATCTATCCAACCACGACTGAGAGATAATTCTAAACGATCTTTTAAAATAGAATAAGCCACCTTTACTTCTAGTTTCATATC
>CAUQVK010000030.1:0-18394 GCA_963521495.1 uncultured Streptococcus sp.
ATAATAGGAGAATACCAAAATTTATTTTACAATTTCTGACAATTTTACTTTGCGATCTTCAAACATAGACTGAGTACAAGCATCTGCAGTAGCAATTGCTTCTAGTGCAGCCTCACCTGTCAAAAGTTTTGCAAATTCTTCTGATACTGGAGCTCCTTGCATAATCTCATGCAGATAGCGCATTTCTTTATCAATGACAGATGATAGCCATAATGGAGTACGTTTACCTGGTTTACCATAAGCAATTGCTCCATCCATCTCTGTACTATGATAGATACGAGTACGATCATCATCTTCTTCTTGAGATTCGTGAATCAAGAAATAACTTTCTTGTCCATCTAGCTTAAGAGTTCCTTTACAGTTGAATAAGTCTAAGCGGATTGCACCCTTTGTTCCTTGGATTAAGACATAATGTTCACCCCAACGATAAGCTGAACCCCATTCTAACAAGGCAAAACGCTTATTAGAAAATTCCATATTGACAAAAATCATATCATCTTCATCACCGAAATTTTCACCTTCATGGGCTACATTTCCACCTGTCATGGTTACAGTTTCAGGCATACCACCCATAAGGAATTGCACGCAATCCAATTCATGGATATGGTGATACAAATGACCGCCTGATTTTTCACGAATTTTTTTCCATGATACTGACGGTTGTTGTTCTTCCCAACCATTACGAGCAGTGTGACAATATAGAACGTCTCCGATGACTCCTTGATTAATTAGTTCTTTTGCATGATGGACACCATTAAAGAAGTTCATAATATGTCCTGCCATAAAGGTTACATTGTTTTCTTTACATGCATCAACCATCTCGCGACAATCTTGATAAGAAAGTGCAATTGGTTTTTCGCAGAAAACATTTTTGCCATGTTGTGCAGCCTTAATAACTGGCTCTTTATGAAGATTATTTGGAGTTGCGACGATGACACAATCCACCTCATCGCTAGAAACCAACTCATCTAGGGAACTTGCTACTTTTGCTCCCAATTCTTCTGCAATTGCCTCTGCATTATCTGGATCATAGAGAAGAGTAATTTCTGCTCCATCATTCTTTTGCATATAACGAGCTAACTCAGCTCCAAAATATCCTGTCCCAACAACACCGTATTTAACCATGTTTTTTCTCCTTTATTTTGTTAAATCATTAATTTCCAAATCTATATACTGAACTACATTGCTTAAATGCAATTCATTTCTCGACCACGAATCATATTTTTCAAACAGTACACCTATGTGATGATTGGGCAACTCTGTAATCGCAGAATAGGCATAACCATACGAAGGCAAATCAATATCATAGTGGTATTTCCAATCAATACTATCATCTTCTTTATTGACTAAACCGACGACTAATTGACCTCCCTTACGGCCATTTCTAGAATTTGGTGTACTCAAAATGACTGCTTCTTTTCCATCAATTAATTGAGAGTATTTAATTGCAGATACTTGTGTACCATATGAAGTTTGTTGAATTCCATCGATATACGAAACTTCTGACCATGTTTCTCCAGAATCTCTACTAGTCATATAGGCAATCTTACCTGTGGTAGTTCTAAAGAATGTTCTAATCACACCATCTCTCATTTCAACCATTTGCGCTTCTGCTGTCGCATTCTTAAACGGAATTGAAGCTGAGGATTTCTTCCATGTTTGACCACTATCATCAGAAATGAGATAAGTTAGTTCGCCACTAGTATATGTTGCAAAAATTAATCTGTTACTTGATTTTAATGCTAAACCTTGTCCGGGACATAAGTAAGTTCCATTATGTTTTTCTCCTAAGAATGGAGGCAATAACTTAAATTGTTCCCAACTCTCTCCTCTATTCTGACTAGTTGTCATTGCTATATAATTAGTAGGAGTCACTTTAAATAACGAATCTTTGTAGAAAACATTCATAGGAACCTGTTTCCCATTATGCCTTTCTCTTAAGGAGCCACTATCAAAATCAACCGAATATTGTTCGACTGTTAAAGACTTTCCTCCCTCCAAAACTTCATACTTATCATTTACAGTATAATTTGTAGGTTTATTTGTTGTTTCATCGTAAACGACACCTTTTTCTCTAACTGTATAACGGAAATCATTATCTCCATTCTTCTTTAGTTTTAAATAATAATGACCATTTATTTCTTTAAAACCTGAGTCGGCTTTATTTGCATTATTATTTCCAATACCCGCAGGCATAACATCAGCTAGTAATATCGTTTCCCCAGATTTTTTATCTTCAACAATGGATGAATCTATGAATGAAGCACTTCCACTAATTTGACTATTCTTTAATTTATTATCTCGTGGCCAGTAAACTAACTGCTCCTCATAGTCATTAAACTTCATAGCAAAAGTTGGCTCACTCCACGTTTTCCCATTATCATCACTATAAGAAGTGGCGATATTAATCTTACTTTTAGAATCATGAGTCCCACCATAACGTGCATCAATACTTGATAGAACTCTTCCACTACTTAATGTATATAATGTCGGTATTCTAAAATAGTTAGCTTGAGTAGAATCTCCTGATTGGAAAATTAACTGAAATGGATTTGACAAGGGAATAGTTGAAACTTCCTGATCACTAATTGCTTTATTAAATAGACTGATTTCATCAATACTTTCTTTTGCGAGGTAATGATCTTTGCCTTCACGATTAACAGATCCTAGTGTTGCCTTATCTATACCATTTATATTTGAAATTGGCAAAAATGTATCAACTGTTTCAGAGAACACTTCTATACCATTAACATACATTGTGTATGTCTTATCTTTAGAATCAGATACAAATACTAGTGTATTTTCAACTGCCTGTCCTTTATGCTTTCCCCATAATGAAGCTGGTCTAGAAAATAAATAATTTATTCCCTTTTGAGCATCTCTTATTTCTACACCTATCTCACCAGAATTTCTCATGAAAATTGAAAAGTAATTATTTTTAAAGCCTGCTTTACTATTAGATAGACCAAACAAAGCTTGAAGCGAGTTTGGTTCATCTGCTCTAAATTTCATTACTACTGTCTGACTCTCTCCAGATAATTTATCTAATAACAAAGGGCTGATATCTATACTCTTATTGTTCAGTTGATATGAACCTCCTTGAAAAATAGGAGATATGGACAGTTGACCATAGTTTAATTCATTCGCATGAATCAAAGTGGGGACTCCCATTAAAAGACTAATGCCTACAACAGAAATTCCTAGTTTTGAATAAAGACCTCTCTTATTCATTTTTTCCTTCTTTCGTCTACTTCACAGATCCTTCTGATAATCCACTTGCAATTTTATTTTGGATGATAGAGAAGAAAATGATTGATGGAAGAACAACAATAACAGATGCTGCCATCATATCTCCCCAGTCTAGGATTTCTGAACCATTAAGTGAACGAAGAGCTACTGCTACTGTCATCTTTTCTGTATTGTTAATCAAAATCAAAGCATACAAGAATTCATTCCAAGCATTGATAAATGTATAAATAGCTGTTGCTACAATACCTGGTGCTACAATCGGTAGTACAACTTTATAAAAAGTAACAAATTTATTTGCACCATCAATTCTAGCTGCTTCTTCAATTCCAATTGGAACTGTTTGGAAAAATCCAACTAAGAGCCAAACTGCATATGGAACACTAAAAGATAGATAAACCATCATCAAGCCAAATAAACTATTTGTTAATCCAACTTTAGCAATGGCAATTGAATAGGGAATTGCTAACAAAATTGGTGGGAAAATGTAGGTAATAACGAGTAGTCTCGACATGATTGCTCCCAATTTAGGAAAGAATCGAACAATACCGTAGGCTGCCATAGCAGAAATAATAATCGCAATAACGGTTGTAGCTAAGGCAATGATTAAACTATTTCGAATGTTATCAATAAAGTGCAAATCGTTGATAACATGAGTAAAATAATCTAATGTAAACTGTTCAGGCCAAAATCGTGTTGGATACTGAGTTAATTCCCCTTTACCCTTGACAGAAGATATGATAATCCATACCAATGGGAAAATTGCAACAATGGTCGCACCAATCAAGAGTACATGTGAGAGAATATCTAAATAAATACCGGATTTCTTCTTCATTATTTTCTACCCTCCTTTTCCCACTTACTGATGATAGCAAAGTAGATAAAGCAAATCGCCATCAAGAAGATAAAGAGCAACACTGTAACTGCTGAAGCACGACCCAACAATTTAGTTCCCCAACCTAGGTTGTAAGCAAAAATTGGAAGCGTCGTTGTAGCATTAGCCGGTCCACCACCAGTAATAAGGTAGATGATATCAAAGTTATTAAAGATCCATACAGTTCTCAAAACAACTAAAAGGCCTACAACCACTTTAATATGTGGAAAGACGATAAACTTGAACACCTGCCAACTTGAAGCACCATCTATCTTAGCAGCCTCAAATTGTTCTTCTGGTACTGTTTGCAAAGCCGAAAGCACATTAACCATAATCATCGGCGCTCCAAACCAAATGTTGATAAACACCAAACATAAGAATGCCCATGTACTATCTGTCAAAAATGCAGGTGTATGATCCATTAAACCAAATTTTACGATTAGGTTAGGTAAGTAGCCATAAACTCCGTTTAGAATCCACTGCCAAGAAAAAGCAATAACGATTGTAGGAAATGCCCAAGGAACAATCAATAAGGTCCTATATAATTTCTTGAAGTGGCGTACTCTGTGAAGAGCTAAAGCCAATACAAACCCTACTAAAACTTGACCAACTAATGAGAAAACGGTCCACTTAATTGAATTAAAGAACGCATTAAAGAAGTTGGGATCTGATAGCACAGCTTTATAGTTAGCTAAACCAACAAATTTATAATTAGGCATAATCAAATGCTTATTGGTAAAGCTATAAAAAATACTCGAGAAAAACGGATAAACAAATAGTAATCCTACGATAATCATAGCTGGCAAAACAAATATCCAGCGAGTTAAATTACGTTCTTTAACCATTCTCCTTCTCCCTTCTTTTACAAGATTGGGCTAGGGCTTTTCAGCTCACTAGCCCACCTATTTTCTAGTCTTTTACATCTACTGAGCAGCCTCAAATAAATCGTTTAATTGTTTTTCTGCTTCTTTTGCTGCTTTCATAGGATCTGTTCCATTTGAAATGATGTCTTGGAACATTTGTTCAATAATGTGTTGGTTAGTCAACATACCAGCTTGTACACTTGGTCCATTTTCATAACCAATAGCAGTACCTTTTTTAACAGCTTCAGTAATCACTTCTTCAGCATGTTTAAATTTCTTACGAGTTTCATTTTCTTTATAGGCTGCAGAATCGCTAATTCCCTTAATAGTTGGCAACATACCTACTGGAGTTGAATCAAGGAATTTAACATAGTCTTCTTCATTGTAAAGTGATTCCAAGAATGCTTTAGCAACTTCTGGATGTTTTGAATTTTTCCAAACAACCATTGGAATGTTTGAAGTTTCAATTCCTTGATCTTTATCAGATTCTTTGATTTTCGGAATAGGATAGGCATCAATCGAATCAATCAATTGAGGACTGTTGGCATTAATCCCTCCAATATGGAAGCCAGAGTTAAAGTCAAATGCTGTTTTTCCTTGATAGAACAAGGTAGCTTGTTGAAGGACATTAAAGTTCAAAGAATCTTGAGGTGAGATTTCTTTATACATTTTAACCCAGTATTTAATACCATCTTGAGCAAGTTGGCTTGTCAAATCTGCTTTAAGATCTTTTGTCAAGAGACTTCCACCACCACTACGAACATAGAAGTTCAAGAAACGTGTTGCCATTAAGTCATTTGTTCCAAACGGAACAGACACGCCATAAACTCCAGCTTCTTTCAATTTTTTAGAAGCTTCATAGAGTTGATCCCAAGTTTTAGGAACCTCAATATTATGTTCTTTTAACAAATCTGTTCTAACCCACATGACTTGCGCATGTGAATAAAGAGGAACAGAGTAGTAATCATTTCCGATTTTTGCTTCATTTAAGGCAGTTTCGTTAAATTTATCCTGTCCAATACGCTTGATAGAATCGTTTAGCGGAACCAAAGCCTCTGAGTTGACCATTTCCATTACTTGGTTAGGAAGAGCTGTGCTGATATCTGGCACATTCCCATTTGCTAAACCGGTAGTCCATTTAGTATAGAAGTCATTCCAAGAGAATGTTTCAATCTTGATTTTCGTTTTCGGATGCTTTTGCATGAAGGCATCTGCTGATTTTTGAATACTTTCTAGACGCGGACCCTGAGTAAAGGAGTGCCACATTGTAATTTCACCAGATAATTCTGTTGGCGGTTCAGTACTAGTTGTAGCTTCTTTCTTTCCTGAACAAGCTACCAAGGCAACGGCTGCTAGCGCAACTCCAGCTAGACATAAAAACTTTCTCATTTTTTTCATTGTTCTTCCCTTTCTACATTAAGAAATCGCAACTTTAAAGACAACTTTTTTCACAGGTTCATCATTTATACGAACCTTGGGTTGATGTAAATCTTCTGGAAAAGTGATGAGGCATTCGCCAGCTCTCAAATGAACTAACTGTTCCACTTCCCCTGTGTATAATTCAATATCCTTCTCTTCATCATATTTTTGGGTAACGCTTACATTTTCCGGCGACGTAACAGCCATGGCTTCTTCGTTTTCCAAAACTAAATGAATATCCAAATATTTTTGATGAGTTTCAAAGAAGGCTCCTGCTTGACCATCTGCTAGATAAGTAAAGCAATTCCCAAACAATTGATCTCCATCGATATCAATCGGACCTTCTGTTAAATTTTCTAGCCCTGTTTTTTCTAGAAAATCTATTAATGTTGCAAAATGTGGATTTACTCTCACATAAGTTCCTAAACGACCGATTTTAGTAATAATCATACTGTATCCTCCTTTCTACAAATTTTTATTTATATATAGCAGCACCACACTCCCTATTTTAAAAATATATAATTTACGATGTGTTAATTCTCAATTCTATTAAGAATGTATTTCTGTTTCTTACACAGGATAAACTCCAAAAAAATTATTTATTACATTTCTTATAACGTGTCTTGCTTATGCCTCATTTTCCTTGTTTTATGGACCCATTATATACCTTTTTGAAAGCGATTTCAATATTTGTTGTAAGATAGAATATACTTTTATAAATATTTTATATAACACATTATTAAGAAACTACTTTCTATACCGAATATATTGATATTTTTTATATTTAAATCATACGATTATAATTAACCCTTATAAAATAGGGGGAATTCCTGATCATCTCAAACTATATTAAATATAATTGTAATTTTATCAATTAATTCAAAACCCATCTAGAATTCCCATCTTTTTACCGGATTCTAGACTGATTTATTTAAAATTAAGATATATTCCTCTTTGTTACAGTTCATTCAGAAAATATATAGCATATTCTAGTCACATTATTCAAGGTAAAAAAGAGGTTGAACAAAAACTCAATTTCAGGATAAGATAAAGTAAAGCTTTCCGCAATCACGGCTATAAACCCAAATTACCAGCCAGCGCCTAAAGACGCTGGCTTTCACCTTGTTCAAGCCTTATTGCTCTTGACTCGTCACTTGCCTCTCAAAGAGGCTTTAGTATTACTTACCACTATCCCTAAAGGGATCCTCATATTCTTTTACACTCAATTTATCTAGTGCTATATCATGCTTTACTCGTTCTCAAATTTTCATACTCGTGAAGAAATCATCCACTGGATAATTTCTTTAATCTTGAATATATTTCTTAATTGTGGCTTCATTGAGTCCCACCGTACTTACATAATAACCTTCTGCCCAGAAATGTCGATTCCCAAACTTGTACTTGAGATTGGCGTGTTTGTCAAACATCATGAGTGCGCTTTCCCCTTTGAAATACTTATCCTTAGTAGAATACTTACTAACATATGTACATGGTCTGGCATTAAGTGACCCTCGATAATTTCAACTCCTTTATAACTACACAAGCGATGAAATATTTCGCCTAAACTACTTCGATATTGATTATAGATAACTTTTCGTCTATACTTAGGGGTGAACACAATGTGATAGAACAGTGCCACTTTGTGTGCGATAAACTATGAGCCTTTTGTGCCATATTTTTCTCCTTTCGCTTTACAATGGTCTTGAACGCCTTTATTGTATCGCGTTCGGAGTTTTTTTAGTATAACCGTAGATAGCGCACCTACATAGCAGGTAGTTTATTTGTCTCGTACCTAACGGAGCGAGACGGACTGATAGTCGTATAACAAAAACGCATAATAAAAACACCCCAAAAGTTAGATTTTTCTGTCTAACTTTTGGGGTGCAGTACATTTAATACCTGATACTATGCGTTTTTATGATTGCAAAGACTTTTTCTCAGCCTCTCATTCATTATTTCACGTACTTAAAAGGAATCTCACTAGCACATAGCCAGTTAAAGACTTGATCATTAACAAAAACATTCATGGCTTCATGGGCGTATTCTGGCATGATACGGTAGCTTTTTTCACAAGTCAATCGGTTATAAATCGCAAACTGGGTGATGGGGTAGCAAACATCGTCATCCAAACCGGTGATCATCTTGACCTCTCCCTTGATACGATGAGCTAGATTTTTTACATCAATATAGGCAAGAGTTGCCATAATTTCATCCTCTGTTTCATGAAAAGGATCGTGAAATTTAAAATATCGGAAAAGTTCATCATAGGCTTCACTGGTATTTCCAATCTCAAGCACACGTCTGAAGTCCGATAAGAAGGGATAGATAGCAACTGTTCGCTCAATACGAGGATTGAGTCCTGCTGCAACCAAGGCTAAAGCACCCCCTTGAGAAGCGCCATAGCTCGCCAATCTATTCTCATCGACTTGAGGTAGACTGGCTATAATTTCAACCAACTGGTAAATATCTAGATAAACATCCTTGTAAAAGAGATGCTCCCTACCTTCAACTGCACCACGAATAATATGTCCCTTTACTGTATTCCCTAAAGGTGAACGTAAACCGTCTTGAGAATAGCCTGATTGACCTCGGACATCCATAGAAACAACACCATAACCAGCTACAGTAAATGCTAGCATATCAGACCAGTCCCAACCACGTCCCATATAACCATGAAAATGGAAAATAAGAGGTACTTTCTTCTCTGTCTTTGGTAATACCAAACGTGCGTAGACTTTCCCTTTATTGCTTCCTTCAAAGGTCAATTCATAAGATCTGACATTTGGAATGCGAAAGTCCCTTTCTTCCAATTGATATTCAGGAAGAACTGAAACTTTTTTCAATTCTTCATCCCAGAAAGCATCAAAATCCCCTGGAACCTCATCTCGTCCTAGATAGGTTTTGATTTCCTCTAATAAAGCTGGGGTTTTCATAACAATCTCCTTGCAAATTTGTAATCGCTATCACAACTGTAGCATATCTAGAAGAGCAATGCAAGAAAGAAAGGTAAATAGAAAGTGAATTTAACTTCTTTAGTCTCAGAATTTGTGATTAAAAGTAGTTTCACACAAGAAAAAGAGCCCTTAGCTCTGGCTCAGGCTCTTTCTATCCTATTTACTATTAGTTTTTCCCTTCTTTTGGAAAGTACTTTTATAATTTACTTTAATCGTTACGGTCATGTGAGAGTCCTCGTTTCTTTTTGATGACTCTAGTATAAGGGGCTAACCTGAAAGCTAGCTTAAGTTTTCCTTAGAGAAAGCTTAATCTAGATGTTCTTTCTTTTCCAAATGAAGGGCAATCATGCGCCACTCTGAATCCTCTTGCCAGCCTTCTATCGAACTAATGTAGCTGGCAACCTTTCTAGCCTCTTCTAAAATTGGAAAATCTTCGATAATATCTGCCACTTGAAACTCTGGAAGTCCAGACTGTCTAGTCCCAAAAATCTCACCTGAACCACGCATTTTCAAATCTTCCTCCGCAAGAACAAATCCATTGGTGGTTTCTGTCATGATGCGCATGCGGTCTTTCCCCGAATCCGTCTTAGGATTGGCAACGAGAACAGCATAGGACTGCTTGTCCCCCCGACCGACACGACCTCTGAGCTGGTGAAGCTGGCTGAGACCGAAGCGATCGGCATCCATGATGATCACGACCGTGGCGTTAGGAACATTAACCCCAACCTCGATAACCGTTGTCGAAACCAGAATATCTGTTTTTCGCTCTTTGAACTCTTGCATAATCTGGTCTTTTTCATCACTCTTCATTTTTCCATGTAATAAGGCTACTTCTGCTTTTCCTGCAAAGTGAACAGTCAATTCCTCTGACAAGGCGATAGCATTTTTTAAGTCCAGTGCCTCTGATTCTTCAATCAAGGGAGAGATGACATAGGCTTGTGAACCTTTTTGAATTTCTCCCTCTAACCAAGTCAAGACTTGAGGCAGTTGCTCATGCTTGATCCAACGTGTTACAATAGGCTTCCGACCTGCTGGCATCTGGTCTATAATGGAAACATCCATATCGCCAAAAGCTGTGATCGCCAAGGTCCGTGGAATGGGAGTCGCCGTCATCATGAGAACGTCAGGATTGTCTCCTTTTTCCCGTAAAATACGCCTTTGCCCCACACCAAAACGGTGCTGCTCATCTATGATAATCAAGCCAAGGCGAGCATAATCCACCCCATCCTGAATCAGAGCGTGAGTTCCGATAATCAAATCAGCATCACCCTTGGCAATAGTCTCCAAGACTTCTCTCTTTTCTGCAGCTTTCAAGGAACCTGTCAAGAGAGCCAGATTCAAGTCTGGAAAAAGATTCTGTAAACTCTCAAAATGTTGCTCTGCTAGAATTTCTGTCGGTACCATGAGGGCTGCTTGGTAGCCAGCTGTCACCGCCGCAAACATGGCCAATCCAGCGACTACTGTTTTTCCGCTCCCCACATCCCCTTGCAGGAGGCGATTCATGTGATGGTCCGACTTCATGTCTGTTAAAATTTCCTGCAAACTCTTTTCTTGAGCTTGGGTTAGGGAAAAAGGAAGTTTTTCTTTTATGGCTGTCATTTTTTCTTGAGACCAATTTAAGAGTAAACCACTCCCCTGAACCTTACTCTCAGACTTGAGCGTCTGCAATTGCATTTGAAAATAAAAGAGTTCCTCAAACTTGATACGGCGAAGAGCCTGTTTGTATTCTGCTAAGTCTTTAGGAAAATGCATGGCACGGACTGCCTGACAACGGGACATGAGTTTGTATTTATCAAGAAGAGTCTGAGGTAAATTTTCCTCTATTAAGAGATCCAATCCCTGATCAAAAGCCGTCTTAATAACTTTCACAAGGCTAGATTGACTGATTCCTTGAACCAGACGATAGACAGGCTGGAGGTCATCTTCCACCTGAGCCAGAACCTTCATCCCAGTCAGACTAGCCTTAGCCCGATCCCATTTTCCAAAAACAGCAAGGGTTGCTCCCAACTCTATTTTATCAGCTAGATAGGGCTGGTTAAAGAAATTTACCGCAAAAACGACTTCTCCCTGCTTGAGACTAAAGCGCAGGCGATTCCGCTTGAAACCATAATACTGGACACTGGCAGGAGTCACGACATGACCAGAAAGAACCGCCTTCTCACCGTCTTCCAGTTCCAGCACCTGTTTGGTTTTAAAATCTTCATAACGGAAAGGAAAGTAGAGCAAGAGATCTTGCAAATTTTCAATTCCTAGTTTGGCGTATTTTTCTGCTGACTTTGGTCCCACACCAGGTAAGACATGCAAGGGTTGATGTAGATTCATGCTCCACTCCTTTCTTTTCTAATAATATTCTCTCGGAATACGATCGCTGAGAAGACAAACCACCTCATAGTTAATAGTGCCACGGTAGTCAGCTACCTGAGTTGCTGTGATCTCCTTTCCCCCATTAGAACCAATCAAAGTTACCTTGGTTCCGAGTGGGTAAGTCTTAGGCAGACGAATGGTGATTTGGTCCATAGAAACCCGACCAACGATTGGGCAAGCTTGTCCATCAACCAAGACTGAGAAATTCTGCATGTCTCGTGTCCAGCCATCCGCATAGCCGATGGGCACCGTGGCAATGACTTGATCGCTATCTGCCTGATAGGTTGCCCCATATCCCATACAAGTTCCAGCTGGAACTGTCTTAATATGAACCAGGGCAGATTCTAGAGTCAAGGCTGGTATCAAATCATAAGGCAAATCCAAGACCTGTCCGCTTGGGTTTAGACCATACATGGCATCTCCCATACGAACTGCCTTGAAGATGGTCTCTGCATGCCAAAGAGTGGTTGCAGAATTGCTGGCATGGACCAATTCAGGTACTTCCTTCATACTAGCTAAAATAGTTTTAAACCGTTCTAACTGGGCATTAAAGTAGTCATCTGATTCCTCATCTGCAGTAGCAAAGTGGGTAAAAATCCCTTCAACACCAGCACCGTGTTGTTGGAGCAAGTCTTGAGCCTGCTCAGCTTCACTAGCCTCTCGAAAACCAATTCGTCCCATTCCTGAGTCAATCTTGAGATGGACTGTTAAACCTGCTAGGTTTTCCTCACTAGATAAGAGTGCTTGGATCCACTCCAGTCCGGCCACAGTCAAGGTAATGTCGTATTCTTTAGCAAGAGAAACAGCTTCGATGTCAGAAACTCCTAAAATGAGGATTTTCTTCCTGAGTCCAGCTTGTCTAAGTTCAATGGCTTCATCAATATTGGAAACACAAAATCCATCAACATCGTCCTGAATCGCCTTGGCAACGGCAACAGCCCCATGTCCATAGGCATTGGCCTTGACCACAGCCCACTTGAGCGTTCCTTCAGGGATATGAGCCCCCATTTGCTGAATATTTTGTCGAATAGCTCCCAGATGAATCAGAGCCTTGGTTGGTCTATGTGGACTAGCTTTCATGATTTTCCTCCAAAATGACACTAGCTGTCACAAACTGATCGGTGTGGCTAATAGATAACCAGATCTTTCCTGAAAATGGGGTTTTACTAAAATAAGGGGCTCCGTTTTCCTCGTTTAAAATTTCCAAATCTTGAAAACTCAATTTTCCAATCCCTGTACAAAGAGCCTTGGAAAAGGCTTCTTTAGCCGACCAGCGACCAGCTAAATATTCGATTTGTCTACGCCCTTTAAGACTGTTAAACCGTTCCATTTCCTTAGCGGTCAGTACACGCTTAGCAAAACCTTCATGTCGTGTAACTGCTCTTTCTATCGAAGCTAATTCTTCGATATCAATTCCATGTCCAACTATCATACTCATCAAAAGGAGTTGAGATTCCCCCAACTCCATCCTTCTTACTTATTTTGTTAAACTCTCATAGATTTCTTCTACCAAAGCTTCTGTTTTTTCCCACCCCAAGCAAGGGGCTGTAATCGAGCAGCCAAAAACGTCTGGTTGATTCTGACAGCCGTCTACTAAATAGGAATCAATTACAAAACCTCGAACTGTCTTTTTTATCTTCTCATTCCAAACATGATTCTGCATGATTTCACGAACAATACGGATTTGTTCTAGATATTGCTTTCCTGAATTATCGTGGTTGGTGTCAACGAGGATAAAAGGATTTTCAAGCCCCATGATTTCATAGCGTTCAATTGCATTCAGCAAGATTTCATAATAAAAATTAGGCTTCTTTTCCCCGTACTCATTAACGGCTCCACGAAGGATGGCATGAGCCAAGGGATTTCCTGAAGTTTCTACTTCTTGTCCATGAAACAAGAAGGTTTGCTTGTTTTGAGCAGCATAAATCCCATTAAACATGACACTGAGATTACCAGAAGTTGGATTTTTCATCCCCACTGGTGCATCAATTCCTGATGCTACAAAACGGTGCTCTTGGTCTTCCACCGATCGTGCTCCAACAGCATGGTAACTGACCAAATCATCTATCAGAACTAAATTTGACGGATAAAGCATTTCATCTGCAGTCGTTAAACCAGTCTCTGAAATCACTCGGTAGTGAAGTTGACGCACAGCCTGTAATCCGTTAATCAAACTTGGGGCCTTTGACGTATCTGGCTGGTGAACCAAGCCCTTATATCCATCCCCATTCGTTCTAGGTTTCGCAGTATAAACACGCATGACCATAAAAATCTTATCTGATACCTTCCTCTGCAAAGTTGATAAACGACGAGCATATTCCAACACAGCCTCTTCGTTATCAGAAGAACAAGGACCAATCACAAGAAGAAGTCTATCATCTCCCCCAGCAATAATATCTGCCAATTCTTTGTCACGACCTTCTTTTTTTCGTAAGGCTTCAGAACTTAATTGGGTTGCTACTTTAATTGCTTCAATATCAATTACTTGACCTTTTTCAATAAATGCCATCTTATTCTCCTAAAGTTTGGTAGAGTTCTCGAACGAGGGCTTCCGTTTTTTCCCACCCCAAACAAGGATCTGTGATAGACTTTCCAAAAGTTTCTGGCTCATTTTGACGACCATCTTCTAGGTAAGACTCTATCATAAAACCACGAACGTATTGTTTGATCTTTTTGTTCCAGTCACGATTAATCAAGATCTGACGAACAATTCGAATCTGTTCCAAATATTGTTTTCCAGAATTGTCATGATTGGTATCAACAATGATAAAGGGATTTTCCAAGCCCATTTTCTCATAACGAGCAATAGTATCTAACAAATTATCATAGTAGTAATTGGGTATATTTTTCCCATACTCATCGATTGCTCCACGGAGAATAGCGTGAGATAAGGGATTTCCAGTTGTCTCTACCTCTTTCCCGTGAAATAGGAAACTTTGCTTATTCTGGGCTGCATAAATCCCATTAAACATAACATTGAGATTACCCGATGTAGGATTTTTAAAACCTGTCGGAAAACCTGCTCCACTGGCGACAAAACGATGCTGCTGGTCTTCAACTGAACGAGCCCCAACCGCCATATAGGAAATCAAATCATCTACTAGAGGCAGATTCTCAGGATAGAGCATCTCATCTGCCGTTGTCATCCCTGTTTCAGAAATAACACGATAGTGAAGGTGACGAACAGCCTTAATACCATTAATCAAACTTGGGGCTTCCGTCGCATTCGGTTGGTGAATCAAGCCCTTATACCCATCTCCATTGGTACGGGGTTTAGCTGTATAAACCCGCATAACCATGAAAATGCGGTTTGCGACTTCTTTCTGTAACTTTGCCAAACGCTTGGCGTATTCAAGAACAGCTTCTTCATTATCAGACGAGCATGGCCCAATCACCAAAAGAATACGTTGGTCTTCTCCACGAATAATACGCTCTAACTCTTGATCTCGTTGAGATTTTCTCGCCAAAGCCAAAGCTTCCAACTTTGATAAGGAACGAACTTCTTCAATATTAATTTTAGAACTTTTTGCTCTAAATACCATAACTCATCTCCGTATAAAGCAAACGGATACCCAGTAAAAATGTGTTTTTCACAAGGTATCCGCCTCTCAACTATCTCATTTTATTGTCTTTTACCGTGACAGTTTTTAAACTTCTTACCAGAACCACATGGGCAAAGTTCATTACGTCGAATCTGGCTCAAATCCAGATTTCCTGGCATATTTGCCTGATGAGCAGCGATGTTACGAGTGGCTGTTGTACTGATATGGTGTTCAGCTTGTGGTCTTTCTTGCTCATGAATTTGTGCCTTCATCATCAATCGAGTCACATCAAATTCAATCGAACCAATCATATCATTAAACATGCGGAAACCTTCTGATTGGTACTCTACAACCGGGTTGTTTTGAGCATAACCACGAAGTCCAACCGCATTACGCAATTGATCAAGGGCATCAATATGGTCTGTCCACTTGTTATCAACAACACGTAGAATCAAAACTTTTTGGAATTCCTTAACCGCATCTTCATCACGTAATTTTGAAACCTGACTATCGTAAACTTTCAAGGCACGTTGGAAGAGTTCATCCTTGATTTCTTTATCAGATAAACCAGACAGGTCTTCAAAAGAAATTGAGTCCTCAGGAAGCAAATTGTACTTAGCAAAGTTTAAAACAGCTTCCATTTTTTCATCTTGTTTAGCACGCGCATGTCCATCTACCACACGTTCAATAGTACGTTTGATCATGGCATGAATCTCTGGAGCCAAGTCACGATCGGCAGTAATGACATCATAACGCTGAGCATAGATAATCTCACGTTGCTCACGCATGACATCATCGTATTGAAGGACTTGTTTACGCGTATCGTAGTTGTTTCCTTCGACACGTTTTTGAGCTGCTTCAACTTGACGCGTTAACATACGAGACTCAATTGCCTCTTCAGACATATTTAAGCGTTCAAAGATTCCTTTCAAGCGCTCTGAACCAAAACGTTTCATCAAATCATCTTCAAGAGATAGGTAAAATTGTGACTCACCTGGATCCCCTTGACGACCTGAACGTCCACGAAGCTGGTTATCAATACGACGACTTTCATGGCGTTCAGTACCAATAACGCAAAGTCCTCCAAGTTCACGAACCCCTTCACCAAGCTTAATATCGGTACCACGACCAGCCATGTTGGTCGCAATAGTAACCGCACCACGTTGACCTGCGTTCATGATAATTTGCGCTTCTCTGTAGTGGTTTTTAGCATTCAAGACTTCGTGAGGAACGCCAGCTGCTACTAATTTCTTAGAGATATAGTCACTGGTTTCAACCGCAACCGTACCAACCAAGACAGGCTGACCTTTTTGGTAACGAGCTTTAACATCTTCGACAACCGCCTTAAACTTAGCTTCAATGCTTGCATATAGAAGGTCTGAGTGGTCAATACGTTGAACCGGACGGTTTGTTGGGATTGGAATAACACGAATGTTGTAAATTTCACGGAATTCTTCTTCCTCAGTCTTACCTGTACCCGTCATACCAGACAATTTCTTGTACATACGGAAAAGGTTTTGGTAAGTGATTGAGGCAGATGTCTTGGTTTCATCCTGAATTGGCACACCTTCTTTAGCTTCAATAGCTTGGTGCAATCCATCAGAATAACGACGACCTTCCATTGTACGACCTGTAAATTGGTCGACGATCAAAATTTCTTGCTCTTCACTCACCACATAGTCAATATCAAGAAGCATGATGTAGTTGGCACGAAGGGCGTTATCGATAAAGTGAGTAAGTGCCACGTTTTCAATATCGTAGAGGTTTTCAAGTTTGAAGTAACTTTCAGCCTTGTCAATCCCCGAATCAGACAAACCAATAGTTTTAGATTGCACATCGATGATGTAATCATCTTTATCCAAAGATTTTACATAGTGGTCTGCCATGTAATACAACTGACTTGTTTCAACCGCATTAGCACCTGATACGATCAAAGGTGTACGGGCCTCGTCAATCAAGATCGAGTCAACCTCATCGACCAAGGCATAGTTAAGCGGACGTTGTACCATGTTCTCAGCACGAACGACCATGTTATCACGTAGGTAGTCAAATCCGATTTCTGAGTTAGTTGAGTAAGTAATATCACACTCATAAGCTTCTTTTTTCTCCATTGGAGATTTGGCAGCCAAGTTAATCCCTACTGACAAACCAAGCCATGAGTACAATTCACCCATCTCAGTCGCGTCACGTTCTGACAGGTATTCATTGACCGTAACTACGTGAACCCCTTTACCTGAAAGGGCATTGAGGTATACCGGCATGGTCGCAGTCAAGGTTTTTCCTTCCCCTGTACGCATCTCTGGCACGTCACCATGGTGAAGAACGATTCCCCCCATGACCTGAACCTTATATGGGAAGAGACCTAGGACACGTTTGGCACCTTCACGGACAACCGCAAATGCTTCATAAAGCAATGAATCCAGTGATTCTCCATTTTGATAACGTTCTTTAAATTCAACTGTTTTTGCTTTTAGTTGGTCGTCAGTCAAAGCAGCCATTTGGTCTTCGTATTTGAAAACCTTGTCAGCCATCTTTTCCAGACGACGGATTTCTCCTTTATCATTTTCGATAATTGTTTTTAAAATATTAGCCATGTTTTTCCTTACTTTAAATTCCGAATATTTTAGAATGTTCTTTTAATTTTAGCACAATTACTGATTATTTTCAAGGAAGAATCCCCATTTTGAAAAGGAAAAAGAGGCTAGTTTCCAAGCTAACCTCTCTGACTTTTATGATGATTTAATTGCCAACAAAAATCGGCAAAATCGCAAATAGGATAAATAGATTTATCCAAAGAGAAAGACAACAGATAAGTCCAAAAACAAAGAGACTGACTTTCTTGGACAGCAAGGCCATCAAAATCGACAGAATTCCAAAAACTAGCAAGACTTTCTGTATGCTGAAGAGGTCAATCTTTCCCCCCAGAATCGGACTGCCCCAAGGAAGAAAGAAGAAAGCAATCCAGATCAACAGAACTAAACCAATATAGACCTTAGAATAGCGTGTAATAAATGATTTTAGATGTGCCATAAGCCACCTCCTATAAATAGAAACCCATATAACTCAATGTCTCCCCGCTTTAGACTTCCCTAACTCCTTTCTTAGTCTAAGCATTTTTTTGAAAAAGATATA
>CAUQVK010000031.1:0-18225 GCA_963521495.1 uncultured Streptococcus sp.
GCTCAAAACACAGTTTTGAGGTTGTGGATAGAACTGACGAAGTCAGCTCAAAACACAGTTTTGAGGTTGTGGATAGAACTGACGAAGTCAGTAACCATACCTACAGCAGGGTGAAGCTGACGTGGTTTGAATTTACTTTTCGAAGAGTATAAATTATACTTTTACAACTTGAACCTCATCTTTACCGAGTAAAATCAAGTATTTTTCAATATTTTCAATCGAATAGGCTCGTGATAAAGCCTCTTCGTATAGGGTTAACTGACCACGATAGCGGTCTACGAGTTGACTTGGTTCATCATAGCGGTCTGTCTTATAGTCGAAAAGAACGATTCTATCCTCATAAAGCAGATAGCCGTCCAAGATTCCACGGACAACAAAGTCTTCCTGACTCTTTTGATCTCGTTTGAGCATGGAGAAAGGTTGCTCACGATAGAGATGGTTGGTATTAGCGAGAATTTCCTGACCAAGTGATGTGTCAAAGAATGCAAGAATTTTAGCAAGATTAATCTTGTCCCTAACAGCTGGGCTGGTTTGAACCTGTTGGAGAGTTTCTGTTAGGCTAGCAAGCGTTGGTCTCTGACTGAGGTCAATTCTCTGCATGAGTTCGTGGGTAGCACTACCAATCTCAGCTCCTGTTACCTTTTCTTTGGTTGAAAAATCTGGTAAATCAAAGCTAATTTTCTTGTCTACTGACTGGCCTTGACCAGCAATCTCGACACCTTCCATATCCATAACTGGTTCGTAGAATTTTTTGATCTGACTTGGGGTTTGAACACTAGGAAGCTCAATGGCTGCGCGGTGAAGAGTATTATATACTTCCACCTCTTTTAGCATTTCCAGAGCTTCTTTGATGGTATCTGCCTGACGATTGTCTGCTTGGGAGCTATCTTGTAGAGGACTTTTGTTTTCCAACTGACCGATAGCTTCTCTAGTCAGCTGATCTTCACCAACAAAACGATAGCTAAAGTTGAGATGATCCTTGGCAAATACTTTACTGATAGCCCAAATCCAATCTTGGAAATTCTTGGCTTGAAATCTAGTATTGCTATTTAGTTTCCCATTTTTAGCTGCAGGAAATTCTTTGCCCTCCAGCTTTTCACGAGAACCCTTACCGACAAGATAGAGCTTTTTCTCAGCCCTCGTCATGGCAACATACAGCAGACGCATTTGCTCAGAATAGCTTGCCAGTTGTAATTCTTCTTCGTTCTGCCTATAGGTCAGACTAGGAATGGAGAGTTTGATGCTTTTAGGATAGTGATCTTCCACTGCTCCTGTCTCCATTTTGGCAATGTATTTGACACCTAGTCCATTTTTACGACTGAGAATGACTTCTGACATGCTGTCTTGCTTGTTGAAATCTTGATCCATATTGAGGATAAAGACGTAAGGAAACTCCAGCCCTTTACTCTTGTGGATGGTCATGAGCTCTACTGCATCTTTTGGCGGTGCGACAGCCACGCTTGCCAAATCGTGCTGGGCTTCTAAAACTTGGTCAATCATACGGATAAAGCGGGACAAACCTTTGAAATTGCTCTTTTCAAATTGATCAGCACGCAGAGCTAGGGCATAGAGATTAGCTTGTCTAGCAGGCCCATTTGGTAAAGCACCAACATAGTCATAATAAAAACGGTCGTTGTAAATCTTCCAAATCAAGTCATAGAGGGAGTGCGTTTTGGCATACAAGCGCCAAGAAGCTAGTATATCCATGAATTGCTCTAGTTTTTCAGCTAGAGCTGTGTGAATCAAGCCTTTTTGACTACTTGCCTGTTTTTGAGCATTGACCAGTTTCTCATAGAGATTTTCTTGGACTTTATCCTCTGCTTTCTGAAGGGACAAACGTGCTAACTCGTCCTCATCAAAGCCAAACATTGGAGACTTCATAAGGGCAACCAAGGCATAGTCTTGCAGGGGATTGTGAATGACACGAAGGGTATCTAGCATGACTTGCACTTCTAGGGATTGGAGATAATTGTTTTGCTCTCCGTCAGTTTTGACAGGAATTCCGTACTCAGACAGGGCGAGAAGAATCTGGTCATTACGACTGCGACTGGAGGTCAGAAGGGCAATTTCTTTAAAGGCAACACCTTTTTCCTGATGAAGTTTCAGAATCTCCTTGATAACTAAGCGCATTTCGCCTGTTAGTTTCGTGTCTGCCTGCCCCTCTTCTTCCTCACCTGTGTCGTCCTTATCGTAGAGGAGAAATTCAGCCTTGTTGTCTGGATTGGGAGTCAGTTTGGTATTGGCAAAAACAAGCTGGTGCATGTTATCATAGTTGATTTCGCCGACCTCTTGGTCCATGAGACGTTCAAAGACATCATTGGTTGCTGACAGCACTTCTGAACTACTACGGAAATTTTCTTTGAGCAAAATCAGCTTGCCTTCGTGTGGATTTTGCGCATAGCGTTGGAATTTTTCATTAAAAATCTGCGGGTCTGCCTGACGGAAACGATAGATAGACTGCTTGATATCTCCCACCATAAAGCGATTGTGACCATTAGACAGCAATTCCAACATCCGTTCTTGAATGTGGTTGGTATCCTGATACTCGTCTACCATGACTTCATGGAAGCGATCCTGATAAGCCTCACGAACTTGCGGGAAATTCTCTAAAATCTCAATGGTGTAATGGCTGATATCAGCGAATTCAAAGGCGTTTTCCTGACGCTTACGTTCACGATAAGCTTCCACAAAATCACTCATGAAGGTTTGGAAAGTCTTAGCTAGTTCCCAGGTATCTCCATGATAACGTTCTTGATAGTCGAGAATGGTTATCTGGTCTGACAGTTGTCCTAGTTTAGCAAACTGGGACTTTCTTTCTTCGTTGTAGGCATCAGCCAGGGGCTTCAAATCAGCCTTACGACTCGCATTAGTCAGGGACCGACCATTTTTCTCTTTTGAAATTGCGACAACACGCGCAAGCACTGCTTGATAAGCCTGACTATCGGACTCTTGATTTAAGGAGCCAATTTCATCCAGAACTAACTGAACATTTTCTAAATAAGCAGCCTTTGCAAACTCCTTGGCATCGTTATCCAGATGATAACGGAAAAAGCTCTCCAAATCCCAAAGGGCTTGCTGGATTTGTGTGGTCAGTTTTTCTTTTTCACTGCTAAAATCAGCTTTTTCAAAGCCTTTTAAGAAAGATTCACTCAGCCACTTTTGAGGATTACTAGTGGATTGGAGGAAATCATAAATTTTATAGACTTGCTGGCGTAGCCCCCGTTCATCCTTGCCACGCCCTGCAAAATTTTTCAGCAAATGACTAAAGGTCTCTTTCTGTTTACCTTGGTAATGGGCTTCAAAGACCTCATGAAAGACTTCGTTTTTTAGAAGGAGTTGCTCGCTTTGGTTTTGTAAAATACGGAAATTAGGCGCAACATCAAGCAGATAGCCATGTTTACCAAGGAATTTTTGTGTGAAAGAGTCCATGGTTCCGATGGCTGCGTTGGGTAGGTCTGCCAACTGGCGACCCAAGTGTTGTTTGAGATCGACATTATGCGTTTCTTGGATTTGTTGGCTGATTTTTTTCTCCAAACGTTCCTTAAGCTCAGTCGCAGCCTTGACGGTAAAGGTTGAGATAAAGAGTTGAGAAATTTCGAAACCACGCGCCAATTGGTCTAGAATACGCTCGGCCATGACAAAGGTCTTCCCAGAACCAGCCGACGCTGAAACCAGGATATTTTGACCAGAAGTGTAGATGGCTTCGATTTGTTCGGCAGTTTTCTTTTGTTCCTTGCTCGAATGCGCTTCTGCTTCTTGCAATTTTTGAATTTCCTTCTCAGTTAAAAAGGGAATGGGCTTCATCGATTCAACTCCTCTCTTATTTTTTCAAACCAAGCTTGCTTGAGTTTTTCTCCGACAAGACGTTTGCCATCAGCTAAGTCCAACTTTTCTAGGAAACGTGCTTGGCCTAAGTGGTAATTGGCTTCAAATCCTGTGATGGCTTGATGTTGCTGGACATACGGTGCAATACTTCTGCCATTTTCAGTATAAGGGTTAATGGCGAACTGACCTGCTAAAATCTTCTCAGCTGCTTTCTTGTAAAGATGGGCATTGTAGTCCAGTAGGAGCTGGAATTCCTCATCCGTCAGCTGATTAGCCTTGTTTTTATTGTAAAATTCGCCCAAATGACTGCTTTCTTTTTCTAAAAAGAGGCCTTGGTATTTCATTGACTTGCTAGCTTCTACTACTGCACCTGCCAGACTTTTAACGGCCATCAGAGATTGGACAGGCTCAGCCATTTCCAAATACATGGCACCGAAAAAGTTCTGCTCCCCCTCTCTTTTTAGGGCAGCTAGATAGGTTGGTAACTGGGAATTGAGCCCATTAAAGAAATGAGGAAACTGGAACTGAGTTAGACTGGACTTGTAGTCTACCACTCCTATCGCCCCATCAGCTTTCAAACGGTCAATCCGGTCAACCTTGCCTCGTACAAAGACACTGCGACCACTGTCCAATTGAATAAAGACCTGCTCTTTGCCACCAAAATTCGCTTCCTCTTTGATGGTTTCGATGGCTGGATTGTGTCGAAGAATATGTCCAGTCGTCCGTGCAACATCAAGCAAAACTTCCTTGGTAAACTGGGCTTCCAAACTTTCCTGATAAATAGCTTCAAATTCGCGTTCTTGACTAGTTTCTTGAATAGCCTGTTCTAGACGTTTGTCAAAGGAATCTTCATCAGGCAACTGCAAGGCACGTTCAAAAATGCGGTGCAAGAAATTTCCGTGACTACGGGCATCAGGACGTAGACGTAATTCTTCCTGTAAGCCTAGAACATAGCGGAGGAAATAACTGTATTGGTTCCGGTAAAACTCCGTCAAACCAGAGGTAGACAGGTAAAACTCCTGATCAGTAGGATAAAGAGCTTGTAAGGTATCCTTGGCTAAGGGCTTGCTACTCGGGCTGGTTGGAAGGGCTGGATTTTCTAGACCTTTTTGGTCAAGTTTTTTACCCATGACACGCGCTAGAACCTTAATAAATGTCAAATCTTGCTCAGTATCACTCGTCGTCTCGCCCTGCTGGTGATAGGCAACCAGACTGGACAAAAGACTGTGATAGGACCCTATATCCTCCTTAGACAGCCCTTTGTGATTCAACCTCTTCTCTCTCCGCCTAAATCCAAAATGGACTATCTCTTGAAGATAGGCAGATTCCTTGCTTTCACTTTCGTTAAAAAGGCTTGGAGCCGACAAAACCAACTGCTTACGAGCAGAATTGATCAAGGAAAGCATAGTGTAGCGATTTTTCTTGAGGTTTTCACTGCTGGCAATCAGCAATTGCGCCCCATCTTCGGTCGCTTGGTTTAGGCTCTGTCTTTCTTCATCTGTCAAAAGGCTGGTATTCTGCGCGATTTTTGGTAAATTGTCCTGAGTCAACCCTATGGCGTAGACAAAGTCAGCGGTTAAAGGCGCAATCAAATCGTAACTCTGCACCAGAACAGTGTCCACTGTCGCTGGAATGGTACGGTATTGGGACAAACTCATTCCAGAGTAAAGTAAGGCTAGGAAGTCTTCCAGACTAACTTGTGAACCAGCAAAAACAGTCGCAAATTGTTCTAAAATATGACAGAAAGCCTTCCAAACTTCGGCTTGTCTTTCCTGTTCTACAGTTTCCATAGTGGCTGTCAAATCTTGGAGTTGATTAGTCACAGCTCCTTCTTTTAGAAAAGAGTTCCACTTTTGCAAGAGATTTTCAGCCTTCTGTTTTCGACTGGCAAAGAGAGTTTCAAGAGGGGTTAAAATACGCAGACGAAAAGCATTTAAACGGTCTAAATCAAATTTTCCGTGGTGGGATTTGGTGAAGGCTTGCTGAAAGGCTGGCAAGCCATTGATACCAAGATAACGGATATATTGCTCAAAAGCATCAATATCAGCCTGACTAAGGTCAGTATACAAACCTGTTCTAAGAAGGTTAATCAAATCCTCCTGACGGAAACGATAGCGTTTTAAAGCCAAAATAGACTCGACAAACTGAGTTAAAGGGTGGTGGGCCATGGATTCGCTTTTGCCTAGATAGAAAGGAATCTGATACTGGTCAAAAATCGTTTTTAGAGATAATTGATAAGAAGCTACATCGCCCAAGAGAATACGAAAATGCTTGTAACTCAGATCTGAGTTCTCATGCAATTTCTGACGAATGCTGCGGGCTACTAACTCCAACTCCTCCTTTTGTGTTAAACAAGACCAGATTTGTAAGTTTTCACAATCCTCATCATCTAAATCCATTGTTAATTCTGAAAAGTCATAAGAAGACTCCAGCAAACGAGAGACCTTGTCAAAACTATCCATCTTCTCATGAGTTTGAGAATAGTCCTGAGCAGGCGTTTGGTATTTAGAGGCTAGATGATGGAGAAACTCCACACTGGCTTGATAGAGATTGCCTTCAGCGAATGGACTGGCATAAGCTTTCTTACTAGCATAAGCCCCAATAACAATCTCAACACCCTTGCCATGAAGTAAGTCCACAATTCGCTCTTCTTCGGCAGAAAAACGGGTAAATCCATCAATAACCAAGGCGATTTGAGTAAAATCACTACTAACTTTGTCATTCTCAATAGCCTCAATCAAATGGGACAACTGACTTCCCTGAGCCAACTGCCCCTGATTGAGATAAGCCGTTACCTTCTCAAAAATCAAGAGTAAATCGGCCCTCTTGTCCTCATCCGTCAAACTCTCCAAGTCCAAAAAACTCATTTGAGCAGTCGTCATCTCGTGGTAAAGCTCAATCAACTGCTGGATAAATTGAGGGTCCTGCTTGATAGCTCCATAAACACGTAAATCCTTAGGATCAAGTTCGGCCAGACATTTGTAAAAGGCCATCCCAAGACCAATATCATCAAGACTAGTCTTGGCAGGCAAGTCATTCAAGACCAGATAACGAGCCATTTGAGCAAAGCGCGTGACAGTAATCGCAAAAGAAGCCTGCTGGGACAAGCATTCCAGCACGGCGCGTTCCTTTTCAAAAGAAAGAGAGTTGGGGGCGATGTAGAAGACCCGCTTGCCAGCAGCAACTAGCTCTTCCGCCTCTCTAGTTAGAATTTCTGTCAAAGAAGTCCGAATATCAGTATAAAGTAATTTCATCTCTGCCTCGTTGGAATTTTTCATTACCTTTTATTATACCATGATTAGCCCGAAGATTCCTCCTCCTTTCCTCCAAAATATGCTATAATAATACCAAAAGATAAAGAAGGAAGTCTTATGATTAAACTACTAGCCTTGGATATGGACGGAACACTCCTCAATGAAGCCAAGGAAATCCCACAAGCTCATATTACTGCTATTCACAAAGCCATTGAAAAAGGTGTCAAACTGGTTCTCTGTACGGGTCGCCCGCTTTTCGGTGTCCTCCCCTATTATAAAAAATTGGGACTTGACCTCCAGAACGAATATGTCATTGTTAACAACGGTTGCTCAACCCACCAGACAAGTGACTGGGGACTAGTTGACTGGCAAGAACTCAGTCCAGCAGACATCGAATACCTCTATGACCTAGCTGAAAAAAGTGATGTTCAGTTGACTCTTTTTGATGAGGAGCATTATTTTGTCCTCGGTGGTAAGCCTAATGAAATCATTCAAAATGACGCCAAACTAGTCTTTTCAGACCTGACTGAAATTTCCCTTGAGGAAGCAACTAGTGGCAAGTACCGTATGTTCCAAGGGATGTTTTTGGGAACAAAAGAACAAACAGACGATTTTGAGAAGCGTTTTGCTGGGGAACTCTGTCAACGATTTAGTGGAGTTCGTTCGCAACCTGTCATTTATGAAGCCATGCCACTTGGAACGACAAAGGCTACTGCTCTTTCACGACTAGCAGATATTTTGGAGATTGATTCCTCAGAAATCATGGCCATGGGCGATGCTAATAACGATATCGAAATGCTCCAGTTTGCAGGGCTTGGGATTGCAATGGGAAATGCCAGCGATTATGTCAAATCCCTAGCTGATGACGTTACAGCCAGCAACGAAGAAGACGGCGTTGCGCGTGCCATTGAGAAATATATTTTATAATTAAGAAGCCCAGTTCATATCAACTGGGTTTTGATATTTAAGAATTCCTAAAACTTTAGAAACTCTTTAGAAATGCTTGAGCTTTCTTTGATTTCTATACTTTATACTAAAGTTAACAAAATAAATCAAAAGGAGAGAATCATGAAAACAGTACTTGACATTCATGGATTGTCCAAAAACTTTGACAAACAAGCTATCCTTCAGGATCTTCATCTAACGATAAGAGAGGGAGATATTTATGGACTTATCGGGAAGAACGGAGCTGGGAAAACCACCTTGATAAAAATCATTACGCAACTACTCTTTGCGGATAAAGGAACAGTTTCCCTCTTCTCTAGCCATTCGGAAAATGAATGGAGTAAGTCTCTATCTCGAGTAGGTTCAGTTATCGAATCACCTGTAGCTCATAATCACTTAACAGCCTATCAAAATCTGAAATATTACTGTATGATTCGTCATATTCCAAATGCTGATCAAGTCATTCGAGAAACGCTGGACTATGTAGGTTTGTCAGATACAGGTAAAAAAGTCTTTCGAGATTTCTCTCTTGGAATGAAACAAAGACTTGGTATCGCCATTGCCCTTCTATCTAAACCAGACTTCCTGATCTTAGATGAACCTATCAATGGTCTCGACCCAATCGGTATCAAAGAGTTTCGTCTAATGATTCAACGGCTCAATCAAGAGAAAGGGATCACCATTCTCATCTCTAGCCATATCTTGTCAGAACTTTATCTTCTAGCTAATCGTTTTGGTATTTTAGATCAAGGCAAGATTATCCGTGAAATCAGCAAAGCTGAATTTGAAACACTAAGTGAGGATTATATTGTCCTTAAGACAGCTGATCAAGAGAAAGCTTGTCAAGTATTGAAAGAACAAATCCAGCTCCAGTTCAAGGTTGTTAATCCTGAAAACGAAATTCACATCTTTGGTCAGGAACAAGATGTCAAACAGATTCTCAAGGAATTAACCTTGGCAGATGTTGCCATTGATGAGATTTACTATGCCCGTCAAAACCTAGAAGAATACTTCACTCAATTGGTCGAATAGGAGGAAAATCATGATACATACCATTCAAGCAGACTTTTACCGTCTTTTCCGTTCAAAAGGATTCTGGATTACAGAGTTCATTCTCTTTGTAATCATGTTAATGGGGGCTGTTTTTGGAGCTACGGGTCATCTGATGGCAATCCAGACAAAAGAACCAGAAATTCCAACCCATGGTTGGGACGGTGTACAAGCCCTGATCAACGCATCTAGTCAAGGTTCAAACCTCGTTTTTCTCTGCATCGTCCTAGCCTGCCTCGTTCTTGGAGTTGATTTAATCGGCAAACTCTATAAAAATAATTTAACAGTGGGTGTCTCTCGTACCGAGTTTTTCCTTGCCAAAGCCTTTGTATTGGCTTCTATTGCACTTTTACAAGTCATCATCAGCCTTGTGATTGCCTTTATTCCAGCAACGATCTTAAATGGATTTGGAACTATGCCTGATGGCTTTATTGGAAATCTACTGGTAACCATTTCCCTTCAATTCCTTTGCCTCCTTGCTTGGCTTTCCATTGTTTCCTTCATCCTCTATGTTAGTCATTCTTATCTTGCGGTATTTATTGGTTATTTGGTCAGCTCTACCTTACTTTCTATGCCAATGATCATTTTTCCAAATATCAAAATTTTGCCATATTTATCATTGCAGTTTTTCTATGCTATGACTGCTAATAGTGAATCCATTTTCTATACACTTATAGTTAGCTTAGCTGTTATTGTAATCTTTAATCTAAGTGGACTGGCAGTTTTCAAAAAGAAAAGTCTATAAAAAAGACCTCCTCTAGCCTACAGAGGAGGTTTCTTTTCGTTAAAAGTAAATGAAAACCGATAACCACTGCCCATCTGTGCTTAGTTTCATCTCTGCACCGAGAAGATGACATAATTCCTCAGTGATATAAAGGCCTAAACCAGAGGATTCTTCAGTATCTGATAGATTTTCAGAATAAAAACGGTTGCTGAGATTTTCTATTCTTTTGATGGGCTGTTTGACAAGGTTTGCAATCTCTAAGACAAGCTGTTCCTTTTCCTTTCTCAAAGATAGCCGCGCTTCTTCCTTGCCATGTTTAAGGACATTTCCAAGCAGATTTTGTAAAATTCGATCCAGCAAGTCTTCATCGGTCCTCATTTTTAAACCAGCTTCAACCTGAAAATCAAGCGTGATATTTGCCGCCTGAAAAACATCATAATAAGCCAAAGTCTTTTTGGTGATAAAAGCTGAAAGGTCCACTTCTTCCAGTTTCGGTTTGACAGCTCCTTCCATCAAACGACGATATTCTAGGAGAGCCTCCAAACGTTTGGAAACTAAATCAAGATGCTGGGCTATTTTTTGTAAGGTTTCTGCTTTGTCTTCAGGAGATTTTATCAATTGTTGGGTGTAGCCTGAAGCGATAGTCAGAGGCGTCCGAATATCATGGGCGATATTGCTGATGGCCATATCCAGAGTCTGTTTTTCCCTTTTCATAACCAATCGAGATTGTTCCACTTCCTGAAATAAATTCTCAATCTGCTGGTAGAGATGTAAAAAATGTTTGGAAAAAATGCTGACTCCTACTCTTTTCATACTACCTGTGAGAATCTTGTCTTCAATCTGTTGACTCAAGTTTTTAAGTGCTAGATGGTAACGAATCAATGCAATCGATAAAATAATTAGGAGTACCAGTAGAACAAAGATTATCATGTAGGTCATTGCTTGTCTCCTTTTAATCTTACCCCAACGCCCCAGATGGTTTCAATATATTCTTGATTTGGGTCAAGCTGGTTTAATTTTTTACGAAGATTACTCAAATGCGTATTGAGAGTATTATCTCCAGGTAGGTAGCTATCCTCCCAGACCAATTCATAAAGTTCTTCCTTGGTGAAAATTTTCTTAGGGTGTTTGAGGAGAGTTTGGAGAATCAAGCATTCTTTCTTAGCAAGACGAATCGTTTCCTGACTATTTTTGATTTCAAAACTTTCGGCATCAAACTGGATATTTTTCAAGTTTTGTGGCAGATTTTCAGTTTTTCCTATCTCCAGAGATTGCTTTTCTACGCTTTGACGTAATTGAACAGTAACTCTAGCAAAGACTTCGTCTAAGTCAAAAGGTTTGACTATGTAATCATTGGCACCGTCTAAGAGGTATTGACTGATTAACTTCTTATCGCTCAAAGCCGTTAGCATAATGACTGGAATTTGACTTTGTTCCCTGATGGCTTTTAAAACCTGATCCCCATTTTTCCCAGGAAGCATGATATCTAGCAAAACGAGGTCAATCCCACCTTGGTCAAAACGCATGATTCCTTCAGTTCCTGAAAAGGCTTGAATCACCTCATGCTCCTCAGTAAGAAGTGTTCGTAAAATCTCTTGAATGTCACTATTGTCTTCAATAACCAATATCCTAGCCATAAATACCAACCTTTCTGCAACTATTATAGCATGTTTTATTGATAAAGCTTAAACAGAAAAGCTCCTCGCATAAAAGCGCGAGAAAGCCTTAGAGGGTAAAAATATAAAATCCACTTGATAGACAAACATAGTATCCTTATAGTTGCTAATAAGAAGTTAGTCTAGCAGAATAGATCTCTCATTTCTCCCCTACTAGTCCGTAATTCGTTGATACATTTCTGGTCTTCTATCTCGAAACAAGCCCCAGTTTAGGCGTTCGCTTGCTCCCTTGTCTAGGTCATAAGTAGCTAACAGAACAGCTTCTTCTTGTCTTTCAGCTCGTTCTAGAATAGCTCCTGTTTCATCCGTCATAAAGGAGGAACCGTAGAAGTCAAGACTGGAACTCTGTCCACCATTTTCCTCACTTGGAGTGACTTCCTCTAAACCATAACGATTGGCTGCGATGACTGGAACAATATTTGCTGCTGCGTGTCCTTGCATGGTACGTTGCCAATGACCACAACTATCTGTATCCAAGATAGGTTCCGAACCGATGGCTGTAGGATAAAAGAGCAATTCAGCACCATTTAACGCAAGACAGCGCGCTGTTTCAGGGAACCATTGATCCCAACAGATACCGATCCCAATCTTGGCATAGCGAGTATCCCAGACCTTGAAACCAGTGTTACCAGGTGTGAAATAAAACTTTTCTTGATAATAATGATCATCTGGTATGTGGGTCTTTCGATAAACACCCAGCACTTCCCCATCTGCATCAATAACGGCAATAGAGTTATACAAGACATTTCCATCTTTTTCATAGAAACTGATTGGTAAAACGACCTTTAGCTCCTTGGCAATGGTTTTAAAATGCTGAATAGCTGTATTGTCTGTCACCGACTGGGCATGCTGGTAGTAGTCATACTGACGTTCCTGACAGAAATAGGGACGTTCAAACAACTCTGGTAAGAGAATGATTTGTGCGCCTTGTTCTGCAGCCTGACGTACTAAACGCTCTGCTGTTTGAATATTTGTTGCCACATCCTTAGCGCATTGCATCTGAATGGCTGCAACTCTTACATTTCTCATCTTTTTCTCCTATTCTGGGATTTGTTGGGTGATACAGTGGATATTGCCACCACCTAAGAGAATATCTCTGGCTGGTATTCCGACAACTTTACGGTCTGGGAAACACTTACTGAGGATATCTAAGGCTACTTGGTCATTGACATCTTGAAACTGGGGAACAAGGACAGCCTTGTTGGCGATATAAAAGTTTACGTAGGAAGCTGCTAGTCGTTCACCTGCGTATCGCTCTTCTTCTCCTTCTTCATAGATGTAGCCTGGCAAATCCTCTTTGGTTACAACTTGATGAAGAGCTGGAATTGGAAGTTTATGAATGATAAACTTCCGTCCTTTTGCATCTGTCTCTTGCTCTAAGAGTTCTAGATCTGCTTTTGACATGGCATACTGAGGATCACTTTTGTCGTCCGTCCAAGCTAAAACAAGCTCTGCAGGACCAACAAAGGCAGCAACATTATCAACGTGTTCATTGGTTTCATCCTGATAAATACCATAAGGAAGCCAAATAACTTTTTCAGCACCAAGGCACTCTAATAAGGTACTCTCGATTTCCTCTTTACTTAGATGAGGATTGCGACCAGAACTAAGCAAGCAACTTTCAGTCACAAGAATGGTTCCCTGACCATCGCTGTGTATCGCTCCGCCTTCCAGTACAAAAGGTTTGGCATCATAGACAGGCATTTCCAAAATCTCAGCAAAACGACTGGCTACTTGGTCATCATCTTCATAATCTTGATAAAGACCATCAACAGCACCACCCCAAGCATTGAAAGACCAGTCCACGGCTAATTTCTGGCCTTCATCATTGACAAGAATGGTCGGACCCGTATCACGCGCCCAGGCATCATTGGTAGGAATATCTAGATAAACAACCTTGTCTCCTAGATAGGATTGGGCTTCAGATAGATGGTCCTGTTCCACCAAAAGATAGACTATTTCCCCTTCTGCAATGGTTTTTATAATCTGGCTAAATGCTGCTTTAGCAGCTTTTCCTTGAAAGGGCCATGAACCTGGTCGAGTCGGCCATATCATGAGAGTACCATGATGGGGTTCATACTCTGCTGGCATGCGATAGCCTAATTTTTTGGGACTGTCCATCATGATAATCTCCCTTTAAAATCTTGATAGCCAAAGGCTTTGACTAAGCTGCAGTCACCCTGCTCGTCCATGAGATAGAGACTGGGCAACCCAATACCGTTGAAGGTATTGTTTTTGACAAATGAGTAAATAGCCATATCTTCAAAATAAAGTCTGTCTCCGATTTGGACTGGATTTTCAAAGCTATAATCACCAATCACATCGCCCGTCAGACAAGTATTGGAAGAAAGTCTATAGGTATGGGCTTTTTCCTGTGCCTCAAAGCCATTTCTCAAAGGTGGACGATAGGGCATCTCAAGTACATCAGGCATATGGCAGGTCGCAGAGGCATCTAAAACCAAGATTTCCATACCGTTTTCGACAATATCCAATACCTCAGTTGCTAGATAACCTGCATTGAGCGCAATGGCTTCACCCGGCTCGATATAGACTTCAAGATTGTAAGTTTCTCGGATACGCTTGATTTCAGAAATCAGCAAATCCACATCGTAACCTTCTCTTGTGATGTGGTGTCCGCCCCCCATATTGAGCCATTTGATCTCATGTAAGTACGAACCAAACTGCGCTTCTACTGCTTTCAAAGTTGTCTCTAAATCATCTGAACCTTGCTCGCAAAGGGTATGAAAATGAAGTCCATCCACCAAATCCAACAAATCACTAGGAATTTTATCTAGTGTCACGCCAAAACGAGAACCTGGTGCACAGGGGTCATAGAGCGCGTGATCACCCTGAGTTGAACATTGAGGGTTGATACGTAAACCGACACTGATACCAGCCTCACGACAACGCGAACCATGCTTACGCAATTGTCTCTCAGAATTAAAGACAATGTGGTCAGTAATTTCAAGTAATTCTTCCAAGTCTGCATCCTTGAAAGCAGGTGCAAAAACATGGACTTCACCAGGAAATTCTTCCCTTGCCAATTTGGCTTCATAAAGTCCACTAGCTGTCGTACCAGACAGATACTGACTAATCAAGGGATAGGTTTTATAGAGGGAATAGGCCTTCTGGGCAAGCAAAACCTTGCAACCAGCTTCTTCTTGAACATATTGTAGAATGCGACAATTTGCTTCTAACTTGGCTAAGTCAATGACATAGGCTGGTGTTGGTACTTGTTCTAACTTCATCAGTCCACCATTTGTGGATTTTCAACCACAACCCAAGGCAAACCATACTCATTCAAAGCTTCCATGAATGGATCTGGATCCAATTCTTCAAGGTTGTAAACTCCAGCTTGTTTCCAAGTTCCGTTCATAACCAATTTTGTCCCAATCATGGCTGGAACGCCTGTCGTGTAAGAAATGGCTTGTGAACCAACTTCTGCGTAACATTCCTGATGGTCGCAAACATTGTAGATATAGATGGTCTTTTCAACACCGTCTTTGACACCTGTAAAGATACATCCAATATTGGTTTTACCTACAGTACGTGGGCCAAGGCTAGCAGGATCTGGAAGCAAGGCTTTTAAGAATTGAATCGGAACGATTTCTTGTCCGTTAAAGTTAATGGAATCCGTACGAAGGAGACCAACGTTTTCAAGACATTTCATGTGCGTCAAGTAAGATTGACCAAAAGTCATAAAGAAACGAATACGTTTGACACCTGGAATGTTTTTCGCCAATGATTCAATTTCTTCATGGTGAAGAAGATACATGTCTTTTTGTCCAACATGTGGAAAATCATACTCGCGCTTGATTGACATAGCTTCCACTTCGACCCATTTTCCATCTTCCCAGTAAGAACCTGGCGCAGAAACCTCGCGTAGATTGATTTCTGGGTTAAAGTTTGTCGCAAATGGATAACCGTGGTCACCACCATTACAGTCTAAAATGTCGATATAGTGGATTTCATCAAAATAATGTTTAAGGGCGTAAGCTGAAAAAACGCTGGTTACACCTGGGTCAAAGCCAGATCCAAGCAGAGCAGTCAAGCCTGCTTCTTTGAATTTCTCCTGATAAGCCCATTGCCATGAGTAGTCAAAGTAAGCTGTAAAACCAAGTTCCTTACAACGTTTCTCATAAATAGCACGCCATTCAGGGTCTTCTGTATCCTCAGCCTCGTAGTTAGCTGTATCGATATAGTGGACACCTGTAGCCAAACAAGCATCCATAATAGTCAAGTCTTGGTATGGTAGGGCTACGTTCAAAACGGCTTCTGGCTTGTAGCTTTCAATCAAGGCAATGACTTCTTGAACCTTGTCAGCATCAAGTGCTGTTGTTTCAATCTTGGTAGTAGTTTTCCCTTCTAATTTTGCCTTCAAGTCATCGCATTTTGACTTAGTACGGCTAGCAATCATAATCTCTGTAAAGGTTTCGCTATCTTGGCAAATCTTTGAAATAGCAACTTGGGCAACGCCCCCACATCCGATAACTAATAAACGACTCATTTTTTTCCTTCCTCTTCTTCTAAAATGTCCTCAACATACTTGGGCAACATAAAGGCTCCCACGTGTAAGTTTGCAGTGTAGTATTCTGTGAAAAGCTGGCGTTTTTTCCAGCCTTCCTTATCAAAATCCTTGACAGGGTGGTATTTTTTTGATGCAAACCCAAACAACCAATAACCAGCAGGGCTGGTTGGGATATGGGCCTGATAGACACGGCTGATTGGAAAAGCTTGATTGACCTTACGGTGCATGCTTCGGCAAGCTGACTCATCCTCGTCAAAGAAGGGACTCCCATGCTGGTAAATCATGATACCGTCTTCTTTCAAGGCTCTATAACTGTTACCGTAAAATTCCTTGGTAAAGAGACCTTCTGTATGACCAAACGGATCTGTAGCATCATTGATGATAATATCGTAGTCATTTTCACAATTTCTCAAAAAGCGTAGCCCGTCTTGGTAATAGATATTGACCCGAGGATCATCTAGACCCGTTGCAAAATCAGGGAAATACTTACGACAGACTTCAACCAGCATTTCGTCTGGTTCAACAATATCGATTTGTTCTAACTCAGGATAGAGGGTTAAAACTTGGGCAACACCACCGTCACCACCACCCAAAACTAAAACTTTTTTGGGATTGGGATGGACAGCCATAGGAACGTGAACGGTCATTTCATTGTAGACAAAATCATCTGCATCTGAAAACAAGACATGCCCATTTAAAACCAAGATTTTCCCAAAAGCTGGTGTGTCTAAGACATCGATATCCTGCCATTCACTTTTACCAGCGTAGAGTTGTTTGGCTGTTCTCAGGGACAATTTCACATCTGGAGTATGAACTTCAGAAAACCATAAATCCATCTAGTTCTCCTTTCCTTAAATCACATTGATATGGTTGACTTCAGGATCCTCAGTTCCCTGAAGTGAACAACCACGTTCTTTAGCAAATTGGATATAATCCACAATCTCTTTGGTAATGTGTTCCCCTGGTGCCAAGATAGGGATTCCAGGAGGGTAACACATAACAAATTCTCCACAGACTTGTCCAACAGCATCTGCCAAGGCAAGACTTCTGCGTTGCGAATAGAAGGCTTCCTGAGGAGATAACACCAACTCGGGCTGAATATATTCTCCTGCTATCAAATCCTTCCCATCTCGTGAGTATAGTCTCTTGATATCTGCTAAAGCACCAACTAATCGTTCAATGTCTTGGATACGGTCACCAATCGAAATATAGGCCAAGATATTGCCAATATCACCAAACTCAATCTGAATGTCGTATTCATCGCGCAGGAGGTCATAAACTTCAATACCTGTAAGACCGATTCCTTGAGTGTAAACTGATAACTTAGTCACGTCAAAATCACATACTGTGACATCATCAATTAATTCTTTTGAGTAGGCATAATAACCGCCAATAGCATTGATTTCACGACGAGCATACTCTGATAGCTCAATAACCTTCTCAAACGACTCTTTACCACGAAGAGCCAAGTTGCGACGTGAAATATCCAAACTAGCCATCAACAAGTAAGAGGCGGATGTTGACTGGGTAAGATTGATAATCTGACGAACGTATTCAGGATTCATCTGCTCCCCGATTAAAAGAAGCGAACTTTGGGTCAAACTCCCACCAGACTTATGCATAGAAACCGCCGCCATATCAGCGCCAGCATCCATGGCAGAAATTGGAAGTTTATCAGTAAAATGTAAATGAGCTCCGTGGGCTTCATCAACTAAAACTAGCATGCCAGCTTCATGAGCCATTTCTGTCAATCCTTTTAGGTCTGAACAGATGCCGTAGTAAGTAGGATTGTTAATCAAAACGGCCTTGGCATCTGGATGGTCCTTTATGGCCTGTGCTACTCGGTCATTTTCAAGACCTAAAGCGATACCAATCTTAGGATCTACACTCATCTCGATATAGATGGGAATGGCACCACATAGAACCAGCGCATTGATGGCAGATTTATGGACATTTCGTGGCAGAATAATCTTATCTCCAGCCTTGCAGGTTGACAGAATCATAGTCTGCACCGATGAAGTTGTTCCCCCAATCATGAGAAAAGCATGGCTAGCTCCAAAAGCATCTGCAGCCAGCTCCTCTGCATCCCGAATAATCGAAATGGGGTGACCAAGATTATCCAAGGGTTTCATCGAATTAACATCAATGCCTACACATTTTTCACCTAGCAGTTCGACAAGTTCTGGATTTCCCCGTCCACGCTTGTGACCTGGTACATCAAAG
>CAUQVK010000032.1:0-17887 GCA_963521495.1 uncultured Streptococcus sp.
ATTAATGCAGTCGTTTGGATGTCATTTTGTCCAATAAGTGCTGTTTTATCACCTGAACGCAAGATAAAGCTGATATTATCTAAAATAGTCTCACCATCAATCTTTACAGTTAGATTTTCTACTGTCAAGAGATCATTACCAATCTCACGTTCCGCTTTAAAGTTGATAAATGGATATTTACGACTAGATGGTACAATTTCTTCAAGTTCAATCTTATCAAGCATTTTCTTACGTGATGTTGCTTGTCTTGATTTAGAAGCATTAGCAGAGAAACGAGCAACGAACTCTTGCAATTGTTTAATTTTTTCTTCTGCTTTAGCATTACGGTCTGCTAGCAATTTAGCAGCGAGTTCAGAAGATTCCTTCCAGAAGTCATAGTTTCCGACATAGAGTTTGATTTTTCCAAAGTCAAGGTCGGCCATGTGAGTACATACTTTGTTTAAGAAGTGACGGTCGTGGGATACTACGATAACGGTGTTATCAAAGTCAATCAAGAAGTCTTCTAACCAAGTAATAGATTGGATGTCTAAACCGTTGGTAGGCTCGTCTAATAGAAGAACATCTGGTTTACCAAAAAGTGCTTTGGCGAGGAGAACTTTTACTTTTTCACCGTTGGCCAATTCGCTCATATTTTGATAGTGCAATTCTTCTGGGATATTTAGGTTTTGAAGGAGTTGAGAGGCTTCACTTTCTGCTTCCCAGCCTCCAAGCTCGGCAAACTCTCCTTCAAGTTCGGCAGCACGCACTCCATCTTCATCTGAGAAATCTTCCTTCATGTAGATGGCATCTTTCTCTTTCATGATGCTATAAAGTTTTTCATTTCCCATGATAACAACATCAATGGCACGTTCATCTTCATAGTCAAAGTGATTTTGACGAAGAACAGAGAGACGTTCATCTGGACCAAGAGAGATGTGACCAGTAGTAGGTTCGATATCTCCGGCTAAAATTTTTAAAAAGGTTGATTTTCCGGCACCATTAGCACCGATTAATCCGTAAGTATTTCCTTCTGTAAATTTGATATTGACATCATCAAAAAGTTTGCGATCACTAAAACGTAGTGAAACATCAGATACTGTAAGCAATGTTTTTCTCCTATATGTGTAATATATTTATTCTACTAGAAAATACGGAAATATTCAAATTTTTATCTGTCAATTTTATGTAAATTAAATTTACAGCATACTTTACACAAATCCGTAAATAGCAAGGCTGATTTATTTTGATAAATTACGGTTATTTCATTAAAAAAATGCTATAATTGAAGGGACTATATCGAAGGAGAACAAAATGACTAAACCCATTATTTTAACAGGAGACCGTCCAACAGGAAAATTGCATATTGGACATTATGCTGGAAGTCTCAAAAATCGAGTATTATTACAGGAAGAGGATAAGTATGATATGTTTGTGTTCTTGGCTGACCAACAAGCCTTAACAGATCATGCTAAAGACCCTCAAACCATTGTAGAGTCTATCGGAAATGTGGCTTTGGATTATCTTGCAGTTGGATTGGATCCAAGTAAGTCAACTATTTTTATTCAAAGCCAGATTCCAGAGTTGGCTGAGTTGTCTATGTATTATATGAATCTAGTTTCGTTAGCACGTTTGGAGCGAAATCCAACAGTCAAGACAGAGATTGCTCAGAAAGGATTTGGAGAAAGCATTCCGACAGGATTTTTGGTCTATCCAATCGCTCAAGCAGCTGACATCACTGCTTTTAAGGCTAATTATGTTCCTGTTGGGACAGATCAGAAACCAATGATTGAGCAAACTCGTGAGATTGTTCGTTCTTTTAACAATGCATATAACTGTGATGTTTTGGTGGAACCGGAAGGTATTTATCCAGAAAATGAGAGAGCAGGGCGTTTGCCTGGTTTAGATGGAAATGCTAAAATGTCTAAATCACTCAATAACGGTATTTATTTAGCTGATGATGCGGATACTTTGCGTAAAAAAGTAATGAGTATGTATACAGATCCAGATCATATCCGCGTTGAGGATCCAGGTAAAATTGAAGGAAATATGGTTTTCCATTATCTAGATGTTTTTGGTCGTCCAGAAGATGCTCAAGAAATTGCTGACATGAAAGAACATTATCAACGAGGTGGTCTTGGTGATGTGAAGACCAAGCGTTATCTACTTGAAATATTAGAACGTGAACTTGGTCCTATTCGTGAGCGCCGTATCGAATTTGCTAAGGATATGGGAGAAGTTTATAATATGCTTCAAAAAGGTAGTGAAAGAGCGCGTGAAGTTGCAGGTCAAACCCTATCTGAGGTTAAAGGAGCAATGGGACTTCATTACTTTAACTAAGTTTATTTTACAAGAAACTATCATTTCTATCTCGAAGAAAAGATAGTTTTTTATTTACCCCTGTAACATTTGACAAATTTTTATAGAATGGTATGATAGATACAATATAAAAAGAGTCAAGCTCAAAAAGAAAGAAAAGAGGAAACTTCGAATGTCTAATTGGGACACTAAATTTTTGAAAAAAGGTTTTACCTTTGATGATGTATTGCTTATTCCAGCTGAAAGTCATGTGTTGCCTAACGATGCAGATTTAACAACTAAATTGGCAGATAATTTGACTTTAAATATCCCAATTATTACCGCTGCCATGGACACAGTTACAGAGAGTCAAATGGCCATTGCTATTGCTCGTGCAGGCGGTCTCGGAGTTATCCATAAAAACATGTCAATTGCTCAACAAGCAGAAGAGGTTCGTAAGGTAAAACGTTCTGAAAATGGAGTTATTATTGATCCGTTCTTCTTGACGCCTGAACATACAATTGCTGAAGCAGATGAGCTTATGGGACGTTACCGTATCAGTGGTGTTCCAGTTGTTGAAACACTTGAAAATCGTAAATTGGTTGGTATTTTGACAAACCGAGATCTTCGTTTTATTTCAGACTATAACCAACCAATCTCAAATCATATGACTAGTGAAAATCTTGTTACTGCTCCTGTGGGTACAGACCTTGCAACAGCTGAGAGTATTCTTCAAGAACACCGTATTGAAAAGCTTCCTTTGGTAGATGAAGAAGGTCGTCTTTCTGGTTTGATTACTATCAAAGATATTGAAAAAGTTATTGAGTTTCCAAATGCTGCTAAAGATGAGTTTGGTCGTCTTCTAGTTGCAGGTGCAGTAGGTGTTACTTCAGATACATTTGAACGTGCAGAGGCTCTTTTTGAGGCAGGAGCGGATGCGATTGTTATTGATACTGCACATGGTCATTCTGCAGGTGTCTTGCGTAAAATTGCTGAGATTCGTGCTCACTTCCCAGATCGTACTTTGATTGCTGGAAATATTGCTACTGCTGAGGGAGCGCGTGCACTTTACGAAGCAGGTGTAGACGTTGTCAAGGTTGGTATTGGACCAGGTTCTATCTGTACTACTCGTGTGATTGCTGGTGTTGGTGTTCCGCAAGTAACAGCTATCTACGATGCTGCAGCTGTTGCGCGTGAATATGGTAAAACGATCATTGCTGACGGTGGAATCAAGTATTCTGGAGATATTGTAAAAGCCCTTGCTGCAGGTGGAAATGCAGTTATGCTTGGATCAATGTTTGCTGGAACTGATGAAGCTCCAGGCGAAACTGAAATCTTCCAAGGACGTAAGTTTAAGACTTACCGTGGTATGGGATCAATTGCTGCTATGAAGAAAGGTTCAAGCGATCGTTACTTCCAAGGTTCTGTCAATGAAGCAAACAAACTTGTTCCAGAAGGAATTGAAGGTCGTGTTGCTTATAAAGGTGCGGCAGCTGATATTGTCTTCCAAATGATTGGAGGTATTCGCTCTGGTATGGGTTACTGTGGTGCAGCAAACTTAAAAGAGTTACATGATAATGCTCAGTTTGTTGAAATGTCTGGTGCAGGCTTGAAAGAAAGTCATCCTCATGACGTACAAATTACAAATGAGGCACCCAACTACTCTATGTAAAAATATAAAATAAAAGAGTCTGGGACAATAGTCTAACCTTAAATATAAAAAGCGAACAAAACGAGCTATCTGACACTCAGAATTCTGTCTTGTTCGCTTTTTTGTCTAATCTATCGATTTTAAAAATTTATAGCAGATTGAATAAGATATGAACAAATCGATTAGTAAAGGAAAATTAATTTCTGGAAATATTTTAGCAGTAACAGCGTACTATTCTAAATTCAATTTACTATATAATAAAGAATTCCTAAAATCAAAATCTTTTTGTCTCGGGACCTTTACATCATTGTAAATATTGATTGACAGAAATTTTACCGTTATGGATGGAAAAAATACTGAGATTCTTAGGTAGATTTTGAAGATGGTCTAAACTTGTAGTTGTTATAAAGGTTTGGATTGATTGAGAAATGGTTTCTAATAATTTAAGCTGTCTAGTATTGTCAAGCTCACTCATAACATCGTCAAGTAAAAGTATTGGAGATTCTTTAGTAATACTCCCCATTAACTCGATTTCTGCTAATTTTATAGAAAGAACGAGACTACGATGTTGCCCTTGACTACCAAAACTAGCATCCATACCATTGATATAAAAAGAAATATCATCTCGGTGAGGTCCGATACCTGTATTCTTTTTTAAAAAGTCTCTCATTCTGCTTTTTTTTAAAGCTATTTCGAAAGAATACTGTAAACTTTCTTTGTCATTAAAATTTACAGAAGGTTGATAGGATATTGACAACTCTTCGATTTGATTAGAGATTTCAAAATGTTTATCACGACCAAACTTCTCCAGTTTTTTAATGAAATCTAAACGATGGTTCATGACCCGACAACCGTATTCTACCAATTGATCATCTAGAACAGAAAGGAAGGTTTCATCAATTTTTTGGATTGACTTCAAATAAGTATTTCTTTGTTTGAGTATGTGGTTGTAGTTTGTCAAATCAGCTAAATAGATGGGTTTGATTTGTCCAAGTTCGATGTCAATAAATTTTCGACGAATTGAAGGAGTTCCTTTAATGAGTTGTAAATCTTCAGGAGCAAATAGGACAACATTCATATGTCCTACATAGTCTGAAAGACGAGCTTGTTTTAAGTGGTTCACTTTGGTAACACGACCTTTTTGGGTCAATTCAATTTCTAGAGGAATAGAGCCGGTTTTTTTCTGAATAAGGCCAGAAAGATGAAGTTGTTCCTCATCAAAATGAATAAGATTTTTATCTGTCCGAGTTCGGTGGCTACGTGTTAAGGCTAAAAAATAGATTGCCTCTAACATATTGGTTTTTCCTTGTGCGTTTTGACCTAAAAAGATATTTAATTTAGGGTTAAAGTCAATTTTCGTATCGTTGTAATTACGGAAAGACTTAAGAGTTAAATTTTGTAACCACATAATTATCTACCAGGAAATCGAGGAGCTTGTTTTTTTGAAGGTGATACTACAGATTTTGACTTTTTTTGCTTTACCCCTTTATTCATTTCCTTGACAAGTTTATCAATCCGATCTTTTTCAATTTTATCTGTTAGGTATTCTTCCATTTCCTCAGGAGTAGGTTGTATCAATTTTATATCAATATTCATATCTGGTATTTCTATGTGATCTCCAATACGAATTTTTTTACCACGACGATTTTCTAATTCTCCATTAAAATAGACAGAATGATCAGTAAGAAAGGACTTAATAGCCCCTCCACTATGAGTAATTCCAAGTTCTTTAAGTAGTGCTTGGAGAGTAATAAACTCTTCAAATAATTTGTATTTCATAATTCACCTCAATCTTTGGTATTATACCATATTTTCTAAAAAAAGTGATAGAAACAAAGGAAAAATGTAAGCGATTTTTATTTTCAAAGTGTTACAGAGAATAAGATAATTTCAAGTTTTCGTGATATAATAGAAGTCTGTATATAAGGAGGTAAGTCATGGAGTTAGTGCATGGTATTTCAACACATTTTATCCAATCAAAAAAGTTTAAAACCAACAAAATAACCGTACGTTTTACAGCTCCATTGTCTCTTGACATGATTGCAGCTCGTATGTTGAGTGCGAGTATGTTGGAAACTGCTAATCAAAACTATCCTACTTCGCAAGAATTTAGAAAATATTTGGCGAGTTTATATGGAATGGATGTTTCAACCAATTGTTATAGAAGAGGTCAAAGTCATATTGTAGATTTGACTTTGACCTATGTTTGTGATGAATTTTTGAGTAGGAAGAATTTCCTAACTACTGAGGTTTTAGAGTTACTTAATGATATTCTTTTTTCTCCTTTGCTGCTAGAAAATGGTTTCGAACCCGTTTTATTTGAGATTGAGAGGAAGCAATTGTTAGCAAGTTTAGCTGCTGATACAGATGATTCTTTTTATTTCGCACACAAAGAATTAGACAAGTTGTTCTTTAATGATGAGCGTCTTCAATTAGAGTATGCGGATTTACGAAAGCGTATTAATGAGGAAACTCCACAAAGTTCTTATGCTTGCTTTCAGCATTTATTAGCCAATGATAGAATTGATTTCTTTTTCTTGGGTGATTTTAATGAAGTTGAAATTCGAAAATCATTGGAGTTGTTCCATTTTAAGGATCGAAAAGGGGATGTAATTCTTCAGTATCAACAACCATTCTCAAATGTACTGAAAGAAAGTATGGTTCGAAAAAATGTTGGTCAGTCAATTTTAGAATTGGGTTATCATTGTTCTGTTGAATATGGTGACGAACAACATTTACCGATGATTGTAATGAATGGTTTACTGGGCGGTTTTGCTCATTCGAAATTATTCACCAACGTTCGTGAAAAGGCTGGATTAGCATATACTATTTCAAGCCAATTAGATCTCTTTACTGGATTTTTGAGGTTATATGCTGGTATTGATCGTGAAAATCGGAATCAGGCTCGCAAGATGATGAATAGCCAATTACTTGACATAAAAAAAGGCTATTTTACTGATATTGAAATAGAGCAGACTAAGGAAATGATTCGTAGATCTTTATTGATTTCTCAAGATAGTCAAAGTTCACTTATTGAGCGTGCTTATCAAAATTCTTTACTTGGAAAATCTTCTATAGACTTTGATAGTTGGATTGAAAGACTAGAAAAAATTAATAAAGAAGCTATTTGTAAAGCTGCTAATAAAGTCAAACTACAAGCGATTTACTTTATGGAAGGAATAGAATGACAAAGGTTACTTTTGAAGAAAAATACTATCCAGCTGTCAGGGAAGTAGTTTATCGAACGCGTTTGTCAAATGGATTGACAGTATCTTTATTACCTAAGAAAGAATTTAAAGAAGTTTACGGTAGTGTAACCGTTCAATTCGGGTCTGTAGATACTCTTGTGACAGAAGTTGACAGCACTGTAAAACACTATCCAGCTGGAGTTGCTCATTTTCTTGAACATAAACTGTTTGAAAGGAGTGATTCTAGTGATATGATGACAGCTTTTACGCGCTTAGGTGCAGACAGTAATGCTTTTACAAGTTTTACAAAAACAAACTTCCTTTTTTCAGCTACGGATTATTTACTGGAAAATTTAGACTTGCTTGAGGAGTTGGTAACAACAGCTCATTTCACAAAAGATTCTATTTTAAAAGAGCAAGATATTATCCAGCAAGAGCGAGAAATGTATCAAGATGACCCCGATTCATGTTTATTCTTTTCTACTTTAGCTAACTTGTATCCCGGTACTCCTTTAGCTATAGATATAGTTGGAAGTGAAGAGTCGATTTCTCAGATTGATTCAACTATTTTGCAAGAAATTTTTATGAGATTTTACAAACCTGTAAACATGACCTTGTTTTTAGTTGGCAACTTTGATGTTGAGCAAATACAAGATTACATTCAAAGAAAAGATTTGCAAGATTTAAATATTGAGAATGTGGTAAGAGAAAAAATTTCTTTACAAGATGTAAAGAAATCAGACAGCATAAGAATGGAAGTGTCTTCACCAAAGCTTGCAATTGGAATTAGGGGTAATCAGGAAATTTCTGAGGAAAATTGCTATCGACATCAAGTTTTATTAAAATTATTGTTTGCAATGATGTTTGGTTGGACTTCAGATCGTTTTCAAAAATTATATGAATCAGGTAAGATAGACGTATCTTTATCACTTGAAGTTGAAGTGACAAGTCGTTTTCATTTTGTGATGTTGACTATGGATACGAAGGAACCAGTCTCTTTATCGCATCAGTTTAGAAAGGCAATTCGTAATTTTTCTAGGGATTCTGATATTACGGAAGATCATTTAGATATTATTAAAAGAGAGATGTTTGGAGAGTTGATCAATAGCATGAACTCTTTGGAATTTATTGCGACACAATATGATGCTTTTGAAAATGGGGAAACGATTTTTGATTTACCAAAGATTTTACAGGAAATTACTTTGGAAGATGTCCTTGAAGTAGGACATCACTTAATAGATGATGGGGATATAGTTGATTTTACAATTTTCCCAATCTAAAAAATGTTAAAACTAGAAAGAATTGTAAGTATGAGAAAAAAAACCATTGGTGAGGTTCTACGTTTAGCAAGAATAAATCAAGGATTTAGTTTAGAGGAGTTACAAGGAAAAACTGAAATTGAGTTAAAATTACTAGAAGCTATGGAGGAAGATGATTTTGATCAACTTCCTAGTTCCTTCTATGTCCGCTCTTTTTTAAGAAAATATGCTTGGGCAGTTGAATTGGATGAACGAATCGTTTTGGATGCTTATGACTCTGGAAGTATGATTACTTATGATGAAGTAGATGTTTATGAAGATGAGTATTTAGGTCGTAGACGCTTAGGTAAAAAGAATAAAACATCATTCTTACCTTTGTTTTATTTCGTACTTTTTGCATTATTGATTTTAATTTTTGTAACTTATTATGTTTGGAATTATATCCAGACTCAACCGGACCGCCCTTCCATATCTAACTATAGTGTGGTTCGAGAAACAAGTTCGACAAGTTTTGCTTCTCAAACTTCAAGTAATAGTTCAACTAGTACTTCTTCTAGCGCAGAATCAATTTTAAGTGTAACAGGAGAGGATAATCATGTAGAGGTTGTCTATAAAACAAATCAGGAAACAGTTAAATTGCAATTAGCGGTTACAGATACTAGAAGTTGGGTCAGTATCTCAGAAAGTGATTTTGGAGGTGGTGTGACTTTATCTCCAGAAAATAAAAATAAGGAAACAACAGTTTCAACTCAAAATCCAGTGATAGTGACCTTAGGTGTTGTCAAAGGAGTTGTGTTGACTATAGATAATCAGACAGTTGACTTAGCTAAATTAACAGCTCAAACTGGAACAATCACTATAAGATTCACTAAGAATTGAGGAAAAACGAATGAAAAAAGAACAAATTCCAAATCTTTTAACAGTAGGCCGCATCCTTTTTATTCCTATTTTTATCCTTATTTTAACAGTAGGGAAATCGATGGATAGTCATATAATAGCAGCGATTATTTTTGCAATTGCTAGTATCACAGATTATTTAGATGGCTATTTAGCTCGCAATTGGAATGTGGTTAGTAATTTTGGAAAATTTGCGGACCCTATGGCAGATAAGTTATTGGTTATGTCAGCTTTTATCATGTTGATTGAACTAGGTATGGCTCCGGCTTGGATTGTTGCAGTAATTATCTGTCGTGAACTTGCTGTAACAGGTCTACGATTGTTACTGGTTGAGACTGGGGGAACAGTTTTAGCAGCGGCTATGCCTGGTAAAATTAAGACTTTCAGTCAAATGTTCGCCATTATTTTCTTATTACTGCATTGGACCTTGGTTGGGCAAGTTTTACTTTATATAGCTTTGTTTTTCACTATCTATTCTGGCTATGATTATTTCAAGGGTAGTGCGCATGTATTTAAAGGGACATTTGGTTCGAAATGAAATCGATTATTGATGTAAAAAATCTTTCTTTTCGTTATAAGGAAAGTCAAGAATACTATGATGTAAAAGATATTACGTTTCACGTGAAACGCGGAGAATGGCTTTCTATTGTGGGGCATAATGGTAGCGGTAAATCAACAACTGTCCGATTAATTGATGGCTTACTTGAAGCAGAATTTGGAGAGATTATAATTGATGGCCAACTTTTGACTGAGGAAAATGTTTGGGACCTACGTCACCAGATTGGTATGGTTTTCCAAAACCCAGACAATCAATTTGTTGGAGCAACTGTTGAAGATGATGTTGCCTTTGGTTTGGAAAATCAGGGAATTTCTCGTCAAGAAATGAAAGAAAGAGTAGAGGAAGCTCTGAATTTGGTTGGCATGTCGGACTTTAAGAAGAAAGAACCAGCGCGTCTATCAGGTGGGCAGAAGCAACGTGTAGCTATTGCGGGTGTTGTTGCGCTAAGACCAGCTATTTTAATCCTAGACGAAGCCACTAGTATGTTGGATCCTGAGGGGCGGAGAGAACTCATTGAGACAGTCCAAGGGATTCGAAAAGATTATGATATGACGGTAGTTTCCATTACGCATGATTTGGAAGAAGTTGCCATGAGCGATCGTGTAATGGTAATGAAAAAAGGGACTATTGAATCAACTAGTAGTCCAAGAGAACTATTTTCTCGAAATGACTTAGATCAAATTGGATTAGATAGTCCATTTGTTAATCAATTAAAAGATTTTTTGAGCCAGAGTGGCTATGATTTACCTGAAAATTATTTGACAGAAAGTGAGCTAGAGGACAAGCTATGGGAATTACTCTAGAAAATGTGAGTTATACGTATCAAGAGGGAACACCTTTGGCTTCGACAGCTTTGTCTGATGTTTCTTTAGCAATAAAAGATGGTTCTTATACTGCTTTGATTGGACATACAGGTAGCGGTAAATCAACAATTTTACAACTTTTAAATGGTCTTCTGGTTCCAAGCCAAGGGAGCGTTCGGGTTTTTGATACACTCATTACTGCAACTTCTAAAAATAAAGATATCCGTCAAATTAGACAACAAGTTGGTTTGGTATTTCAATTTGCTGAAAATCAGCTTTTTGAAGAAACTGTTTTGAAGGATGTTGCCTTTGGACCGCAAAATTTTGGAGTTTCGAAAGATGAGGCAGAGAAGATTGCGCGTGAGAAATTAGGTATGGTTGGAATTGACGAATCCTTATTTGAACGTAGTCCGTTTGAACTTTCAGGTGGTCAAATGAGACGTGTTGCTATCGCAGGGATACTTGCAATGGAACCTGCAATTTTAGTTTTGGATGAACCAACGGCAGGCTTGGATCCTCTTGGAAGAAAAGAATTGATGAGTTTGTTTAAAAGGTTACATGAGTCAGGAATGACCATTGTTTTGGTAACGCATTTGATGGATGATGTAGCTGAGTATGCAGATCAAGTCTTTATCATGGAAAAGGGACGCTTGGTTAAAAGTGGCAAGCCAAGTGATGCTTTTCAGGATGTTGCATTTATGGAAACAGTGCAGCTAGGTGTCCCTAAAATCACAGCTTTTTGTAAGCGGTTGGTTGATAGAGGTGTGTGTTTTAAAAAATTACCAATCAGGATAGATGAGTTTAAGGAGTCGCTAGATGGATAGTATGATTTTAGGACGTTATATACCTGGAGATTCGATTGTTCATCGCTTAGATCCACGTAGTAAATTATTGGCGATGATACTACTGATTTTGATTGTTTTTTGGGCTAATAATCCCATCACCAATTCAATTCTTTTCGTTGCGACAGGTATTTTTATTGCTTTATCAGGTGTATCTCTTTCATTCTTTGTTCAGGGATTAAAGTCCATGTTCTTTTTGATTGCTTTTACGACCATATTTCAATTCTTTTTTATTTCAAGTGGAAATGTTATATTCGAGTTTTCTTTTTTGAGAATTACTGATTATGCGATGCAACAAGCTGGGATTATTTTTTGTCGATTTGTCTTGATTGTTTTCTTTTCAACTTTATTGACTTTAACAACTATGCCTTTGAGTCTAGCATCAGCAGTTGAAGGATTGTTAGCGCCGTTAAAGAAAGTGAAAGTTCCAGTTCATGAAATTGGTCTGATGTTATCTATGAGTCTACGTTTTGTTCCAACTTTAATGGATGATACAACAAGAATTATGAATGCCCAAAAAGCCCGTGGAGTTGATTTTGGTGAAGGTAGCATTGTTCAAAAAGTGAAGGCTATGATCCCTATTTTGATTCCTCTCTTTGCAACAAGCTTAAAACGTGCAGATTCATTAGCTATTGCTATGGAAGCGCGTGGTTACCAAGGTGGGAAAGGTAGAAGCCAATATCGGCAATTAAAATGGAGTCTCAAGGATACATTTACAATTATTGTAATTCTAGCGCTTGGTTCTTGCTTATTCTTCTTAAAATCTTAGTGAATTCCAAGAAGCGAGTAGAAAGTCACGGTAACAATTTTTGATATAAAGGTAGGGGTATGAACCGTTTTAAAAAATCAAAATATGTAATTATTATTTTTGTCACTGTAATGCTGGTTTCAGTACTTTTAGCGACGACTCACTCAAGTGTTGTTGTTACAAAATTAGGAGACGGAATTTCATTGGTAGATAAGGTTGTTCAAAAACCTTTTCAATGGTTTAATTCCATGAAATCAGATTTGGGACATTTAACACGAACCTATGATGAAAATGAGAGTCTAAAAAAACAAATTTATCAACTAGAGATCAAATCGAATGAGGCAGAGAGTTTAAAGACAGAGAATGAACAATTACGACTGTTGTTGGAAATGAAATCAAAATTGCAGGCTACTAAAATCATAGCAACAGATGTAATTATGCGATCTCCAGTATCTTGGAAACAGGAATTAACCTTGGAAGCAGGTCGTTCAAAAGGTGTTTCTGAAAATATGTTAGTTATTGCTAATGGTGGTTTGATTGGTAGTGTTTCAAAGGTAGAAGACAATTCCACTGTTGTTAATCTTGTCACGAATACAGAAAATACTGATAAAATTTCAGTTAAAATTCAACATGGTTCTGACATAATTTATGGAATTATTGTTGGTTATGATAAGGAAAAAGAAGTTCTTAAAATTAGTCAATTAAATAGCAATGGTGATATTAGTGCGGGTGATAAGGTTACGACAGGTGGATTAGGTAATTTCAATGTCAAAGATATTCCTGTTGGAGAAGTTGTTGCTACAACACATAGTAATGACTATTTAACACGAGAAATAACTGTGAAATTAAGTGCTAATAGCAAAGATTTATATGCGGTAGAACTTGTGGGGAATTTCTAATGAGACAGTTAAAACAAATAGGTATTTTCATTTTTCTTCCGTTAGTTGTTTTAATCGATGCCCATATGAGCCAAGTAGTAGGTTCTTTCTTTCCCTATGTTCAGTTGACTAGTCATTTACTTTTTTTATTTCTTATATTTGAAACAATTGAAGTGTCAGAGTATATCTATTTTCTTTATTGTTTCATAGCGGGATTGGTTTATGATATTTATTTTTTTCATTTAATAGGCATTGGAACTCTTCTATTTGTCTTGCTAGGAGTTTTTCTTCACAAATTAAATAGTATCATTTTACTGAATCGATGGACGAGAATATTGGCTATCATTGTAATGAGTTTCCTATTTGATATGGGGACCTATCTTATTGCTTTTGTAGTAGGTATAACTGTAGATAATATAGCAGTTTTTATAGTTTATAGCCTAGTACCATCAATGATCTTAAATTTTTTATGGATGGTGATTTTTCAATTTGTTTTTGAAAAATATTATCTATAAGAAAGAAATAAAAATGTAACAAAGGCGTAATATACATTAGGCCTTTTTTTGATATACTAGTATTGTCTTTAAAAGAAGGAGTATCTACGTAATATGAAGAAAAAAATCTTAGCGTCACTTTTATTAAGTACAGTATTAGTTTCACAGGTTGCGGTTTTAACAACTGCTCATGCAGAAACTACTGATGAAAAAATTGCAGCTAAAGATAATAAAATTAGCTCGTTAACGGCACAACAACAACAAGCGCAAAAACAAGTTAATCAAATCCAGGAACAAGTTTCTGCAATTCAATCAGAGCAGTCTAACTTGCAGTCTGAAAACGATAGATTACAAGCCGAATCTAAAAAGCTTGAAGGAGAAATTACAGAACTATCTAAAAACATTGTATCTCGTAATAATTCTTTAGAAAAACAAGCTCGTAGTGCTCAAACAAATGGAGCTGCAACAAACTACATTAATACAATTGTAAATTCAAAATCAATTACAGAGGCTATTTCACGTGTTGCTGCAATGAGTGAAATTGTATCTGCTAACAATAAGATGTTAGAACAACAAAAAGCAGATAAAAAAGCTATCTCTGAGAAACAAGTAGCAAATAATGATGCTATCAATACAGTAATTGCAAACCAGCAAAAATTAGCTGATGATGCTCAAGCATTGACAACTAAGCAAGCAGAATTAAAGGCTGCAGAATTGAATCTTGCTGCTGAGAAAGCAACTGCTGAAGGTGAAAAAGCAACGTTACTTAAACAAAAAGAAGCGGCAGAAGCAGAAGCACGTGCAGCAGCTGCAGCAGAAGCTGCTTACAAAGAAAAGCAAGCTAGCCAACAACAGTCTCTTCTTGCTTCAGCAAATACTAATTTAACCGCTCAGGTACAGGCAGTATCAGAATCTGCAACTGCAGCTGCATCTGTACAACCAATTAATCGTCCAACATATAACTCAACTGCTTCAACTTATCCTGTTGGGCAATGTACATGGGGTGTCAAAACTTTAGCTCCTTGGGCAGGTGATTATTGGGGGAATGGTGGCCAATGGGCTGCTAGTGCTGCAGCTGCTGGCTTCCGTACAGGATCAACTCCTCAAGTTGGTGCAATTGCATGTTGGAATGATGGTGGTTATGGTCACGTAGCAGTTGTAACAGCTGTTGAGTCAGCAACTCGTATTCAAGTTTCGGAATGTAATTATGATGGTAGCGGTACTCAACCAATTGGAAACTACCGTGGATGGTTCAATCCAACAGCTTCTCAAGGTGTAGTAAGTTACATTTATCCTAATTAATTTTAGGGGCTATTCAAATCGAAATAGGTTAATTAATAGTCAAAATATAGAGTCTGGGACAATAGTCCCTTATCTCCAAAAAAAGCAACGGATTTGCCGTTGCTTTTTTGCATGGTTGCGATAGTCTTGGTAAAATAGAATTGCTTAATAAACCATTTAGAAAGGCTATCCCATGCATATTCACTATAACACAAATCAAACAACTTTACCACTAGAAATCAGTTCTTTCTTGCCGCAAGACCATCTCGTCTTTACTATTGAAAAAGTGGTGAATACCTTGGAAGATTGTCACTTCCATGCCTTCTATCATGCCTTTGGTCGCCCGTCTTATCACCCTAAAATGCTTGTATCTACTCTTCTATTTGCCTATTCACAAGGGATTTTCTCTGGTCGAAAAATTGAAAAAATGATGATTGAAAATCTGGCTATGCAGTACCTAACAGGGCAGTTGGTTGTCAGCTATCGCACCATCAATCGTTTTCGTGTAGCTGAAGGGATGGAAGAACTCATTCGCAATCTTTTCATCGACCTCAATCTTCGTTTAAAAATGGAAGAGTTAGTGACTTTAGATTGTCTGTTTATTGACGGGACTAAGATTGAAGCCAATGCCAACAAGTATAGTTTCGTGTGGAAGAAAGCGACAGAGAAATTCTCCGCCAAACTTCAAGAACAGATACAGGTCTATTTTCAAGAAGAAATCACTCCTCTTATCCATCAGGCTATTAAGCTGGATGAAGAAGAACCAATTTCTTCAGAGCAGTTGCTTGCATTCGCTCAAGTCCTTGAAGAAGAATTGGAAAAACTGAACCAGGACATTGAGGAGACACCCGTTAAAGGAAAGGATGAACGTAAAACCCAACGTCGTAAACTCAAGAAAGTCTTGCGTAAAGTCAAGGATGATTTTTCAGTACGTGCTGAAAAATATGAGAACTATCAGGAGACATTTCAAGGGCGTAACAGTTTTTCCAAAACCGATCCAGATGCCACTTTTATGCGGATGAAAGAAGACCATATGAAAAATGGCCAACTCAAGGCTGCTTATAATCTTCAAATCGCTACTGAAAACCAATTTGTTCTTCACTATGATATCTTCTCAAATCCGACAGATACCAAGACTCTTCTGCCATTCCTTGAAACTTATCCGCATGACTTGAAGACAGTTGTCGCAGATGCTGGATATGGAAGTGAAGAGAACCTCCTTCGTTTAGATGAAAAGCAGGTAAACCATCTGATTAAATATGCCATGTTTGATAAGGAACAAAAGAGAGGGTATAAACAGTCAGCTAAAAACTTAGCGAATTGGCACTATAATGACAAGGAGGATAGCTACACACATCCTGATAGCTGGTGCTATCGTTTTCACCATATCAAACATCAGAAAACACAGATGGACTTTCAACAGGAAATCAAGGTTTACTACGCAGATGAACCTGAATCAGCCCCTCAAAAGGGACTGTATATGAACGAACGCTATCAAAACTTGAAAGCTAAAGAATGTCAGGCGCTTTTATCTCCTGAAGGTAGACAGATTTTCGCTCAACGCAAGATTGATGTGGAACCTGTCTTTGGGCAGATAAAGGCTTGTTTGGGTTACAAGAGATGTAATCTGAGAGGGAAGCGTCAAGTGAGAATTGACATGGGATTGGTACTTATGGCCAATAACCTCCTAAAATACAATAAGAGAACGACTCAAATTTAAAAAGCTAGAGTTCCACAATTGGAAATCTCTAGCTTTTTTGTGGTTGAGAACTATTTTGTCTCTGATATCTTAGATAAATGATTGGTTGGTATGAACAGGTTATATTGCTATTACAGATGGGTATGAGTTTTATGTTGCAAAATACTATCTAACATAACTTGTAAATTGGCTGAAATATCCTGTTAAAAAATTTTAAGAATAAATCTTTGAGAGCTAAATTATTTAATTGGGCAACTTTAAAAATCTATTAAAATAGCTTGATAATATATCGGAAGTATGGTAAAATAAAAGCTGTCGTGTAAACGATAATACTCATTCTTGATGAATTGTGAAACAGTTGCCCTTTGGTCGTTTTGCAAGTTGAAATTGAGAAGAGGAAAAAACATAAAGGAGAAATACTCATGGCAGTAATTTCAATGAAACAACTTCTTGAGGCTGGTGTACACTTTGGTCACCAAACTCGTCGCTGGAACCCTAAGATGGCTAAGTACATCTTCACTGAGCGTAACGGAATCCACGTTATCGACTTGCAACAAACTGTAAAATACGCTGACCAAGCATATGACTTTATGCGTGATGCAGCAGCTAACGATGCAGTTGTATTGTTCGTTGGTACTAAGAAACAAGCAGCTGATGCAGTTGCTGAAGAAGCAGTACGTTCAGGTCAATACTTCATCAACCACCGTTGGTTGGGTGGAACTCTTACTAACTGGGGAACAATCCAAAAACGTATCGCTCGTTTGAAAGAAATCAAACGTATGGAAGAAGATGGAACTTTTGAAGTTCTTCCTAAGAAAGAAGTTGCACTTCTTAACAAACAACGTGCACGTCTTGAAAAATTCTTGGGTGGTATCGAAGATATGCCTCGTATCCCAGATGTAATGTACGTAGTTGACCCACATAAAGAGCAAATCGCTGTTAAAGAAGCTAAAAAATTGGGAATCCCAGTTGTAGCGATGGTTGACACAAACACTGATCCAGATGATATCGATGTAATTATCCCAGCCAACGATGACGCTATTCGCGCTGTTAAATTGATCACAGCTAAATTAGCTGATGCTATCATCGAAGGTCGTCAAGGTGAAGATGCTGTAGCAGTAGAAGCAGAATTTGTAGCTTCAGAAGCTCAAGCAGACTCAATCGAAGAAATCGTTGAAGTTGTAGAAGGCGACAACGCTTAATTCATAGAAATAGTAATTACCTAGGAGGGCGGGGCGTAGCCCGGCTCTCCTATTTTTAAAAATATAGGAGAATCAAAATGGCAGAAATTACAGCTAAACTTGTTAAAGAGTT
>CAUQVK010000033.1:0-17413 GCA_963521495.1 uncultured Streptococcus sp.
GAAGTCCTAGACCGCTTCGGTGTAGCCTACGAAAAGAAAGTTGTCTCTGCCCACCGTACACCAGACCTCATGTTCAAGCATGCAGAAGAGGCTCGTAGCCGTTGCATCAAGGTCATTATCGCGGGTGCTGGTGGCGCAGCCCATTTGCCAGGCATGGTCGCAGCTAAAACAACCCTTCCTGTCATTGGGGTGCCTGTCAAATCGCGTTCCCTTAGTGGCGTGGACTCGCTCTACTCTATCGTTCAGATGCCGGGCGGTGTGCCTGTGGCAACAATGGCTATCGGTGAAGCAGGAGCGATAAACGCTGCCCTCTTTGCCCTCCGTCTCCTTTCAGTAGAAGATCAAGCTATCGCGACAGCGTTGGCGGATTTTGTAGAAGAACAAGGAAAAATTGCAGAGGAGTCGTCAAATGAGCTCATCTAAAACAATCGGAATTATCGGTGGTGGCCAGCTGGGTCAAATGATGGCCATTTCTGCTATCTACATGGGCCATAAGGTTATCGCGCTGGATCCTGCTGCAGATTGCTCGGCCTCTCGCGTGGCGGAAATCATCGTGGCTCCTTATAACGATGTGGATGCTCTTCGCCAGTTGGCTGAGCGTTGCGATGTCCTCACCTATGAGTTTGAAAATGTCGATGCCGACGGTCTGGATGCTGTCATTAAGGATGGGCAACTTCCTCAAGGGACAGACCTACTCCGTATTTCTCAAAATCGCATCTTTGAAAAGAACTTCCTCTCAAACAAGGCTCAAGTCACCGTGGCACCATACAAGGTTGTGACCTCAAGCCAAGACTTGGCGGATATCGACCTGCCGAAAAACTATGTCCTTAAAACGGCGACTGGTGGCTATGACGGGCATGGGCAAAAGGTCATTCGCTCAGAAGCAGACTTGGAAGAAGCCTATGCGCTGGCTGATTCAGCCGACTGTGTCTTGGAAGAATTCGTCAACTTTGACCTTGAAATTTCTGTCATCGTATCAGGGAATGGCAAGGACGTAACGGTTTTCCCAGTTCAGGAAAATATCCACCGTAACAACATTCTGTCTAAAACCATTGTGCCAGCCCGTATTTCAGAAAGTCTAGAAGACAAGGCTAAAGCTATGGCAGTACGAATCGCAGAACAGCTCAAGTTGTCTGGAACCCTTTGCGTGGAAATGTTTGCGACAGCTGATGACATCATTGTCAACGAAATTGCGCCACGACCACATAACTCAGGGCACTACTCAATCGAAGCCTGCGACTTCTCTCAGTTTGACACCCATATTCTCGGTGTTTTGGGAGCACCATTGCCAGCCATCAAACTACATGCGCCTGCTGTTATGCTCAATGTCCTCGGCCAACACGTCAAGGCTGCTGAAACATATGTCACAGAAAATCCAAGCGCTCACCTCCACATGTATGGTAAAATAGAAGCGAAGCACAACCGCAAGATGGGACATGTGACTTTGTTTAGTAATGAACCAGACAATGTGGTTGAGTTTGGGAAAGGGATAGATTTTTAGGACAAGTCTATGATACAAATTATCGTTAACGCTTTTGTTGAAAAGGATAAGACTGGAGCAGTCGTGGAAGTCTTGTATGCTAGTGCTGATCAAGATAATGTACAGGCTAAATATAAAGAACTAACTGCACAATACCCTGAAAACTATTTAGCTATCTATGATTTACCGCTGGATACGGATTTGAATACACTAAATCATTATCCGTCTGTGTTTATTGGGAAAGAGGATTTTGAGTAGAAATCTTGCTTTACCTAGATAGTTTATTCCCAACAGCTTAAGAAGAAAGGAAAAATTAACAGTATGATCAACCGTTACTCTCGCCCTGAGATGGCGAACATTTGGAGTGAAGAAAATAAATACCGTGCTTGGCTTGAGGTGGAAATCTTGGCTGACGAGGCATGGGCTGAGTTGGGGGAAATCCCTAAGGAAGATGTAGCTTTGATTCGCGAGAAAGCGGACTTTGACATCGACCGTATTTTGGAGATTGAGCAGGAAACTCGTCACGATGTGGTGGCTTTCACACGTGCGGTTTCTGAGACGCTTGGTGAAGAGCGTAAGTGGGTTCACTATGGTTTGACATCTACCGACGTGGTGGATACGGCCTACGGTTACCTCTACAAGCAGGCCAACGACATTATCCGTCGTGACCTTGAAAACTTCACCAACATCATCGCTGATAAGGCTAAGGAGCACAAGTTCACCATCATGATGGGGCGTACCCATGGTGTGCACGCTGAGCCTACAACCTTTGGTCTTAAATTGGCCACTTGGTACAGCGAAATGAAGCGCAACATCGAGCGTTTCGAGCATGCGGCTGCTGGTGTAGAAGCTGGTAAGATTTCTGGTGCGGTTGGGAACTTTGCCAACATCCCACCATTTGTAGAGCAATACGTCTGTGACAAACTGGGTATCCGTGCTCAAGAAATCTCTACACAGGTGCTTCCTCGTGATCTTCACGCTGAGTACTTTGCAGTTCTTGCTAGTATCGCGACTTCTATCGAACGTATGGCAACAGAGATTCGTGGTTTGCAAAAGTCTGAACAGCGCGAAGTGGAAGAATTCTTTGCCAAAGGGCAAAAAGGTTCATCAGCGATGCCTCACAAACGCAATCCTATCGGTTCTGAAAACATGACTGGTCTTGCGCGTGTCATCCGTGGGCACATGATTACAGCCTATGAAAATGTTGCACTCTGGCATGAACGTGATATCTCTCACTCATCAGCAGAGCGTATCATTACACCAGATACGACCATTTTAATTGACTATATGCTCAACCGTTTTGGGAATATTGTCAAGAACTTGACAGTCTTCCCAGAAAATATGATCCGCAACATGAACTCTACTTTCGGTCTTATTTTTAGCCAACGTGCTATGTTGACCTTGATTGAGAAAGGTATGACCCGTGAGCAAGCCTATGATTTGGTGCAACCAAAAACAGCCTACTCTTGGGACAATCAAGTGGATTTTAAACCACTTCTTGAAGCAGATCCAGAAGTGACTTCACGTCTCACTCAAGAAGAAATCGACGAAATCTTCAACCCAGTTTATTACACTAAACGAGTGGATGATATCTTTGAACGTCTTGGTTTAGGATAATTAAAATAAAATCGAAGTTCTATTACTCTATTTACTGGAGTAGAAGAACTTCGATTTTTCTTGTTTATTAAAGCTCTTTTGATAAAAAAGATTACCAATATTTTAGTAAAATTTCAACAAATTTAATCGATTTCCATTGACATATAGAAAATACACTTTTAATGTCATATAATAAGCATAGAAAAAGCCTAAGCGATTAGGCTCAGGCTTTCTTCTTAGTGATCGCGGTCACATGAAATGAATTTAATTTTGTAGTAATCAGCTCGTTTATAAGTTTCGCTATAAGCTAGAACTTGACCAGTAGACTCTAGTTTAGTAGTTTTAGTTTGCAAAACAGTCGGGAATTGCTCGTCTACTCCAAGCACTGAAGCTGCATGCTCTGGAGTTGGGAAAGCAATTTCATTGATTTCTTCAAAATGTTCATCACTCATATGAATGTGGTAGTCCAATTTGAAACGGTTATAGATAGAACTATAATATTCAAGATTTGGATAATTTGCGTTGATGTATTGTTCAGGAATATAAGATGTGTGATAGATGTATACGATACCATTTGTTTCGCGTACGCGTTCAATTTTGTAGTAGAATTGATCGCCACGTAGTCCAAGTTTTTCTAGGTAGCTTAATTTATTTGCTCGTTCGATTGAAAGAACGGTAACCTTATCATCTTTTGTTTCGAAAACTTCAACATCTGAAAACTCGACGAGCTTATGTTTGCGTGCGCGTGAAACGAATGTCCCTTTTCCTTGTTGGCGGACGATATAGCCATCTTTAGCAAGGTCGTTTAAGGCGCGGACAACTGTAATAGAACTTACATCATACATTGCGATCAATTCGGCTTCAGTGTAAAACTTATCTCCGCTAGCAAACTGACCAGAAATGATCTTGTTCTTTAACTCATCTTTAATATATTGATACTTTGGAATTGCCATATTTTTACCTCGATTTTCATTCTCCAATAAAGATTTTAACATAAAAATGGGAAGAATAGTAGCCTTTTGAATAAAAAAATAAGAATAATAGGTTATAAGGATAAATTAAATAGAAATCAATACATATTTATACATGCTAACTAATCGCATGTTTTTATAAGTATTTATAAAATTTTATAAGTTTTTTATGTAAAACTTGGCAAAAAATGGAAGAAATTGTGAAAACCTATTGACAAATGTAATTCATTGAGGTATATTTGTTATATCAACAAATGAAAGCGCAAACGTCTGTTATCAAAAGGTAGCATTATGAAACGATTTGAAATTAGGGATGATTTCTATTTAGATGGTAACCCCTTCAAGATTTTGTCTGGTGCCATTCATTATTTTAGAATTCCATCAGAGGATTGGTATCATTCACTATACAATCTAAAAGCGCTAGGCTTTAATACGGTTGAGACCTATGTTGCATGGAATTTACACGAACCTGTTGAAGGGGAGTTTAATTTTGAAGGCGCTTTGGACTTGGAGAGATTTCTCCAAATAGCACAGGATTTGGGGCTTTACGCTATTGTACGTCCGTCACCATTTATTTGTGCAGAATGGGAGTTTGGCGGTTTACCAGCTTGGCTTTTGACCAAGGATATGAGAATTCGCTCATCTGACCCAGCCTATATCAATGCTGTTGGCCGCTATTATGATCAATTATTGCCAAAGCTTGTACCACACTTGCTAGATAAGGGTGGCAACATTCTCATGATGCAAGTGGAAAATGAATATGGTTCTTATGGTGAAGATAAAACTTATCTGAGAGCGATTCGAAAATTGATGGAAGATCGTGGCGTAACCTGTCCTCTCTTTACATCAGATGGTCCATGGCGAGCTACTCTGAAAGCAGGAACCTTAATTGAAGACGACCTCTTTGTAACAGGGAACTTTGGTTCTAAGGCACCTTACAACTTTTCACAGATGCAGGAATTCTTTGATGAGCATGGCAAGAAATGGCCACTTATGTGTATGGAGTTCTGGGATGGCTGGTTTAATCGTTGGAAAGAACCGATTATCACACGGGATCCCAAAGAGTTGGCAGATGCAGTTCGAGAAGTTTTAGAACAAGGCTCCATCAATCTTTACATGTTCCATGGTGGTACAAACTTTGGTTTCATGAATGGTTGCTCAGCTCGAGGGACTTTGGACCTGCCACAAGTTACATCATATGACTACGATGCCCTACTTGATGAAGAAGGAAATCCAACTGCCAAATATTTAGCAGTTAAAAAGATGATGGCAACGCATTTCCCAGAGTATCCACAGTTAGAACCACTTTATAAAGAAAGCATGGAAATGGATTCTATTTCACTTACTGAAAAAGTTTCCTTGTTTGAAACCTTAGATAGTTTATCTAGTCCAGTTGAGAGTCTTTATCCTAAAAAGATGGAGGAGCTTGGACAAAGTTACGGTTACCTACTCTACCGAACAGAAACAAGTTGGGATGCCGAAGAAGAACGTATTCGTATTATTGATGGTCGCGATAGAGCACAGTTGTTCGTAGATGGTAAGTGGGTTACAACCCAATATCAGACAGAGATTGGGGAAGATATTTTTTATCAAGGTGAAAAGAAAGCGCTATCTAGGTTAGATATCTTGGTAGAAAATATGGGGCGTGTCAACTATGGACACAAGTTCTTAGCGGATACGCAACGTAAGGGAATCCGAACAGGTGTCTGCAAGGACTTACACTTCTTACTTAATTGGAAACAATATCCACTCCCACTAGACAATCCTGAGAAAATTGATTTTTCAAAAGAATGGACAGAAGGACAACCAGCCTTTTACGCTTATGATTTTACAGTCCAAGCACCAAAAGATACTTACCTAGACTTATCTGAGTTTGGTAAGGGAGTTGCCTTTGTCAATGGGCAGAACCTAGGACGTTTTTGGAACGTCGGTCCGACCCTCTCACTTTATATTCCTCATAGCTATCTTACAGAAGGTGCCAACCGCATCATCATCTTTGAAACAGAGGGCCAATATAAAGAAGAGATTCATTTAACTCGTAAACCTACACTAAAACACATAAAGGGGGAAAACTTATGACAATTGTAGGATGCCGTATCGATGGACGTTTGATCCACGGACAAGTAGCCAATCTTTGGGCTGGAAAACTAAATGTTTCACGTATTATGGTTGTAGATGACGAAGTTGTCAACAACGATGTTGAAAAGAGTGGTTTGAAACTTGCGACACCACCAGGTGTAAAATTGAGTATTTTGCCAATTGAAAAAGCGGCAGCCAATATTCTTGCTGGTAAATACGATAGCCAACGTCTCTTTATCGTGGCTCGTAAACCAGACCGCTTCCTTGGTTTGGTAGAAGCAGGTGTACCACTTGAAACCCTTAATGTTGGGAATATGTCTCAAACACCAGAAACTCGCGCCATCACACGTTCTATCAATGTAGTAGACAAGGATGTGGAAGATTTCCACAAACTGGCAGAAAAAGGTGTTAAACTTACTGCTCAAATGGTTCCAAATGATCCAGTTTCAGACTTTTTGAGCTTATTAAAATAGGAAAAAATTTTTAGGAGGTCATTGTTATGATACAATGGTGGCAAATTTTACTTCTCACTTTGTACTCAGCTTATCAAATCTGTGATGAGTTGACGATCGTTTCATCTGCAGGTTCCCCTGTATTTGCTGGTTTCATTACTGGTTTAATCATGGGAGATGTGACAACTGGTTTGTTTATCGGTGGTAGCTTGCAGTTGTTCGTACTTGGGGTAGGTACCTTTGGTGGTGCTTCTCGTATTGATGCAACTTCTGGTGCGGTTCTTGCAACAGCTTTCTCTGTTTCACAAGGAATCGCTACAGACCTTGCAATTACAACAATCGCTGTTCCAGTAGCAGCTCTCTTGACTTACTTCGACGTTCTTGGTCGTATGACTACTACTTTCTTCGCTCACCGTGTGGATGCTGCAATCGAACGCTTTGACTATAAAGGTATTGAACGTAACTACCTACTTGGTGCGATTCCTTGGGCTCTATCTCGTGCCCTTCCAGTCTTCTTCGCGCTTGCCTTTGGTGGTGCCTTTGTACAATCAGTCGTAGACTTAGTTAAAGAATACCAATGGGTTGCAGATGGTTTGACACTTGCAGGACGTATGCTTCCAGGTCTTGGATTTGCAATCTTGCTTCGTTACCTTCCAGTTAAACGTAACCTTCACTACCTTGCTATGGGATTCGGTTTGACAGCTATGTTGACTGTTCTTTACTCATATGTAACAGGTCTTGGTGGCGCTGTTGCTGGTATCGTAGGTACTCTACCAAAAGATGTTGCTGAAAAAATTGCTTTTGTCAACAACTTCAAAGGTTTGTCTATGATTGGTATCTCTATCGTAGGTATCTTCCTTGCAGTGCTTCACTTCAAAAATAGCCAAAAAGTAGCTGTAGCAGCACCTTCTACACCATCAGAAAGTGGGGAAATCGAAGATGACGAATTCTAATTACAAACTAACAAAAGAAGATTTTAATCAAATCAACAAACGTAGCTTGTTTACTTTCCAATTAGGTTGGAACTACGAGCGTATGCAAGCATCTGGATACCTTTACATGATCTTGCCTCAATTGCGTAAAATGTATGGGGATGGAACTCCTGAATTGAAAGAAATGATGAAAGTTCATACTCAATTCTTCAATACTTCACCATTCTTCCACACAATTATCGCTGGTTTTGACCTTGCCATGGAAGAAAAAGATGGTGTAGGTTCAAAAGATGCGGTTAACGGTATCAAGACAGGTTTGATGGGACCATTCGCTCCTCTTGGAGATACAATCTTTGGTTCACTTGTACCTGCTATCATGGGATCTATCGCTGCAACAATGGCTATTGCTGGCCAACCTTGGGGTATCTTCCTTTGGATTGCAGTTGCAGTAGCGTATGACATCTTCCGTTGGAAACAGTTGGAATTTGCATATAAAGAAGGGGTTAACCTCATCAATAACATGCAAAGTACTTTGACGGCTTTGATCGATGCTGCTTCTGTACTTGGTGTATTCATGATGGGTGCTCTTGTAGCAACAATGATCAACTTTGACATTTCTTACAAATTGCCAATCGGTGAAAAGATGATTGACTTCCAAGACATCTTGAACTCAATCTTCCCACGCTTGCTTCCAGCAATCTTTACTGCCTTTATCTTCTGGTTGCTTGGTAAGAAAGGTATGAACTCTACTAAAGCGATCGGTATCATTATCGTTCTTGCAGTAGGTCTTTCATTCATCGGTAAATTCTTGCTTGGAATGGGCGCATAATTTATGACCAAATCATTAATTTTGGTGAGTCATGGTCGTTTCTGTGAAGAACTTAAAGGTAGCACGGAAATGATCATGGGTCCACAGGACAACATTCATGCAGTGGCTCTTCTTCCAGAAGATGGCCCAGAAGAATTTACTGCAAAATTTGAAGCTGCTATTGAAGGATTGGATGATTTCCTAGTCTTTGCGGATCTTCTCGGTGGAACACCATGTAACGTGGTAAGCCGTTTGATTATGGAAGGTCGTGACATCGAACTTTACGCAGGGATGAATCTTCCAATGGTGATTGAATTTATCAATGCGAGCCTTACAGGCGCAGATGCGGACTATAAGAACCGTGCTGCAGAAAGCATTGTGAAAGTCAATGACCTGTTAGCAGGCTTCGATGATGACGAAGATGAATAAGATGTGACAACGTGAAAATCGTTAGAGCATTTTATATAGAATATACATGGGAATGGGGCTTACTCCCATTCCCATATTTAATAGAAAAAGAGGAACTCAATGCTACATTATACAAAAGAAGACTTGCTCGAATTGGGTGCAGAAATCACGACACGTGAAATCTACCAACAGCCTGATGTATGGAAAGAAGCTTTTGAATCTTATCAAGCAAAACGTGAAGAAATTGCAGCCTTCCTGCAAGGGATTGCTGATAAACATGACTATATCAAGGTTATCTTGACAGGTGCTGGGACTTCTGCTTATGTGGGAGATACCTTGGTACCTTACTTTAAGGAAGTCTATGACGAACGCAAATGGAATTTCAATGCTATTGCGACCACAGATATCGTTGCCAATCCAGAAACTTATTTGAAAAAAGATGTGGCAACTGTCCTTGTGTCTTTTGCTCGTAGTGGGAACTCTCCCGAAAGTGTGGCGACTGTTGATTTGGCAAAAGCCTTGGTGGATGAGCTTTATCAAGTGACGATTACTTGTGCAGCAGATGGTAAATTGGCTCTTCAAGCTCATGGAGATGACCGCAATCTTTTGCTTTTGCAACCAGCTGCTTCTAATGATGCTGGCTTTGCCATGACTTCTAGCTTTACCTCTATGATGCTAACAGCTCTCTTGGTCTTTGATCCTACAGAATTTGCTGTGAAAGCTGAACGTTTTGAAGTTGTATCTAGTCTTGCGCGTAAAGTTCTAGACAGTGCAGAAGATATCAAAGAGCTTGTTGACCTCGACTTTAACCGTGTTATCTACCTGGGTGCTGGTCCTTTCTTTGGGCTTGCTCATGAAGCTCAGCTCAAGATTTTGGAACTGACTGCTGGTCAAGTTGCGACTATGTATGAAAGCCCAGTCGGCTTCCGTCACGGTCCAAAATCTCTTATCAACGAAAATACAGTTGTCTTGGTCTTTGGTACAACGACAGACTACACTCGCAAGTACGACTTGGACTTGGTTCGTGAAGTGGCTGGTGATCAGATTGCTCGTCGTGTTGTACTTTTGAGTGATCAAGCCTTTGGTCTTGAAAATGTCAAAGAAGTGGCCCTTGGTTGTGGCGGTGTCTTGAACGATATTTACCGAGTATTCCCATACATCGTGTATGCTCAACTCTTTGCTTTATTAACTTCACTCAAAGTGGAAAACAAACCAGACACACCTTCACCTACTGGTACAGTAAACCGAGTGGTACAAGGTGTAATCATCCACGAATATCAGAAGTAATACTCTTCGAAAATCTCTTTAAACCATACTAGTGTCGACTTGCCGTATAGATGTTACTGACTTCGTCAGTTCTATCTGCAACCTCAAAACAGTGTTTTGAGCTGACTTCGTCAGTCTTATCTACAACCTCAAAGCAGTGCTTTGAGCAGCCTGCGGCTAGCTTCCTAGTTTGCTCTTTGATTTTCATTGAGTATAAGACAGTGTTTATAAATTCTTGAAAGAGGATTTGTAAATTATCAGATAAACCATAGATTGTCAAGGTGCTTTCTATGGTTTGTTTGCTTAATAGGATTAAGAAGAAGGAGAAACGAATGAAAGCATACACAGAGCGTGTGTTCGGAAGAGTTGGTGGACAAGATGTTCTAGCTTATCGCTTTGAGACTGATGCAGGTTATCAGCTAGAGGTCATGACTTATGGTGCGACCATCTTGCGCTATGTCACACCTGACAAGGCTGGAAATTTTGCCAATGTTATCTTGGGATTTGATGACTTTGAAAGCTATGTGGGAAATAGTCCCAAGCATGGAGCTAGCGTAGGTCCTGTGGCAGGCCGTATTGCAGGTGCGACATTTGAGCTCAATGGCCAGACTTATGACCTTGAAGTCAACAATGCTAGCAACTGTAACCACAGTGGTTTAACAGGTTGGGATTCGAGCTTGTTTGAACTAGTTGAAGTGAGCGACCATGGCTTGACCCTCTACACAGAGCGAACAGATGGGACAGGGGGATTTCCAGGAAATCTCAAGATCTGGATCAGTTACCACTTGGAAGAAACTGGTGCCTATGAAATCAGCTACAAGGTGACGACCGATCAGGATACGCTGGTCAATCCAACCAACCACAGCTATTTCAACTTGTCTGGTGATTTCACGCAGACGATTGACCGTCATGTCTTCCAACTAAACACAGAGGGCATTTACCCAATCGCTCCCGATGGTGTTCCGGCCAAAACTCCAGATGCCAATCGTGATGTGGTTAAACACATCTACAATGGTGCCTTGTTGAAAGACATCTTTGCAGAAGGAGATGAGCAAATCCAGCTGGTATCTGGTTTGGATCACCCATTTGCCCTTCCTGCAGGCCATGATAATGCTGGTTTCCTTTATGACCAGAACTCAGGTCGCTTCCTGCTCTTTAAGACAGAGGCTCCTTGTTTTGTAGTCTACACAGCAAACTTTGTGGATGAGAGTGTCATCATAGGAGGCCAGCCAATGATTCAGCACAATGGGATTGCCCTTGAAGCGCAAGCTTTACCAGATGCCATTCACAGTGACCTCAAAGATCAAGTCATTCTCAAAGCAGGTCAAACCTTTACAAGTAAGACACGTTATGAGCTTGTTGTGAAATAAAGAAATAGAATTGTTGTAGGTGTTCCAGACGATAATTTTTCATGGGATTTAGACGATCATCTCTAAGTCAATCTATCTTGCAGATGGTCCGTCTTTGTGATAGAATATCATAAAGTCCTTTTGAGGGGGAACTTGCTAGGAAATCCCCAAGCACAGTAACTGATCAACTACCCTCGCCTTTTTGTGAGGGTGGTTTTTCGTTTGTAAGCAGAAAATAAGAGAGGAAGAATGCATAACCTGTCGAGAATTGTCACCATTCATCCAGCCAAGGAAATCCATCGCTATGGCTTTGAGAGTACCCAGGTCTATCGAGCACGCATCGCACGACATCTAGGTTTAGACTACGTCCACCTCATGTTAAGTCCCCAGCTTCGACCTGATTGGAAGAAAGATTTAATCAAGTTAGGATTTTTAGAAAAAGAACTTGAAGAGAAAATCAAAAACATCGATAAAGATCCAAACTTAACTCCAGAGCAAAAAGAAAAAGCTAAGGAAGAAGCTAGAAAAGAAGCTGAAAAAGTTAAGAAGTCTATCGAGGCAGGTAAAACAACTGAGTGAGTAGACGAAAAAGGAAACCCAATCAAGCCTGTAACACCAGGAACATACCCAGCAGGATCAACGCCTAACTACGAACTAGTAGGAACAGTTACAAACCCAGAAACAGGCAAAGTAACACATATCTTTAAGCCTGCTATATCTGATAAATCAGCTACAGTATGGGTAGATGAAAATGGTAAACCAGTTAAACCATTAGCTGAAGGTGATAACCCAGCTGGTCAAGTACTTGGATATGAATTGGTGGAAACAATCAATACAGATACTGGAAATGTTATTCACGTATTTAAGCCTAAAACACCTGTTAATCCAACAGAACCAGGAACACCTGATTCTCCAAGAAACCCAATGAATCCGGTAGATCCTAAATCTCCAAGTAAACCAACAACTCCAGTGATGCCATCAGCACCAGGAAATAGCGAAATGCCTCAAGCTCCAGCAACTGCTAAAGCGGAAGCTAAGAGCCAAGATCAACTTCCAAATGCTGGTACAAAAGCTAACGATGGCCTAGGAGCACTTGGACTTCTAGGAATCTTAAGTGGATTTGGACTATTTTCTCGTAAGAGAAGAGAAGACTAATTCTAATTAGATTTTCTGACAAGAATAAGGAGTAGGATATTATATCCACTCCTTTTTCTTTGGCGTATAAAATGGCTTTATGTGATTCTCTTTACAAGAAAATTTTTCAAAATTTTAATTGGTGTTTGATGTAGCTTTTTTGTATAATGTAGAAAAAGGAGAAAAGGAAAAATAGGATGATGAAACAGAAATGGATTCTAGGCTTAGTTGTGGGCGTGTCAGTCGGTTGTTTAACTGCTTGTAGTTCGATTGGATTACCAGAACCCACGAAAAACTTTGTTGGAGAAACCAAGGCAGAAACGAAAAAGACGGTAGAAGATCTTTATAAGAGTGTTTTTGAGGACTATGAGGTGATTTTATCTTCTGGAAAAATGTCTGTTCCTGATATTGCAGCAAAACTTCATAAGTCTGATCGGGCGATTCATTCATGGGTGATTGAATCTGCAGCGGCTGACCCATCTAGACAACGTTATGCATTTTCAGATTTGGATGGGGATGGTCAGTCAGAGATGATTATTGGAAGTCAAGCTGCAGGCAAGAATTATTTCTTGACGGGTGTGTATTACCTAAAAGACGGTCAACCAAGCTTGCTTGCTGATGGATTTGTAGCAGGACAAGGTGGTGCCCGTAGTGCAATTAAACTCTTTAAAACGGGTGAGATTTTATCTTTGGGCTGGTCTTCAGGAACTGGTGATGGCGTGGGGACTCTAGACAAGTTAGAAGGAGCTAAGGGAATTACTAAACTTAGTAGTAAGGAAATTAAAATTACTGATAAGAAATTACTAGAGAAATTTGGGAAAACAGAGGCTGATGAGTTAACTCCAGACCAACTTTCATGGAAAGAATTTAGCTATAGTCCTAGTAAAGAAAGACTAACCTCTACTTCAGAAATGACTACTAGTTCGTCAAGTGGGAACGCAAAAGATCCTAAGGGGACGACCTCTTCTAAGTCAGAAGAAAAAGGACCTTGGACAGCGGATAAGTCTGCAGCTTTAGCAGAGTTTATGGTGACTTGGGGAAATCAAATGGGACAACCTAACTACCAAAAAGGGCTAGTAGCAGGAAATATCGGTGCGGATATGCTCTACTGGACAGACGGTAGCAAACTTGATGCGGAATTTTCAAAAACAGGTAGTGGTACTGTTAAATACCGCATTGTAGAAACTTACAGTAATTGGGATAAATACCCAACCGTTCACAATTACTTCTTTGCTATTACAGATACTGGCGAAGGAATCGTTTTCCACTCACCAACGACCAACGGTGACAAGATGTATCTCAATCCTACAGAAAACGTCGATTTGAGAAATAAGTTTGCTAGCCTAGTAAAATAAATACAAAACAATCCTAGAAGATTTTTCTGGGATTGTTTTTTGCTAGGGGAGTTCCTTCAAGTTGTCTGACTTGACTTTCTTGGTGGGAATTGGTTTCGACTGTATTTTTTCTCCTCAGCTTCCTCCTTGACACTCTGTCAGCTTTTGATACAATAGTACAAAATTAGAGGAGGTAGGCTATGATTCAGAAACATGCGATTCCTATTTTAGAGTTTGATGACAATCCTCAGGCGGTCATCATGCCCAATCACGAGGGGCTGGACTTGCACTTACCAAAGAAGTGTGTCTATGCTTTTTTAGGTGAGGAGATTGACTGCTATGCGAGGGAAGTAGGGGTGGACTGTGTCGGCGAATTCGTTTCTGCCACCAAGACCTATCCAGTCTATGTCATGAGCTACAAGGGCGAGGAACTTTGTTTGGCTCAGGCTCCTGTCGGCTCCGCTCCAGCAGCCCAGTTTATGGATTGGTTGATTGGCTATGGTGTGGGGCAGATTATCTCTACTGGTACCTGTGGTGTGCTAGCTGATATAGAGGAAAATGCCTTTCTAGTCCCTGTTCGCGCTCTGCGAGATGAAGGAGCCAGTTATCATTATGTGGCACCTTCTCGTTATATGGAAATTCAGCCAGAGGCTATTGCTGCCATTGAGCAAGTTTTGGAAGACAGAGGGATTCCTTATGCAGAAGTCATGACCTGGTCTACAGACGGTTTTTACCGAGAAACGGCTGAAAAGGTGGCTTATCGCAAGGAGGAAGGCTGTGCTGTTGTGGAGATGGAGTGTTCTGCACTTGCGGCAGTAGCCCAACTGCGTGGGGTTCTCTGGGGTGAATTGTTGTTCACAGCTGATTCCTTAGCAGACTTGGACCAGTACGATAGTCGTGACTGGGGTTCAGAAGCTTTCGAGAAGGCCTTGGAACTCTGCCTTGAGATTGCCTTTCAGATCTAGCTACTCTTCTTCTTTTTATGGTACAATGGATGTATGTTATTCAAATTATTTGTGAAAAAAATTGAAAGGGTCTTGGGTGGACTTTCACCAGCTCGTCGCATCTTTTTAAGTTTCGCTGGAGTTATTTTTATAGGTTCTCTCCTTTTGAGTTTGCCTTTTGTTCAGGCGAGTGGTTCGCAGGCTACTTATTTTGACCATCTTTTTACGACGGTGTCCATGGTCTGTGTGACTGGCCTTTTTACGCAACCAGTGGCTACGACCTATAATGTCTGGGGGCAGTTGATTTGTATGCTCTTGATACAGATTGGTGGCTTAGGTCTCATGACTTTTATCGGGATTTTTTATATCCAAGGCAAGCAAAAGCTTAGTCTGCGTAGTCGTGAAACCATTCAGGAGAGTTTTAGTTATGGGGAAAGTAAGTCTTTGAAGTCTTTTATGCGTTCCATCTTTTTGACGACTTTTCTGGTAGAGGGTTTGGGAGCCTTCCTGTTAAGTTTCCGTTTTATTCCTGAGTTTGGCTGGGGACGGGGCATATTTACCTCTATCTTTTTAGCTATTTCAGCCTTTTGTAATGCTGGTTTTGATAATTTCGGCAGTAGCAGTTTAGTGGCTTTTCAGACGGATCCCTTGATCAATCTGGTTATTGCTGGCTTGATTATCACAGGTGGTCTTGGCTTTATGGTCTGGTTTGATTTGGCAACTCAGTTAGGCAAGAAGAAAAAACGCCATCTGCGTTTCCACACCAAGTTGGTTCTCTTCTTAACTGCAGGAATTCTCTTACTTGGAACGTCATCGACTCTCTTAACTGAATGGAACAATCCGGGAACGATTGGGAATTTAAGTACTCCAGAGAAATTACTGGTTAGCTTTTTCCAAACAGTCAGTATGCGGACAGCAGGGTTTGCATCTATAGACTATACCCAGGCACGACCTGTGACCCTGTTTATCTATATTCTACAAATGTTTCTCGGAGGGGCGCCTGGAGGTACAGCTGGGGGTCTCAAGATTACGACCTTTTTTGTCTTACTTGTCTTTGCCCGTAGGGAATTATTAGGTCTCCCTCATAGCAATATTGCTCGTAGGACGATTGAGCCTCGAGTTGTTCAAAAATCCTTTAGTGTCTTTATTATCTTTTTAATGACCTTCTTGCTGGGCTTGATTTTACTAGGTATTACAGCAGATGGGTCACCTCGATTTATCTATCTCATGTTTGAGACCATTTCGGCTCTTGCGACCGTTGGAGTTACGGCAAATCTAACTCCAGAACTGGGCAAAATAGCCCTCAGTATCGTCATGATGCTCATGTTTATCGGTCGTATTGGACCTTTAACGATATTAGTTAGTTTAGCTGATTACCAGCCGGATAAGAAGGATATGATTCACTATATGAAAGCAGATATTAGTATCGGATAAGAAAGGAAAAACTATGTCAGATCGTACGATTGGAATTTTAGGGTTGGGAATTTTTGGGACCAGTGTTCTTTCTGCCCTTGCTAAACAAAATATGAATATTATTGCCATTGATGACCACGAAGAATTCATTAATCAATTTGAGCCTGTTTTGGCACGTGGAGTTGTCGGGGACATTACAGATGAGGAGCTTCTTAGGTCTGCAGGGATTGATACCTGTGATACGGTTGTCGTTGCGACGGGAGAAAGTCTAGAGTCTAGTGTTCTTGCGGTTATGCACTGTAAGAGTTTGGGAGTGCCTACTGTTATTGCCAAGGTTAAAAGTTATACAGCCAAGAAGGTCTTGGAAAAAATTGGTGCAGATGTGGTCATCTCACCTGAGTATGAAATGGGTCAGTCTCTCGCACAAAATATTCTGTTTCATAATAGTGTCGATGTCTTTCAGCTAGATAAAAATGTTTCTGTTGTAGAGATGAAGATACCGAGTGCTTGGGCTGGTCAAAGTCTGAGTCAGCTAGATTTACGCGGAAAGTACAACCTGAATGTGATTGGATTTCGTAATCAAGAAAATGCACCCTTGGATGTTCAGTTTGGCCCCAATGATCTCTTGAAAGCAGACACCTATATTTTAGCTGTCATCAATAATCAATATTTAGATGCTTTGGCGGAAATTAATTCGTAAAGATTAATATAAGTAATTTATAAGAGGGATTTAAGAAAAATTTTAACTTTTTCTTAATCCTTTTAAATTTTAGGAGATTATACTAGAGTCATCAAATAAAGAAAATTCTAAGGAGAATTCTATAAAATTCAATCCAAATCAAAGATATACTCATTGGTCTATTCGTCGTCTCAGTGTCGGTGTTGCCTCAGTTGTTGCTAGTGGCTTCTTTGTCCTAGTTGGTCAACCAAGTTCGGTGCGTGCCGATGTCCTTACGGATACACCTTTCAACTTGGCCCACAACCTTCAGCAGTACCCGAAAAGATTGACGTGCCTACAGAAACTAGTACAGAGTCAGTAGAGATAGCTCTTCCAACAGATCAAACTACTCCGCTTTCTAAGACTCTAGCGAAAGCACTAACACAAATTGCCCCAGAGGATTTGGAGAATATTTTCAAACGCCTTTATCGTGTAGAGACTTCGCGTAATATGAAAACAGGTGGTCATGGCTTGGGTCTTGCGATTGCGCGTGAATTGGCCCATCAATTGGGTGGGGAAATTACAGTCA